>NZ_JBVHPY010000013.1:66147-254325 GCF_055567695.1 Streptomyces sp. NPDC026417
CCGCCCCCCCCCCCCCCCCCCTCCCCTCCCCCCCCCCCCCCCCCCCCCCCCCCCCCCCCCCCCCCCCCCCCCCCCCCCCCCCGCCGCCACGCCGGCGCCCGCCGAGGCGGAGGCGGCTCCGAGTGCTCCCCCCGACCGTATCGCGGACCGTTGACTGTCGTCACCAACACGATACGCTCCTCGTGCGAGCCCACCACGACAAGGGGGCGAACGGCCATGGACCCCACCCAGCCCGGGGACGCCAGGACCCCGGCGAACGCCACGGGCACGACCGGCAGCCCACAGCAGTCGTCGGTCTCGGCCCACGTGGACACCTTCGCGCGCGACCATCTCCCGCCGCCGGACCAGTGGCCCGACCTCCTCTTCGAGCTGCCCGGGCTGCGCTATCCCGACCGGCTGAACTGCTCCGTCGAACTGCTGGACCGCACGGTGGAGCGGTTCGGCGCCGGGCGCCCGGTGTTCCGTACGGTCTCCGGCCCCGCGTGGACGTACGGGCAGCTGCTCGACCGCGTCGACCGGATCGCCCACGTCCTGACCGGCGAGCTGGACGTCGTACCGGGAAACCGCGTGCTGCTGCGCGGCCCCACCACGCCCTGGCTGGCCGCGTGCTGGCTCGCGGTACTGAAGGCCGGCGCGGTCGCCGTCACGGTGCTGGCCCAGCAACGCCCCCACGAGCTGCGGACGATGTGCGGGATCGCCCGGGCCACCCACGCGCTGTGCGACATCCGCTCCGTGGACGACCTGGTCAAGGCGGAGGTCGACGGACTGCGGGTGACGACGTACGGCGGGGACGCACCCGACGACCTGCTGTCGCGGATCACCGGCGCGCCCGCCGAGCCGTACCCGCCGGCCGACACCGCCGCGGACGACGTCGCGCTTATCGCGTTCACCTCCGGCACGACAGGACGCCCCAAGGGCTGTGTGCACTTCCACCGCGATGTGCTCGCGATCGCGGACACCTTCTCCGCGCACGTGCTGCGGCCGCGGGAGGACGACGTCTTCGCCGGCAGTCCCCCACTGGGTTTCACCTTCGGGCTCGGCGGGCTCGTGGTCTTCCCGCTGAGAGCCGGCGCCAGCTCCCTGCTGCTCGAACAGGCCGGTCCCCGGCAGCTGTTGCCGGCCATCGCCGAGCACCGGGTGTCGGTGCTCTTCACGGCCCCGACCGCGTACCGCGCGATGCTGGACGACCTGGACGCCCACGACGTGGGGTCGCTGCGCCGGTGCGTCTCGGCCGGCGAGAACCTGCCCGCCGCGACCTGGCGCGCCTGGCGGGAACGCACCGGCCTGCGGATCATCAACGGCATCGGCGCCACGGAGCTGCTGCACATCTTCATCTCCGCGGCCGACGAGGCGATCCGGCCGGGTGCGACGGGGCTGCCGGTGCCGGGCTGGCAGGCGCGCGTCGTGGACGACTCGGGCGAACCGGTCGCCGACGGCGAACCGGGACTGCTCGCCGTGCGCGGGCCCGTCGGCTGCCGCTACCTCGCCGACCCCCGGCAACGGGACTACGTGCGCGGCGGCTGGAACCTCACCGGCGACACCTATGTGCGCGACCCGGACGGCTACTTCCGGTACGTCGCCCGAGCCGACGACATGATCGTCTCGGCCGGGTACAACATCGCGGGACCCGAGGTCGAGGAGGCGCTGCTGCGCCACCCGGACGTGGTGGAGACGGCGGTGGTGGGGCATCCCGACGAGGCGCGCGGGCAGATCGCGGTGGCGTACGCGGTCCTGCGCCCCGGCGCGCGGCGGGACGCCGAGTCGCTGTGCGCGTTCCTCAAGTCCGAGCTGGCGCCGTACAAATGCCCGCGCCGGATCGTCTTCCTGGACGCGCTGCCGCGCACGGCGACGGGGAAGCTCCAGCGGTTCCGGCTGCGCGCGACCGTCCCGGGCACGCCGGGGGACGGCGATCGCACCCCCGGGGACGGCCGACCGGGATGATCTACGCTTTAGAGTGATCAACGTGTCCGAGCAGCACGCCCCCCGGTCCCTCATCGTCACCTTCTACGGCGCCTACGGCCGCTTCGCACCCGGTCCCGTGCCGGTCGCCGAGCTGATCCGGCTCCTCGCCGCGGTCGGCGTCGACGCGCCCTCCGTACGGTCGTCGGTGTCGCGGCTCAAGCGAAGAGGGCTGCTCCTGCCGGAGCGCACAGCGGGCGGCGCGGCCGGGTACGCGCTGTCGCCCGACGCACGGCAGCTGCTCGACGACGGCGACCGGCGGGTGTACGCGGCGGCGCCGCCGCGGGACGAGGGCTGGGTGCTCGCGGTGTTCTCCGTGCCGGAGTCGGAGCGGCAGAAGCGCCATGTGCTGCGCTCCCGGCTGGCCGGGCTCGGCTTCGGTGCGGCGGCTCCCGGTGTGTGGATCGCCCCCGCCCGGCTGTACGAGGAGACCCGGCACACCCTGGCCCGGCTGCGGCTCGACCCCTACGTGGATCTCTTCCGCGGCGAGCACCTGGGCTTCGCGGCGACCACGGAGGCCGTCGCGCGCTGGTGGGACCTCTCCGCGATCGCCAAGCAGCACGAGGCGTTCCTCGACCGTCACGCGCCCGTCCTGCTCGACTGGGAGCGGCGCGCGGACACCCCGCCGGAGGACGCGTACCGCGACTACCTGCTCGCCCTGGACTCCTGGCGCCACCTGCCGTACACCGATCCGGGGCTGCCGGCCGGGCTGCTGCCCGGGGACTGGCCGGGCGTGCGCTCGGCCGCCGTCTTCCGGGCGCTGCACGAGCGGCTGCGGGACGCGGGGGCGGAGTTCGCGGGCATCTCCCCGACGGAGTGACCCGGGCTGCCCGGCGACGGGTGGCACGCGTCCGACGGCACCGGCGCGTTCACGTCCCCAGTCCGTGGCGGGGCCTGGGGGCGTCCGTGCGGCCGGTCTGCGGGCGCCGGCTGCCCGCCCGGTACGGCTCCGGCCAGACGGCACCCGCCCCCGCATACCCTTGCTCGGCCGCCGCGTGCAACGTCCAGTGCGGGTCGTACAGGTGCGGCCGGGCGAGTGCGCACAGATCCGTACGCCCGGCCAGGATCAGGGAGTTGACGTCGTCCCAGGAGGAGATCGCGCCGACCGCGATCACCGGGACGCCCGTCTCGCTGCGGATCCGGTCGGCGAACGGCGTCTGGTAGGAACGGCCGTAGTCGGGCTGTTCGCCGGCGACGACCTGGCCCGTCGAGACGTCGATCGCGTCGGCACCGTGCGCGGCGAAGGCACGGGCGATCTCCACCGCCTCGTCGGCCGTGTTGCCCCCTTCGGCCCAGTCGGTCGCGGAGATCCGCACCGTCATGGGGCGCTCCGCCGGCCACACGGCCCGTACCGCGTCGAAGACTTCGAGCGGGAACCGCAGCCGCGCGGCGAGCGATCCTCCGTAGGCGTCGGTCCGCCGGTTGGTGAGCGGCGAGAGGAACCCGGAGAGCAGATAGCCGTGGGCGCAGTGCAGTTCGAGCAGGTCGAAGCCGCAGCGGGCGGCACGGCGCGCCGACTCGGCGAACTGCTCCCGGATGTCGGTGAGCTGGGACCGGCTGACCTCGCGCGGCGTCCGGCCGTCCGGCCGGTACGGGATCGGGGAGGCGGCCACCAGCGGCCAGTTGCCGTCGTCCAGCGGCTCGTCCATGCCCTCCCACATCAGCTTCGTCGACCCCTTGCGGCCGGAATGGCCGAGCTGGACGCCGATCGCCGTGCCCGGTGACCTGCTGTGCACGAAGTCGGCGATCCGGCGCCATGCCTCGCCCTGACGGGGGGTGTAGAGCCCGGCACAGCCCGGGGTGATGCGTCCCTCGGCGCTGACGCACACCATCTCGGTCATGACCAGCCCGGCGCCGCCCAGCGCCCGCGCCCCGAGGTGGACGAGGTGGAAGTCGCCGGGCACACCGTCCACCGCCGAGTACATGTCCATGGGCGAGACGACGACCCGGTTGCGCAGGACGAGGTCGCGCAGCCGGAACGGGGTGAACATCGGCGGCGTCCCGGGCGGGCAGCCGAACTCGCGCTCCACGGACTCGACGAAGTGCGCGTCGCGGAGCCGCAGGTTGTCGTGGGTGACGCGGCGGCTGCGGGTGAGGAGGTTGAAGGCGAACTGGCGGGCGGGCTGGTCGAGATGGAGACCCAGGTTCTCGAACCACTCCAGGCTGGCGCGTGCGGCGCGCTGCGTGGAGGCGACGACCGGGCGCCGCTCCGCCTCGTACGCGGCCAGCGCCCCGCCGAGCGTGGGCCGCTCCTCCAGACAGGCGGCCAGCGCGAGGGCGTCCTCGACCGCGAGCTTGGTGCCGGAGCCGATGGAGAAGTGGGCGGTGTGCGCGGCGTCGCCGAGGAGGACCAGATTGCCGTGCGACCAGCGGTCGTTGACGACGGTGCGGAAGGTGGTCCAGGCGGACCTGTGGGAGCGCAGGGGCCGCCCGCCGAGCGCCTCCGCGAAGATCTTCGCGCAGCGTTCCACGGACTCCTGCTCGTCCAGTCCGGCGAATCCGGCGGCCCGCCAGACCTCCTCGCGCATCTCGACGATGACGGTGGAGGAGCCGAGCGGGCTCTCCGGTCCCGTGGACCCCGTCGAGGGCTGCCGGCCCGGCGACGGGCGGGAGTAGGGGTAGCCGTGCAGCTGCATCACTCCGTACTCGGTCTCGGCGATCTCGAAGCGGAAGGCGTCGAGGGCGAAGTCGGCGGCGAGCCAGATGTAGCGGCAGCGGTGTTCCTCGACGGAGGGGCCGAACACCTCGGCGTGTGCCTGCCGGGTCGAGCTGTGCACCCCGTCGGCCGCGACGACCAGGTCGTGGGTCGCCGTCAGCTCCGCCGCGGGCGGCGCCGGGGTCCGGAAACGGAGCTCCACGCCGAGGGCACGGCACCGCTCGTGCAGGATCTCCAGGAGGCGGCGCCGGCCGAGCGCGGCGAAGCCGTGGCCGCCGGAGGTGTGGCACTCCCCGCGGTGCACGATGTCGATGTCGTCCCAGCGCACGAACTCGGCCCGCAGCGCCTCGTAGACGACGGGGTCGGCGTGCTCGATGCCGCCGAGTGTCTCGTCGGAGAGCACGACGCCGAAGCCGAAGGTGTCGTCGGGCGCGTTGCGCTCCCAGACGGTGACCTCGCGGTCGGGGCGCAGCCGCTTGAGGAGGGCGGCGGCGTAGAGGCCTCCGGGCCCGCCCCCGATGACGGCGACCCGCAGTCCCCGCCCGAGGGCCGCGTCCACGCCCCGCGACCGTGCCGTCGTGGCGCCCCGCACGGTCATCGCCCCTGCCACCTGGGCGCGCGCTTCTCGCTGAAGGCGGCGTGGAACTCCGCGTAGTCCTCGCCGTTCATGAGCAGGGCCTGGGTGGCGGCGTCCAGCTCCACGGCGGCGGCGAGCGGCATGTCCAGTTCGGCGGTGAGCAGCGCCTTGGTCTGGGCGTACGCGAGTGCCGGGCCGTCGGCGAGGCGGTGGGCGAGGGCCTGGGCCGCCTCGTCGGCGCGGCCCTCCTCGGTCAGCTCGCTGATCAGGCCGATCCGCTCGGCCTCGGGGGCCCGCACCGCTTCGCCGAGCATCAGCAGCCGGGTGGCGTGCCCGAGTCCGACCACGCGGGGCAGCAGATAGGCGGCGCCCATGTCGCCGCCGGACAGACCGACCCGGGTGAAGAGGAAGGCGAAACGGGCGGAGGGGTCGGCCACCCGGAAGTCGGCGGCGAGGGCCAGGACGGCTCCCGCGCCGGCGGCGATCCCGTGCACCGCCGCGATCACCGGGAACGGGCACTCCCGCAGCGCCCGCACAACCTGCCCGGTCATCCGGTTGAAGTCGAGCAGCCGCGCGGTGTCCATGGACAGAGTGGCGCCGATGATCTCGTCGACGTCACCGCCGGAGCAGAAGCCGCGGCCCTCGCCGGCCAGCACGAGCGCGCGCACGGACTTCTCGCGGGCCAGTTCGGCGAGCAGGTCGCGCAGGTCGGCGTAGGCGCCGAAGGTGAGCGCGTTGAGCTTCTCGGGGCGGGCCAGGGTGACCGTGGCGACGCCGTCGGCGATCGCGCACCGCACGTGCTCCCAGTCGGCGGTGCGGGCGGCGGAGCCGGTGAAGGGACTCATGACGGGCGGCCTCCTCGGACGGGGGCGGCGTCGGCGGCGCCCGACGGGCGGCCTCCCACGGCCGCCCACGGGTGCGTACGGCTGCACCACGAAGTTATCACTCGTCTGTGACTGTCGTCACGACTACGCGATAGGCCGGCCGGGAGCACCGCGGGCGCCGCGACGGGGTCACGGCGTTACGCATCCCGGAGTCACGGAGTCACGGATCATCGATAACCGCGTAACGGCGGGAGCATCCGTGGGAGGCGGGCCGTTCGCCTGGGTACGCAGCCCGGTAGGCGGGACGAACGTCCCGGCCACCGCCCGCCGAGCGCCTCTGTCCGGGCAAGCCGTACCATTCCTATGTTGAAAGCAGGACAGCCTGCTGATGAACGGACCCGCCTTGCACGAGCCGCCCCCCGCCCCCGCCTCCTGGCGCATCGCGCTGCCGCACACGGCTGCCGCGGTGCCCGTCGCCCGTGCGCTGGTCCGGACGGCGCTGGCGGAGCTGGAGCACGCGGCCGACAGCGACACCGCCGAACTTCTGACGGCGGAGCTGGTGGCCAACGCCGTGGAGCACACCGCCGGGGACGGTCCGATAGAGCTGGTGGTGGAGCTGCTGCCGTCGGGCTGTCAGGTCGAGGTCCACGACCCGGACCCGGCGCCGCCGGGGGACCTCACGATCCCGCACCAGGCCGGGCCGCCCGACCCCTGGCAGGAGCACGGGCGCGGACTGCTCCTCATCCGCACCCTCAGCTCCTCCTGCGGCCACCGCCCCACCGAGTCCGGCAAGGCGGTCTGGTTCAGACTTCCTGTCGTGCCGCCGCAGCGTCGGTACGCCCGGCCTCCGCGCCCGTAGCGGACCGCGCCGTCTCGTCGCCACCGGGAGCGCCCGCGAGCGGCCCGGCCGTGGCGAGCCGGGAGTGGCGGCGCCCGTAGCCCAGGTACACCAGGAGTCCGGCCACCAGGAACACCCCGAACTGGAGCCAGGTCGTCCAGCCGGTCTCGTACATCAGGTAGAGGCAGAAGCCGACGCCGAGCACCGGCACGACCGGGTAGAGCGGCACGCGGAACGTCCGGGCGAGGCCCGGTTCCCGGCGCCGCAGGGCGATCACCACGATGTTGACGACGGCCATGACGGCCAGGGTGCCGATGGTGGTCAGGTCGACGACCGCGTCCAGCGACGAGAAGGCCGCCGGGACCGCGAAGACCACCGCGACGATGAGGGTGCCCGACACCGGGGTCGAGGTCTTCGGGGAGACCCGCTCGAAGACGCGCGGAACGAGTCCGTCGCGGGCCATGGACATCAGGACGCGCGTCTGGCCGTACATCACGGCGAGGACGACCGAGGCGATCGCGACGACCGCGCCGAAGGCGACGATCCCGCCGCCGACCGTGGAGCCGGTGACCTCGTTGACGACGTAGGACAGCGCCGCGGGCCGGCCGCCGACCTGGTCCGCGCCGATGGCGCCGATCGCGGCGAGGGCGACCGCGCAGTACAGCAGGGTGACCAGGCCGATGCAGATCAGGATCGCGATCGGGATGTTGCGGCGCGGGTTCTTGGCCTCCTCGCCGGCGGTGGTGATCGCGTCGAAGCCGATGTACGAGAAGAAGGCCGCCGTGGTGCCCGCGCCGATGCCGCCGAGTCCGGCGGGCGAGAACGGGCTCAGGTTGCCGTCCTTGAAGGCGGTGAAGCCGATGGCGCAGAAGAGCACGAGGATGGCCAGCTTCAGGACCGCCATGGCGGCCGTCGCGCGGGCGCTCTCGCGCACTCCGCGGACCAGCAGGACCGAGGCCAGCGCGATCACGACGACCGCCGGGAGGTTGACGACTCCGCCGTCGGCCGGCCCCGCGGACACCGCGTCGGGCAGCTGCACCCCGATCACGCTGTTGAGCAGTTCGTTGACGTACTGGCTCCAGCCGACCGCGACGGCCGACACGGAGACGCCGTACTCCAGGAGCAGGCACCAGCCGACCAGGAAGGCCGTGCCCTCGCCGAGCCCGGCGTAGGCGAAGGAGTACGAGGACCCGGAGACCGGGATGGCTCCCCCGAGCTCCGCGAACGAGAACGCGGTGAAGACGCAGGTGAGCGCGGCGAGGACGAACGAGAGGACCACGGCGGGCCCGGCCTGGCCGACCGAGTCGGACAGGCCGACGAAGATGCCGGTGCCCACGATGGCGCCGACGCCGAAGCAGACGAGCTGGAAGAGGCCCATGGTGCGCTTGAGGCCATGGCCTTCGAGGTCCGCGCCGGATTCGGCGACCAGGAGCTCGGTGGACTTGATGCGGGGAGCGCGCCTGCTGCGGGCGGCGGTCTCGGTGCGTGGAGCGGGCATGCGGGTGGTGCTCATTTCGGTGGTGCGGGGGCGCGACGGGGTCGGTCGCGGGACGGGCCGCGGAAGGGATGGTTCCGGGCTCGCCGAGGATCGTACGGGGAGATGCGGCGGAAGCGTTAGACGAACGGTTGCGATCGGCCCCGGGGAGGCCCGGGCCCGCCTCGGTCGGCGGGCCCGCAGGTCAGGCGAGGGTCGCGACCAGGATCGCCTTGATCGTGTGCAGCCGGTTCTCCGCCTCGTCGAAGACGACCGAGTGCGCCGACTCGAAGACCTCGTCGGTGACCTCCAGCGAGTCGAGCCCGTGGGTCTCGTGGATCTCCCGGCCGACCTTGGTGCCCAGATCGTGGAAGGCCGGCAGGCAGTGCAGGAACCTGACGTCGGGATTGCCGGTGGCGCGCAGGACCTCCATGGTCACGGCGTACGGGGCCAGGGCGGCGATCCGCTCGTCCCACACCGCCTTGGGCTCGCCCATGGAGACCCAGACGTCGGTGGCGACGAAGTCGGCGCCACGGACGCCCTCGGCGACGTCCTCGGTGAGCGTGACGGTGCCGCCGCTCTGCTCGGCGAGCTTGCGCGCCCGGGCGACGATCTCCTCGGCCGGCCAGTACGCCCGCGGTGCGACGATCCGCACGTCCATGCCGAGCAGCGCGCCGGTGACCAGGTAGGAGTTGCCCATGTTGAAGCGGGCGTCGCCGAGGTAGGCGAAGGCGATCCCGTCGAGCGGCTTGGTGCTGTGCTCGGTCATGGTGAGCACGTCGGCCAGCATCTGGGTGGGGTGCCAGTCGTCGGTCAGGCCGTTGTAGACCGGCACTCCGGCGTACGCGGCGAGCTCCTCGACGCCGGCCTGGCTGTCGCCCCGGTACTCGATCGCGTCGAACATGCGCCCGAGCACGCGCGCGGTGTCCTTCACGGACTCCTTGTGCCCTATCTGCGAACCGGACGGGTCCAGGTAGGTCGTGGAGGCACCCTGGTCCGCGGCCGCGACCTCGAACGCGCAGCGGGTCCGCGTCGAGGTCTTCTCGAAGATGAGCGCGATGTTGCGCCCGCTCAGGTACCGCGTCTCCGTGCCCGCCTTCTTGGCCGCCTTGAGCTCCGCGGCCAGCTCGATCAGACCGCGGAACTCGTCCGCGGTGAAGTCGAGCTCCTTGAGGAAGTGGCGGCCGGCGAGGGCGGTCGGGACTGTCGCCATGGGGGCGCTCCAGGGTTACGAAGACGGGGACCTTGGAATTCTATACGACCCTCAACATTTCTATACGGCGCCGTTCGCCGCGTGCGCCCGAGCCCGCTCGCCGTCCGCCCTCTCCCCGCGCAGGACCGTGCGGCCTATACGGCGTCCCGCTCGACGGGACAGCTCATGCAGCGGGGGCCGCCCCTCCCCCGGCCGAGTTCGCTGCCCGGGATCTCTATCACCTCGATGCCCTGCTTGCGCAGATGCGTGTTGGTCGTCGAGTTCCGCTCGTAGGCGATGACGACGCCCGGCTCGACCGCGAAGACGTTGCAGCCGTCGTCCCACTGCTCCCGCTCCGCCGCGTGCACGTCCTGGGTGGCGGTCAGGACGCGGATCTCGCTGAGCCCGAGGGCCGCGGCGATCGCGCGGTGCATGTGCTCCGGCGGATGGTCGGTGACCTTGAGTTCCCTGTCCCCGGCACCCGGCTCGATCGTGTAGGAGCGGAGCATGCCGAGCCCCGCGTACTGCGTGAAGATGTCGGCGTCGACCATCGTCATCACGGTGTCGAGGTGCATGAAGGCCCGCCGCTTGGGCATGTCGAGCGCCACGATGGTGCGGGCCGAGCCCGCCGCGAACAACTTGTGCGCGAGCATCTCCACCGCCTGGGGCGTCGTCCGCTCGCTCATGCCGATGAGGACCGCACCGTTGCCGATGACGAGGACGTCACCGCCCTCGATGGTGGACGGGTAGTCCGCCTGCCCCTCCGACCAGAGATGGAAGGACTCGTCGCGGAAGAGCGGATGGTGCCGGTAGATCGCCTCGAAGTGCACGGTCTCCCGCTGGCGCGCCGGCCAGCGCATCGCGTTGATGGACACCCCGTCGTAGATCCAGGCGGAGGTGTCCCGGGTGAACAGGTGGTTGGGCAGCGGGCCGAGCAGGAAGTCGTCGAGGTCCATGACGTGGAAGCGCACGGAGATCGGCTCGGAGTGGGCCTCCAGGAACTCCCGCTTGGTCATGCCGCCGACCAGCGCGGCGGCCAGGTCGGGGGCGGACATGACCTCGAAGGCGGCACGCAGGTGGTCGGTCGCCAGCGGACCGTACTCCTTCTCCTCGAACACCCGGTCCAGCACGAGGGAGCGGGCCGCCGGGATCTCCAGGGCCTCGGTGAGCAGGTCGCCGAAGAGGTGGACGGCGACGCCGCGGTCACGCAGGACGTCCGCGAACCCGTCGTGCTCCGCGCGCGCCCGGCGCACCCACAGCACGTCGTCGAAGAGCAGGGCGTCCTTGTTGCTGGGGGTGAGCCTTTTGAGCTCGAGGTCCGGCCGGTGCAGGATGACGCGGCGCAGCCGCCCGGCCTCGGAGTCGACGTGGAATCCCATGACTCCATCCTGACCATCCGGACGCGTGTTCACCCGCCGATCGGCACGAACCCGCCCACTTGATTTCGTCCTCTTGACGATAAGCGGCTCCTCCCTTTATCGTCTCAGTGACGACAACGACCGGAGCGTTCCGCGGACCGCCCGGCGACGAGGGGGTTGTTCCATGGCCGACATCACCCGGCGCCTCGGCTGGCGCCACCTGCGGGGTGCGCCGACCACTCATGTACGCCACCATCGGTCGGGCCGGCTGGTCCACGACGGGCCCGGGCTCAGCTTCTGGTACCGCGCACTGAGCGCCGCGCTCTCCGAAGTCCCGGTCGACGACCGCGAGTTGGCGATGACCTTCCACGCCCGCACCGCCGACTTCCAGGACGTCGCCGTCCAGGCGACCGTCACCTACCGAATCAGCGACCCCGGCCTCGCCGCCGGCCGGCTCGACTTCTCCATCGACCCCGACACGGGCGTGTGGCGCGGCGCGCCCCTCGAACAGCTGGGCACCCTGCTGACCGAGACGGCCCAGCAGCACGCGCTGGACGTGCTGGCCCGGACGCCGCTGGCGTCGGCACTGGTGGACGGGGTCGCCGCGGTGCGCGAGCGGATCGCAGGCGCCCTCGCGGCGGAGCCGCGCCTGCCCGCGACCGGCATCGAGGTGGTCGCCGTCCGGGTGGTGGCCCTGCGCCCCGAGCCCGAGGTGGAGCGGGCCCTGCGGACCCCGGCGCGGGAGCAGATCCAGCAGGACGCGGACAAGGCGACGTACGAGCGCCGCGCCGTGGCGGTCGAGCGGGAGCGGGCCATCGCCGAGAACGAACTGGCCAGCCAGATCGAACTCGCCCGCCGCGAGGAGCAGTTGGTCGATCAGCGCGGGACGAACGCCCGCCGCGAGGCGGAGGAGCACGCGGCGGCGGACGCCGTGCGTGCCACGGCGGAGGCGGCCCGGACGGTGCGCCTCGCCGAGGCCGAGGCCACGCGGACGGTCCGCCTCGCCGCGGCGGAGGCCCAGGCGGCGCGGGAGGTCGGCGAGGCGCGTGCCGAGGCGCAGGCCGCCTGGCTGCGGGTCCACGGGGAGGCGGACATCGCCACGCTGCACGCCCTGACGGGCACCCGGCTGGCGGAGAACCTGCCCAGGATCGACAGCGTCACGGTGTCGCCGGACGTGCTGACGGGGCTGCTGGCCAGGTTCGGCGGCTCCGGGGACCCGGCGTGAGCCTGGCACCCCGCGCGGTGCTGGTGCACCGCACCACGGAGTACGAGGAGTTGCTGGCCCGGCACGGCACGCACGGCCAGGCGGCGTTCTTCCTGGCCTCCCGGGGGCGGGATGTCACGGAGGTCGCCGAGCGGCACCGGCGTACCCGCGAGGCGCTGGCCGAGGTCGCCGCGGCGGTGCCCCTGACCTGGCGTCAGGCCCGAGTGGAGCGGCGCGACCTGGACCGCTTCCTCTTCGCGCCCGAGGACGTCGTGGTCGTGGTCGGCCAGGACGGGCTCGTGGCCAACGTCGCCAAGTACCTCTCGGGGCAGCCCGTCGTCGGGGTCGACACCGACCCCGGCCGCAACCCGGCGGTGCTGGTGCGTCATCGGCCCCGGGACGCGGGCGCGTTGCTGGCCTCCGTGGTCGCCCGGAGCGGGCGGACCGACGACCTCACCATGGTCGAGGCGGTGGCCGACGACACCCAGCGGCTGGTCGCCCTCAACGAGATCTACCTCGGAGCCGCGGGCCATCAGACGGCCCGCTACCGGCTGGGGCTCGACGGCGACAGGGGTGCCGTCGAGCCCCAGGCCTCGTCCGGGGTCCTCGTGGGGACCGGGACGGGCGCGACCGGGTGGCTGCGGTCCGTGTGGCAGGAGCGGGGCGGCCGGCTCCCCCTGCCGGGCCCCACCGAGGACCGGCTGCTGTGGTTCGTCCGCGAGGCCTGGCCGTCGCCGGTCACCGGCACGTCGTTCGTGGCCGGCGGCCTCGCGGCCGGGGCCCGCCTCTCCCTCACCGTCGAGTCCGACCGCCTCATCGCCTTCGGCGACGGGATGGAGTCCGACGCGGTGGAACTGACATGGGGACAGACGGTCCGGGTGGGAGTGGCGGAGTCTCGGCTGCGCCTGCTGGCCTGAGCGGCCCCGAACGCGACCCGTCGCAGGCCGAACCACCCACCGGAACGCAGCCCCGGCCGGGGAATTCAGCACCTCCGGCGTTTGAGGAGCGGGGCCTGGGGCGGAGCCCGTCGGAGCCCGCCCCGGGCCTGACTCGGAGCCCCACGTCGGAGCCCGCCCCGGCCTGACACGGAGCCCCACGTCGGAGCCCGCCCCGGCCTGACACGGAGCCCCGCATCAGAGCCCGCCCCGGCGTAGGGCGGAGCCCCACCCCAGAGTCCGCCCGGGCCAGGGCAGAACCGGGGTCGAGGGCAGGGACCCGGCGCCCCGGCCACCCCGCCTCAGGCCGGAGCGGGCCGAGGAGGACGGACCGGTCAGAGACGGGGATCCACCGGTTCGGACTCCAGCGCCAGCACCCCGAACACCGCCTCGTGCACCCGCCACAGCGGCTCACCGTCGGCGAGCCGGTCCAGCGCCTCCAGCCCCAGCGCGTACTCCCTGATCGCCAGGGACCGCTTGTGGTTCAGGAAGCGCCCGCGCAGCCGCGCGAGGTTCTCGGGCCGCGTGTACTCGGCTCCGTAGATGATCCGCAGGTACTCGCGCCCCCGGCACTTGATCCCGGGCTGCACCAGCCGTCCCTGCGGGGACCGCACCACGGCCTGCACCGGCTTGACGACCATGCCCTCGCCGCCGCGCCCCGTCATCTCCAGCCACCAGTCGACGCCCGCCTGCACGGACTCCGCGTCGCCGGTCTCCACGAACAGCCTCCGGGTGGTCTGCAGCAGACCGCTCCCGTCGTGCTCGACGAGCCGGTCGATGAGCGCGAGCTGCTCGTCGTGCGGGAGAGCGGCGAGGCTGCGGCCCTGGACGGCGAGGATCTGGAAGGGCGCCAGACGCACGCCCTCCAGACCGTCCGTGGTCCAGCAGTAGCGCCGGTACGCGGCCGTGAACGCCGCCGCGTCCGCCGCCCGTTCACGCTGCCGGGCCAGCAGGTCCCGTACGTCGACCCCCCGGGCCGCCGCCCCCTCGAGCGCCGCCAGCGCGCCCGGGAACACGGCCCCGGAGGCCGCTCCCACGGCCGCGTACTGGGTGCGCAGCAGCCCGGACGCCTTCAGCGACCACGGCATCAGCTCGGCGTCGAGCAGCAGCCAGTCGGTCTCCAGCTCCTTCCACAGTCCCGCCTCGGTCGCGGCGGTCCGCAGCCTGCCGAGGATCTCCTCGGTCACCGCGGAGTCGTCGAAGAAGGGCCGGCCGGTGCGGGTGTACAGCGCTCCGGTGGGCCCCTCCTCGCCGCCGCCGACACCGAACCGTTCACGGGCCGTCCGGGCGTCGCGGCAGACCAGCGCGACGGCCCGCGATCCCATGTGCTTCTCCTCGCACACGACCCGCGCGACCCCGTCCTCCCGGTACTGCGCGAAGGCCTCGGCGGGGTGCTCCAGGTAGCCGTCGACGTGCGAGGTGGCGGTCGGCGCCATGGTCGGGGGCAGGTACGGAAGCAGCCGGGGGTCCACGGCGAACCGGCTCATCACCTCGAGCGCCGCGGCCGCGTTCTCCTCGCGGACGGACACCCGTCCGGCGTGCCGGGTCTCGACGACCCGCCTGCCGTGCACGTCCGCGAGGTCGAGCGGGCGCCCCTCGTGCCCGCCGGGCGCCTCGGTGGCCAGCGGCCTGGTCGGCTCGTACCAGACCTGCTCGGCGGGTACGTCGACCAGTTCGCGCTCCGGCCAGCGCAGCGCGGTGAGCTTGCCGCCGAAGACCGCGCCCGTGTCCAGGCAGATGGTGTTGTTCAGCCAGGTGGCCGTGGGAACCGGGGTGTGGCCGTACACCACGGCCGCGCTGCCCCGGTAGTCCTCCGCCCACGGGTAGCGCACCGGCAGGCCGAACTCGTCCGTCTCACCGGTCGTGTCGCCGTAGAGCGCGTGCGAGCGCACCCGGCCCGACGTGCGCCCGTGGTACTTCTCGGGCAGTCCGGCGTGGCAGACCACGAGGCGCCCGCCGTCCAGCACGTAGTGGCTGACCAGCCCGTCGACGAACTCCCTTACCTGCCGCTTGAACTCCTCGCTCTCCCCCTCCATCTGCTCGATCGTCTCGGCGAGGCCGTGCGTGTGCTGGACCTTGCGGCCCTTCAGGTAGCGGCCGTACTTGTTCTCGTGGTTGCCCGGCACGCAGAGCGCATCGCCGGACCCGACCATCGACATCACGCGCCGCAGCACGCCCGGGGAGTCCGGGCCGCGGTCGACGAGGTCGCCGACGAAGACGGCCGTACGCCCCTCGGGGTGCACCCCGTCGACGTAACCGAGTCGGGTGAGCAGCGTCTCCAGCTCCGAGGCGCAGCCGTGGATGTCGCCGATGATGTCGAACGGCCCGGTGAGGTGGGTGAGGTCGTTGTACCGCTTCTCGGTGCGGACCTCGGCGCGCTCGATCTCCTCCACGCCGCGCAGGACGTGCACCTTCCGGAACCCTTCCCGCTCCAAGTGCCTGAGCGAGCGCCGGAGTTCGCGGGTGTGGCGCTGGATGACGCGGCGCGGCATGTCGGCGCGGTCGGTGCGCGCGGCGTTGCGCTCGGCACAGACCTCCTCCGGCACGTCGAGCACGATGGCGATGGGCAGTACGTCGTGCTCCTTCGCCAGGTCGATCAGCTGGCGGCGGCTCTCCTGCTGCACGCTGGTCGCGTCGACGACGGTGCGCCGGCCGCTCGCGAGGCGCTTGCCCGCGATGTAGTGCAGCACGTCGAAGGCGTCGCGGCTGGCGCTCTGGTCGTTCTCGTCGTCGGCGACGAGGCCGCGGCAGAAGTCGCTGGATATGACCTCCGTCGGCTTGAAGTGGCGCCGGGCGAACGTCGACTTGCCCGAGCCGGACGCCCCGATCAGCACCACGAGGGAGAGGTCGGTGACGGGCAGGGTACGCGTCGTGCGGGTCTCGTCCGTCATGCGGCCTTCTCCTCCTTCGTGACCGGGGTCTTCGCCGGCTTGTCGTGCGGTGCGGCGCGCAGGGTGAACACGGCCATCTGGGTCGGGGGCCCCACCTCGGGGTCGTCGGGGCCGACGGACGTGAACTCCACGTCGTAGGCGTGTCGTTCGCCCACCGCCGCGGCCCAGGTGCGGAACTCCTCGCGGGTCCACTCGAAGCGGTGGTCGCCGTGCCGGGTGTGACCGGCCGGGAGGGTTTCCCAGCGGACGTTGTACTCGACGTTCGGCGTCGTCACCAGGACGGTCCTCGGACGTGCGGAACCGAAGACGGCGTACTCCAGCGCCGGCAGTCGGGGCAGGTCGAGGTGTTCGACGACCTCGCTCAGCACCGCGGCGTCGTACCCCTTGAGCCGCTTGTCGGTGTAGGCGAGCGAGCCCTGCACGAGCTTGACACGTGCCGCCTGCCGCTCCCCGAGGCGCTCCAGCTTGAGCCGGCGCGCGGCGATGGTGAGCGCCCGCATCGACACGTCGACCCCGACGATCTCGGTGTACCGGGGGTCCTTGAGCAGCGCCTGCACCAACTGGCCCTGGCCGCAACCGAGATCGAGTACGCGCCCGGCGCCGGAGGACTGCAGTGCGGCGAGGATGGCGTCGCGCCGCAGCACCGCGAGCGGCACCGGCTTCGCCTCGGCGCCCTCGGTGCCGCCGACGGTCCCGGCGCCCGCTGCCTCACCGGCGGCAGGCCCACCGACGGCACCCGGCCCGTCGGAGTCGTCCGGCTCCCCGGTGCCGGACTGGTCCTCGACCGCGTTGTCGATCTCCTCGACCGCGCTGTCGTCGGCCTCGGCCAGCCGTACGAGCTCCAGTCGCTCCATGGCCTCACGCGTCAGCGACCAGCGGCGTGAGAGGTAGCGGCTGGTGATCAGGTGCTGCTCCGGGTGGTCCGGGAGCCAGCCGTCGCCGGCCCGCAGCAGCTTGTCGACCTCGTCGGACGCCACCCAGTAGTGCTTGGCGTCGTCGAGGACCGGCAGCAGGACATAGAGGTGGCGCAGCGCCTCGGCCAGCGTCAGGTCCGTCTCTCCGGACTCCAGCACCAGGCGTACGTAGCGGGAGTCGCCCCATTCGGGGAACTCGGTGTCGAGGGCCACGGGTTCCACGGCGACCGTCCAGCCGAGCGGCTCGAACAGCTTGCGCACGAGGTCGGCGCCGCCGCGAGCGGGCAGCGCGGGCACCTCGATCCGCAGCGGCAACGGCTGCGCGGGCAGGTCCGGCCGGGCGTTGCACTGCCCCTTCATCGCGCTGGTGAACACGGCGCTCAGCGCGACGGCGAGCAGCGAGGACGCCGCGTACGGGCGGTCGTTGACGTACTGCGCGAGGGCTGCGTCGGGAGCACCGCCGCGGCCCTTGCCCTTGCCGCGCCGCACCAGCGCCACCGTGTCCACCTCCAGCAGCAGCGCCGCCGTGCACCGCTCGGCGGACGCCTCCGGATAGACGACGTGCGCCCTGCCGTAGGAGGTGGAGAACGCCTGCGCCTTGTCGGGATGCTTGTGCAGCAAGAAACCGAGGTCGGTCGCGGGTCGCTCCGGGGTGCCGGTGGTACTGATCGTCAGGAACACGGTAGGTAGGCCTCAAGACGTCCGATGGGATGGCGCGCCCTCGGGCGGGGCCCCGGCGCGCCCGCTCAACCTACAGCGAACCCCCGCGGTACCCTCGGGGATTTTCCACCCCCCGAATCCGCTTCCTTGCAGGCATGTTGCGCCACGTCGCAAAAGCGTCCATTGGCGGCGTGGGCGCCCGCGCCGACCCGCACCCGTACCGGCGCGGTTCGTCACGTCAGCTGCGACTGCACCTGCGCCGAGATCAGATCGAGGTGGTCCAGGTCGCCGAGGTCGAGGATCTGCAGGTAGATCCGCCCGGCACCGATCTCCGCGTACCGTCCGATCTTGTCGACCACCTCGTCCGGCGAACCCGCGAGGCCGTTGGCCTTCAGCTCGTCCACGTCACGGCCGATCGCGGCGGCACGGCGGGCCACCTCGTGGTCGTCCTTGCCGACGCAGGCCACGAGCGCGTTGGAGTACACCAGGTCGCCGGCCTTGCGCCCGGCCCGCTCGGCCGCGGCACGCACCCGGCCGAACTGGCGCTCGCTGTCCTCGACGGAGGCGAACGGGATGTTGAACTCGTCGGCGTACTGCGCGGCGAGCCGCGGGGTGCGGGTCGCGCCGTGACCGCCGATCAGCACCGGAATCCTGGCCTGGGCCGGCTTCGGCAGCGCGGGCGAGCCGGTGAGGTCGTAGTACGTGCCGTGGTGGTCGAAGGTCTCGCCGACCTCGGTGGCCCAGAGCCCGGTGACGATCGCCAGCTGCTCCTCCAGGCGGGCGAACTTCTCCTTCGGGAACGGAATGCCGTACGCCTTGTGCTCCTCCTCGAACCAGCCCGCGCCCAGGCCCAGTTCGACCCGGCCGCCGGACATCTGGTCGACCTGAGCGACCTGGATGGCGAGCACACCGGGCAGCCGGAAGGTGCCGGCGGTCATCAGCGTGCCGAGCCGGATGCGCTTGGTCTCGCGGGCGAGGCCGGCCAGGGTGATCCAGGCGTCCGTCGGACCGGGGAGCCCGTCGGCCGTACCCATGCGGAGGTAGTGGTCGGAACGGAAAAAAGCGTCGAAACCGAGGTCTTCGGTGGCCTTGGCGACGGCGAGGAGGGTGTCGTAGGTGGCGCCCTGCTGGGGCTCGGTGAAGATGCGAAGATCCATGCCTCCATCCTGCACGGTCGTAGGCGGGTCGACCCCACTGGTCGTGCCGGTCACTCCTGTCCACGGTCGGGTGAAAGCCGTCAACCTCGGGCGCGGCGCGGGTCCGGGCCAGTGACCGGGTCGGCGGGTGATCGTTGGCTCGGGCGGAGCCGGGCCGCCCGGCGCCCGTCGCCGGCGGTCGCCGGTGCGTCATCCGCGCCGGCCCCGCCTCACGGGGCCCGAGGGCCGAGGAGGCCGTCATGTCCCAGGAAGCCACGCCGGAGCAGGCGGTTGCCGAGCAGCCCAAGGGGCTGCTGCAGCAGATGGAGGAGCTGATGGCGGCACTCAACGCGGACCTGTCGCAGCTCGACGCCCACTTCCAGGCGTCCGGCGCCCGCCCGGCCTTCGCGGACGACCCCGAGCCCGCCTGAGCCGCGCCCCGCCACCGGGCTTCCGGCGTCCCCGCCCGGCCACCGGCGTCGCCCGGTCACCTGATCGCCCGACCACCGGCCTCACCCGGTCACCTGATCGCCCGACCACCGGCCTCACCCGGCCATCCGGTCGCCCGACCACCGGCCTCACCCGGCCATCCGGTCGCCCGGCCACCGGGCCTCGCGGCCACCTATCGCCGACCTGCACCCGCCGTCCGACAGCCGCCAGCCGCCAGCCGCCACCCGCGTAACTGACGCCCGCGCCCCCGGTACACGCCGGCCCGGCAGATCACCGCCTCTCCTCACCCCGCCGCGCGATCCCGTTCCACCACCTCCTCCTCCCGGACGGCGAGGCGGCGGAGCATCTCCAGCACCCGGTCGCGGGACTCGTCCGCCGCGTCGATGGCCTCCATGCACTGCCAGTACGTCCCCTCGTCGTCGGCGGCGCAGGCGATACCGACGAGGGCGATGCCGACTTCGCCGAGCAGGCACCCCAGGTCGAGGAGGGTCTGCCGGGCATCGCCCAGGTCCGTGAGCTGGGCGGCCCGCATATCGCCCACTCCGAGGGACGGCGCGTCGAGCACGCCGCAGCCTCTGCCCGCCAACTCCGTGAGCCCCAGGGCCTCACCACGTAGTTCCGGGGGCCCGGACACGGCGAGGCGGCTGCCGATCGCCTGCGCCAGGGCCTGCGCCTGCCACACCTCCGTCATGATCTGCGGCATCTCGCCGCTTCCCGCCAGGGCACGCCTGCTCGTCACGATGAGCCGCACCGCGTCCATGCGCTGCCCCCGTCTGTCCGACGCGCTCTCACACGTCCGCCCGAACTCCTGTGTCCACTACCCAGAGTGAGGGCGCGCGAGACGAAAAGCCAGAGGAAGCCCGAAATCTGTGGACAGAGAATCGACTGTGGACAACTCAACCACTACTTAGAGTGACAAGCGGCCCGGATCGGACCGGTGCCGCGGGGCGCGTCCGGTCAGGGGACCTCCGGGGGCGGGAACCGCCGTTCGTTGCGGTCGATCTTGGCGTCGAGTGCCGCGAGCGGATCCACGTCGAGCACGGCACACAGCTGGAGCAGATAGGCGAGCACGTCCGCGACCTCGTCCGTCACGCGGTGCGCCGTCTCCGGGTCGTCCATCACCCGGGCCGACTCCTCGGGCGTCAACCACTGGAAGATCTCGACCAGTTCGGACGCCTCCACGCTGAGCGCGGCGACCAGGTTCTTGGGGGTGTGGTAGGGCTGCCAGTTCCGTACGGCCGCGAACTCGGCCAGTCGGCGCTGCAGATGCGCCACGTCCAGTTCCTTCACACCCCCAGGTCTACCACCGTGACCCCGTCCACCTCCGCCGCCCCGGACGCATCGCTCACGGCTCCCACCAGCCGGATGTGTCCCCTCTCGCACATCCGCGCCGCGAGCCGCAGCAACTCCCCCGTCTGCCGGACGTCCAGAGAGCGGTCGAAGCCGTCGGCCAGCACCGTCAGCGTCTGCAGCGCCGCGGGGACCTCCCCGGCCGGGTCCACCTCCAGCACTCCGGGCCCGGTGAGCAGCACCAGGCACAGGGCGAGGTACCTCAACTCGCCGTCCCCCAGCAGCCCGACGTCCGTACGGCGGCCGCCACCGCGGTCGAGCAGCCCGCGGACCGTACCGTCGCGCAGCGGCTCGGCGAGAAGGTCGGCGACCGGGCCCGCGCAGCCGGCCCGGAGCGCCCCGACCAGCAGGCCGTGCCGCCGCGTGCACTCGGATCGGGTGCGCCAGAGCACGTCGGCCACGTTGTCGCAGCCGCGCAGCAGGCGGCCGCCGCCGACCGGCACGGGCGCGCGCATGTGCGACGGCCGGGGATCGCAGGCGAAGACGGAGCGCAGCGCGATCACCATCTGCTCTGCGGCGGCGAGCACTTGGCGCTGCCCGTCCGTCTTACCCGCCACACGCAGCGGCAACAGCGAGGTGCCGAGCCGGTCGTCGGGGAGCGGGGCGCGGGTCACCGGAGAGCTGCCCGCCGTGTGCCAGGCGGCCTGGACGGAGCGTCGGCTCGGATCGCGCAACGCCGTCTCCAGCAACGTCAGGCCGCCCGCGGTCAACCGCTCGCCGACGATGCGCAGTTCGGGCTCGGCCTGCACGGCGACATCGAGCCGTACGGGTCCCTCGGGGCCATCGGCCGTGCAGCCGATACGGAATCCGCGTCGCCGCTGGGCGTCCGGGCGGGCCGTTTCGGGCACACACGCGACCGGGTCCGGGAACACCTCGCGCAGTTCGGCTCCGCCGGCGAGCCGCGCCAGTGCCTCGTACGCCTGCAGGGCGGTGGTTTTGCCGCTGCCGCTGGGGCCGGTGAAAAGGGTGAACGGACCCAGGGCGAAGGCGGCACCGCGGTGTCCGGCGAAGGCGGAGAGCCTCAGGTGGGTGATGCCCGGCCGATCCGGCCGATCCGATCGATCCGGCCGATCCGGCCCGGACTGCGGCTCGCCGGGTGCGACACGAGGCGTCTCGGCGGCACGCGGCCCGCCAGGAGACACCACCGCGGCCTCCGACCCGACGGACGAAGTCCAGGCGTCAGCCGCCCCGGCGGCAGCCCCTGCGCCACCCGCCCCGACGGACGAGGTCCCCACGCCCTCCCACCCGGCGGAAGAAGTCCCAGCGTCACCTGGAGGGGCCGGACTCGGTTCGGTGGCACGCGACGCGGCCGGGCGGTCCTCGACGGCGCCCGCCGCCGCACGCGGTGCGGGGACCCGCTCCTGGGGACCCGGCACGGGAAGCCGGTCCTGTGGGCTCCGTACGGGGTCGAGGGGCCCGCCCGGGCGTACCCCGGCGTCCGGGCGGGGTCCGGCGGGCGGCAGGGGCGGTAACGGTGGCGCGGTCATATCCGGACGGTAGGACTCCGCAGGCAGGCGAACCGTTCCACCCGCGTGACCTTCCTTCGTTCGGGGGATCACGCCCGTTGATCACGCCGCTCCGATCTCGCCGTCTCCCGGCGCCCGGCTCACAGCCCGGGAACCCCGGCCCCCTCCATCAGCCCCCGCACCTCGGTACCCGGTGGCGTCAGCAGGAAGACGTTCCGGTCGACCCGGTGCATCCCGCTCGCCAGACCGAAGACCACGCCCGTACTGAAGTCCAGTACCCGCTTGGCGACATCGGTCTCCGCGCCGGTCAGGTCGAGCAGCACGGGGATGCCCGCCATCAGCGTCTCGGCGACCTCGCGGGCGTCCGCGAACACGTTGACCCGCAGGACCACGAAGCGGCGCCGCGCCTCGGTCGGGGCCTCGGGTATCGACCGGTGGCCGACGGCTGAGGGCCAGGCGTCCCGGCCGCGCAACGGAACGACCTGGGCGAGCCCTTCCCACTGTTCATCGGTGACGTCGTGGCTGTTCACTGGCCATCCCCGCCCTGGCTCGCCATGGTTGTCTGCACCAGGCAATTCTTACGCATGGTCACCCGTTCGGCCGAACAGCGACACGGTCCGCGACAGCCCTCGTTGCCGCTCCGCGCCCGGACACACCTCCGGAATCAGGCCGTTCCCGCGGTGCAGTGCTCCAGCAGGGCGGCGGCCGGACCGTCGACCAGCCGGTAGCGCACGACACGACCCTGCCGCTCACCGGCGACCACGCCGGCGGTCCGCAGGAGCCTCAACGCCTGTGACACGGCAGGGTCGTTCATGCCGGTGGCCACGGCGAGATCGGAGACGGCGAGGGGGCCGGCCCGGTGCAGTGCCAGCAGCAGGGCGAGCCGACCGGGGTCGGCGAGCAGCGCAAAGCGGTCGGCCCAGGCGCGTACGGCCGCGGGCTCGCCGATGGCGGCGACGGCGTCGCAGACCCGGTGGCCGTCGATGGTGCGCCGGTCGGCGCGGTCGGCGGGGACGAGATGCATGGCGGCATTGTTCCAGTCGACGCCGTGTGATCTTCGATACCTGCGCAACTGTGCAGGCTTGCAGCCGTTCACGGGCGGCACCTAAGGTTGGCGGGCCGTGGTGTTCGGGAAGACCGGTGACAGCCTTTCAGGGGCTCAGTCCGGAGCGGCCCTCGCCACTGTGACCGGGGAGTTCTCGTCCCGTGCCGCCCCAGGGCGGCGCCACTGGCCGGACGGCCGGGAAGGCAGGGGCGGGCGCGTCGACCCTCCACCACGCTCGGCTTCGGCTCGCGCGGGAGGTACCCGCAAGCCAGGAGACCGGCCACGGCATCTCACGAAGTGATCCACGAGGTGCTGGAGCGTGACCGCATGACCCTGCCCACCGGGCCCACCGCCTTCCAGTGGCGGCGCGAGGACACCGTAAGGACCGCCGGACTGCTGGCGGTGATCGCCGCGCTTCACGTGGTCGCGTTCGGGGTGCTGTTCCTGCTCGTGGTGCCGGCTCACTACGAGGTGGGCTCCAAGGCGTTCGGCATCGGGCTGGGCGTCACCGCGTACACCCTGGGCATGCGGCATGCCTTCGACGCCGATCACATAGCGGCCATCGACAACACGACCCGCAAGCTGATGGCCGACGGCAAGAGGCCGGTGTCGGTGGGGTTCTGGTTCGCCCTGGGCCACTCCAGCGTGGTGGTCGTCCTGGCCGCGCTGATCGCCGGCGGCACCCAGCTGGCCGGGCGCATCATGAACGAGGGCTCTCGTACCCACCAGGTGCTCGGTGTCATGGGGACGACGGTCTCGGGCGTGTTCCTCTACCTCATCGCGGCGCTCAACCTCGTGGCACTGACGGGCATTCTGCGCGTCTTCCGGGCGATGCGGGCGGGGACGTACGACGAGAGGGCGCTCGAAGAGCACCTGGATTCCCGGGGGTTCATGAACCGGATCCTCGGCCGCTTCACCAAATCCGTCAGCAGGCCCGGCCAGATGTTCCCGCTGGGCTTCCTCTTCGGTCTCGGCTTCGACACCGCGACCGAGGTCACGCTCATGGTGATGGCGGGCAGCGGTGCGGCGGCGGGGCTGCCCTGGTACGCGATCCTGTGCCTGCCGCTTCTGTTCGCGGCGGGGATGAGCCTGTTCGACACGCTCGACGGCACCTTCATGAACTTCGCCTACCAGTGGGCCTTTTCGAATCCCGTGCGCAAGGTGTTCTACAACCTCACCATCACCGGTCTGTCGATCGCGGTGGCGTTCCTGATCGGCACCATCGAGCTGGTCGGCGTCCTGCACGACAAGCTCGCCCTGCGGGACGGGGTCACGGGCTGGATCGCCGGTCTGGACCTCGGCAACGTGGGATTCGTGATCGTCGGCCTCTTCGTGGTCGTCTGGGCCGCGGCCCTGGCCTACTGGCGGCTGGCCAGGGTCGAGCAGCGGTGGGCGGCCCGCCCCGCGGACGGCGGCTGACGTCACCAGCTGGGGACTCTCCGGCTCCGAGGTATGACACTCAGTCCCCTGATGGTCAGGCACTGAGTGTCATACACGCACGCCGATGCTAGTTTTCCGGCATGAGCGAGACATCCCGCCGAGGCTCGTCGGCCGGGGCGGGCGCCCCCAAACCGCCGATGCGAGACGCCCTGGTCGCGGCCGCGTTCCAGCTGTTCCTGGAGCGCGGGTACGAGCAGACCACGGTCGACGACATCGTGAAGCTGGCCGGGGTGGGGCGCCGTTCGTTCTTCCGGTACTTCCCGTCGAAGGAGGACGTGGTCTTCCCGGACCACGAGCGCTGCCTGGCCGAGATGACCGAGTTCCTGGAGTCCGGTTCCGGCCCGGACGACCCGGTCGAGCGGGTCTGCGAGGCGGCCCGGCTGGTGTTGCGGATGTACGCCGAGAACCCGACGTTCTCCGTGCAGCGCTACCGGCTGACGAAGCAGGTGCCCGGACTGCGGGCGTACGAGCTGTCCGTGGTCTGGCGCTACGAGCGCGCCCTCGCCGACCACCTGCGGGTCGGCCTCGCGGGCCGGCACGACGGCACCCTGCACGCCGACGTGATCGCCGCCGCCGTGGTCGCGGCCCACAACAACGCGCTGCGCTCCTGGCTCCGCGCCGACGGCAAGGGGGACGCCGACGAGCGGGTGGACCGGGCCCTGCGCTACGTGCGCCGCACCTTCGGCTCGGACGGCTCGCCCGGCGGTGCGCAGGACGAGGAGGACGTGGTGATCGTCGTCTCCCGGCGCGGCGTCCCCATGTGGCGGGTGATCCGGGAGATCGAGTCCGCCTGGGCCGATTGAGGGTACGGAGTGCCTTTACGACTGGCACTCAGTGCCATACCCTGTGGCTCGTGCACGGCGATCCGAGCACATCAGATTCCGGCCGAGTGCAGGGAGATGACATCGTGTTCCACCCGGGAATCGGGATCGCGGCGGACGTGCTGGACGCCGACACGCCCGAGAACAACGCCACCGCGCCCGCCGAGACCGGCGCCCCCGCACGGGCCGGTACGCGGGGCGAGGAGCCGCTCGCCTTCCAGCGCTGCCGCTGGTGCGGGACCACCATGTTCCACCGGCTGCTCTGTCCGGTCTGCGCGTCGAGCGACCTGCGCACCGAGCGCAGCCAGGGCATGGGCATCGTGCGCCGCACGACGGTGGTGCGCCGCAACACCCCCGGCGCGCGCAACGTCTCCCTCATCGAGATGGCGGAGGGCTTCACGGTCCGCGGCCGGGTGAAGGGTCCGTTCATCGCGATCCACCCGGGCGGCCGGGTCCGCCTCACCGTCGCCGAGGACCCGGTCCGCGGCGAGCCGGTCTTCGAACTGTGCGACGACCCGTACGGGTTGCGCCACTGACCACGTCGCGACCCGGTCCCCGAGCCCGCGCGGACGTCCCTGGTACCCGCGGCCTCCCGCACCGCTGAGCCGGCCGTCCCGCCGACCGCTCAGTCCCGGCGATCCCGCTCCTGCTCCAGCAGTTCGTCGAGGTCGCGGAGGCGGTCCAGTCCGCGTACCGCCTGCGTCATCCGCGCGTTGTGCTCGAAGCGGTCCCGGTGGCGGTGCAGGAGGTTCCAGTAGCCGGCGGTGAAGGGGCAGGCGTCCTCACCGACCCGCACGGACGGCTTGTACCGGCAGGGGCCGCAGAAGTCGCTCATGCGGTCGATGTACGCCCCGCCGGACGTGTAGGGCTTGGTGGTCATGCGGCCCCCGTCCGCGTACTGGGACATGCCCACCACGTTCGGGACCATCACCCAGTCGTAGCCGTCGACGAAGCTGCGGTGGAACCAGTCGGTGACGGCCCGGGGTTCCCACGCCCGTTGCAGGGCGAAGCTGCCCAGGATCATCAGCCGCGGGATGTGATGCGTCCAGCCGGTCGTCCTGACCTGCTCCAGGACGTGCGACAGGCAGTTGGCCCCGGTGGCGTCCTGCGCGAGGTCCGTGAACCAGTCCGGCAGCCGCTCGTGATGACCCAGGGCGTTGCTCCCGCGGTAGTCGGTGCCGAAGTACCAGTACACCTGCCAGACGAACTCTCGCCAGCCGGCGACCTGCCGGACGAACCCCTCGGCGCTGTTGAGCGGCACCTCGCCCGACCGCCAGCGGGCCTCCGCCTGTGCGACGACCTCGGCGGGGTCCAGCAGCCCCAGGTTCAGCGACGAGGAGAGCAGGCTGTGGCTCATCGTCGGATCCCCGGCAAGGATCGCGTCCTCGTGGGCGCCGAAGGTGGCGAGGCGGTGCTCGGTGAAGCGCCGCAGGGCGGCGAGGGCCTCGCGGCGCGTGGCGGGGAATCTGCGGGGGCCGTCCTCACCGACGAACTCGACGTCCCCCTCGCGGGACCAGCGGTCGAGGTCGGACCGCACCTCGGCGTCGATGTCGCTCTCGCGGGGCCGGTAGGGCGGCGGGACGCCCAGGTCGGTACGGCCGCGCGGCGGGGGCTGCCGGTTGTCGTGGTCCAGGTTCCAGCGGCCGCCGGCCGGCCGGTCGCCCTCCATCAGCAGG
This sequence comes from Streptomyces sp. NPDC026417, assembly GCF_055567695.1. Classification (NCBI taxonomy): domain Bacteria; kingdom Bacillati; phylum Actinomycetota; class Actinomycetes; order Kitasatosporales; family Streptomycetaceae; genus Streptomyces; species Streptomyces sp. NPDC026417. The sequence continues at coordinate 93,014 of NZ_JBVHPY010000013.1, forward strand.
TCGTGCGCCTGGCGGACCCACCGGTAGAAGTCCTCCTGCCGGAGGTGCTTCGTCCCGCGGGCGTCCGCCCACTCCCGGAAGGCGTCGTGCGTCACCAGGAAGCCGCGCGCGGGCAGGACGCGCACGGAGGGCAGTCCGCGCACGAAGGCGTGGGCCGCGTGGGAGGTGGGGTGATGGACGGTCACCGGACCCTCCCCCAGCGCCTCGCGCAGACCTTCGCGATAGGTGTCCGTCCTGATGTACCGCACGCGGTCGCCGAGTTCGGCGGCGCGATGGCGCATCGCCGACAGGATCAGCTGGGCCTTGGCCCGATGGAAGCGGCGCCGCCGGAAGACGCTCTTCGACTCGATCATCAGCAGCGGCGCGTGCCGGTGCGGTCCACCCCGCGCCGGATCCACGAAGTGCGGTCCGAGCTGATCGCCGAACAGCCAGTGGGGGATGCCGGACTCTTCTTCGGTCATGCCGAGCGCTCCGTGGACGATCCGTTGCCGGGTCGGCGTACCGCGCGGGGCGGCGCACCGTCTCCCGAGATCAAAGCGCACGACGCCGCGAGCGGTACGCGACACACGCCGCACGCGTCGCGGACACGCGAACGGCGCCCGCCCCGCCGTGCGGCCGAACCGTCACGCCCGCACGCGGAGCGGACGGCCCGACACGAACCGAGCCGCCCCGTCGGACAGCCCGCGCCCTCAATGGAGCCCGCTGTGGCGCGACCTCGTCGGGGCAGTGCCCCAAGTGGCGCTCGCGAGCCCTCAGCGGACCCGGTTCCGGGAGGTGCCGGTGCCTCGTTCGCGACCGGCGCTGCGGGCGTGGCGCACCGGCAGACCGTCGAGAAGGACGACGCGCTCCTCGATCTCCACCAGTACGTCCGGCCCGGCGCATACGAGCGGGCGCACCGGCCCGCCCGGCAGACAGCAGACAGCAGACAGCAGACAGGGGTACGGGACGACAGGCTCACCGCTGCCGCACGCGCCGGGGAGCTCGACCCGGCCCGGCGCGCCGGGCTCGTGCGCTGTCCGGCTCCGGCCCCCTGCCCGGCGGTCCGGGACAAGGCTCGGGATCGCCGGGATGTGGCCCACCAGGGCGGACGCGCTGCCGGTTCACGGCCGGCCCGGCGGTGGTGGTCAGGGAGCGTCGGCGACCTCGCTGCCGCGTGGCGCGATGTGGAAGTCGAATGCCAGCGTCCCGGGGTCCAGGGCCGTGGCCCCGCCGTCGACGGTGAGAACGGCACCGTTCACGTACGACGCCGCCGGCGACAACAGCCAGGCGACGGCCTCCGCGATCTCACGCGGCTCACCCGGTCGCCCCACTGGCAGCGGCCTGGTCACCTCCGCGTAGGCGGTGCGGGCACCGCCTCCTCCCAAGTCCGCCTCCTCGGCGAAGCGCGTCATGCGACGGTCGGCCATCTCGCTGCGCACCCAGCTCGGGCACACGATGTTGGCTCGTACTCCTCGACGCCCGTAGTCGACGGCGACGGAACGGCACAGCTGGAGCAGGGCAGCCTTGGACGTGGCGTACGGGACGTTGCTCGTGCCGTTGCGCAGGGCGGAGACCGAAGCAACGGCGACCACCGCTCCCCTCGATTCCAGCAAGTGCGGGATCGCCGCGCGCAGGAGCAGCAGAGGGCCGGTGACATTGGTGCGCATCACCTCGTCCCAGTCGTCCAGCAACAGGTCGCCGACGGTGCCGCCCCGGCCGATGCCCGCGTTGAGCACCACCCCGTCGATTCGTCCGTGGGCAGCCAATGCGGCTCGGACGAGGCCGTCGGCGGCATCCGGATCGCCGACGTCGGACGGATGCGCGAGTACGCCGATCTCCCGTTCGAGGCGCCGCAACGGCTCGCTCCGCCGACCGGAGACCACCACCTGGTGCCCCCCTTCGCGGAGAAGCCGGGCGGTGGCCTCTCCAATGCCTGATCCTCCACCGGTCACGATGACGACTCGCTCGTCGGTCACTGCTGTCCTGGCTCCTTCCGGATGGCGTCACACGTTCGAGACCAGGCTCGCGAACTCCCTTGCCGGCAAGGAGCCGGCAAGGAGGGTGTGCACCGCCGACCGCGCGGCCCGGCGGGCCGCCGTGCCGGAAGCGCTGCACCACGCGGGTCCGGAGCGGAAAGATGCCCACGCACGACCGGTGAGGAAACCAGCACGCAGGTCAGAGCCCCTTCGCCACCGGCTCCAGAATCGCCACGCACTCCACGTGATGCGTCATCGGGAACAGATCGAACGCCCGCAGCGTCCGCACCTTGTAGCCGCCGTCGCGGAAGTACGCCAGGTCGCGGGCGAGGGCCGCCGGGTCGCAGGCCACGTACGCGATCTTGCGTGCGTCCAGGGACACCAGGTGCTCCACCGTCTTCTTGCCCGCCCCCGCGCGCGGCGGGTCCAGGACGATCAGGTCGACCTCGGTGATCCCGGTGCGCGGGAGGACGCTCTCCACCTTGCCCTGCTCGATGCGGACGCGGTCGAACGCGGCGAGGTTGTGCCGGGCGTCCTCCACGGCACGCTTGCCGGACTCGATCCCGAGGACCGCGCCCTTGTCGCCGAGGCGGTCGGCGAGCGCGCCCGCGAACAGGCCCACCCCGCAGTACAGGTCGAGCGCCATGTCGCCCTTGCGCGGCAGCAGCCCCTGCATGACGGCCTTGACCAGGGTGTCGGCCGCCTTCGGGTGGACCTGCCAGAAGCCGCCGCTGCCGACCCGGTAGGTGCGGTCGTCGGCCCGCTCGCGGACGAAGGCGCGGCCGTGGACGCGGTGGATTCCGCCGTCGTGCTCCTCGACCCGCATCACGGACACGGGCCGGTCGAGCTCGACCAGGGGCAGCCGGGCGCCGGGCCGGGGTTCCAGGATCACCATGCGGTCCTGGGAGCCGGTCGCGGCGATCGCCTCGACGGAGGCCATCCCGGACCAGTCGCGCTGCTCGATGCCCAGCTCGCTCACGCCGTCCGCGGCGATCATGCAGTGCTCGATCGGCTCCACCTCGTGCGAACGGTGCCGGCGCAGTCCGGCGTTGCCGTCCGGGTCCACCGCGTACTGCACGCGCGTCCGCCACGAGGGCACCTCCCCGGCGGGCAGCTTGTCGCCCTCGGCGGGCATCACCGTGCCGTCCCAGCCGGCCTCCTCGGGCGTGAGACCCGCGAGCCGCTGCAACTGCTCGGCGACGACCTCGCCCTTCAGCCGCCGCTGCGCGCCCGGCTTCGCGTGCTGCCAGTCGCAGCCACCGCAGCGGCCGGGGCCCGCGTAGGGGCAGGGCGCCTCGACGCGGTCCTTGGACGCGTCCAGGATCGTGACGGCGTCCGCCCGCAGGAAACGCGCGCCCTCCTCGCCCTCGGTCACCCGGGCGACGACCTTCTCGCCGGGCAGCGCGTGCCGGACGAACAGGACCTGGCCCTCGGACGTACGGGCGATGCAGTGCCCGCCGTGGGCGACGGGGCCGATCTCGACCTCGTACTCCTCCCCCACCAACGACTTCTTCGGTTCTGCCTGCATGGCGGGGTGACTCCAGATGCGAAAGGGGAACGGCCGGACAACAGCCCACCAGTCTACGTGGACGTCACCCGGCCGCTCACCACGAGCCCGTCGGCCCGTCAGCCCTTCGAGGACTCCTTGTGCCGTTCCTCGGCGGGGCCGCGGCGCACCGCGCCCGGCGCGTTCCACTCCTGGCGCCTGCGGGCCCGCTTCTTGGCGGCCTCGGAGGACTCCAGCTGGTAGGGCACGGAGGTGACCATGACGCCCGGGGTGAACAGCAGCCGGCCCTTGAGGCGCAGGGCGCTCTGGTTGTGCAGCAGGTGCTCGTACCAGTGGCCGACCACGTACTCGGGGATGATCACGGAGACCGCGTCCCGCGGGGACTCGCGGCGCAGGCCCTTCACGTACTCGATGACGGGCCGGGTGATCTCGCGGTAGGGCGAGTCGAGGATCTTCAGCGGGACGGTGATGCCGCGTCGTTCCCACTCCTCGCGGAGGGTCTTGGTCTCCGCCGGGTCGACGTTGACGCTGAGCGCCTCCAGGGTGTCGGACCGCATCAGCTTGGCGTACGCGAGGGCGCGCAGCGTCGGCCGGTGGATCTTCGAGATCAGGACGACGGAGTGGACCCGGGACGGGCGGACGCTGTCGTCGGAGGGGCCCTCGGGCGCGGCGATCTCCTCGGCCACCCGGTCGTAGTGCTTACGGATGGCGCTCATCGTCGCGTAGAAGATCACCATGCCGAGCAGGGCGACCCAGGCGCCGTGCGTGAACTTGGTGACGAGGACGACGACCAGCACGAGTCCGGTGAAGAAGGCGCCGAAGGCGTTGATCGCCCGCGACTTGATCATGTGGCGGCGCTTGTCCTGGTCCCGCTCCTCGGCCAGGTGCCGGTTCCAGTGCCGCACCATGCCGGTCTGGCTGAGCGTGAAGGAGACGAAGACGCCGACGATGTAGAGCTGGATCAGCCGGGTCGAGTCGGCTCCGTAGATGACCACCAGGAGGATGGCCGCGCCCGCCAGGAGCACGATGCCGTTCGAGAAGGCGAGGCGGTCGCCGCGGGTGTGCAGCTGGCGCGGCAGATAGCGGTCCTGCGCGAGGATCGAGCCGAGCAGCGGGAAGCCGTTGTACGCGGTGTTGGCCGCGAGGAAGAGGACCAGCGCGGTGGCGGCGGCCAGGACGACGAAGAAGAAGCTGTCCTTGCCGAAGACGGCCTCGGCGACCTGCGAGATCACCGGGTTCTGCACATAGTCGGAACCCACCGCGACGCCGTTGTCGAGCAGGTCGACGGCCGGGTTCTCGGCCATGCGGACCTTGGTCACCATGGCCAGCGCGATGATTCCGCAGAACATGGTGACGGCGAGCAGACCCATCGCGGCGAGGGTGCTGGCGGCGTTCTTGGACTTGGGCTTGCGGAAGGCCGGGACGCCGTTGGAGATCGCCTCGACGCCGGTCAGCGCGGCACAGCCGGAGGAGAAGGCGCGCAGCAGCAGGAACACGAGGGCGAAGCCGGCGATCCCCTGGTGCTCGGCGACGATGTGGTAGTCGGCGGTCGGCGCCCGCATGGTGTCGTCCAGGACGAGCCCGCGGAACGCACCCCACGCGATCATGATGAAGACGCCCGCCACGAAGACGTACGTCGGGATCGCGAAGAGCTTGCCCGACTCCTTCACCCCGCGCAGGTTCATCAGGGTCAGCAGCACGATGACGGCGACCGCGCAGAACACCTTGTGCTCGACCACGAAGGGGACGGCGGAGCCGAGGTTCTCGATGCCGGAGGAGATGGACACGGCGACGGTGAGGACGTAGTCCACGAGCAGGGCACTGGCGACGGTGAGGCCCGCCCGGGGACCGAGGTTGGTGTTGGCCACCTCGTAGTCGCCGCCACCGCTGGGGTAGGCGTGCACGTTCTGGCGGTAGGACGCCACCACCGTGAACATGAGCACGACGACCGCGAGCGCGATCCACGGACTGAAGTGGTAGGCCGACACACCCGCGATGGACAGCACCAGGAGCACTTCCCCGGGTGCGTACGCCACGGAGGAGAGCGGGTCGGAGGCGAAGACGGGGAGTGCGATGCGCTTCGGCAGGAGAGTTTCTCCGAGCCGGTCACTGCGCAGTGCGCGCCCGATCAAGATCCGTTTGGGCACGTCGGTCAGTTTGGACACGCAGAGGATCGTAAGCGTTCGAACGGGCGGCCGCCCACCCGCCACCCGGCATCTGCTCTACGAGTGAAAACGCGGACCGTTCCCGCTGCGGATTCCGTGGTCGACGATATCCGCATGCCTATATGACAAAACCCCGTCCTTTGCCTGCTTCTGGAGGTTCCATGCACACGACCGCGGAGCTCATCGGAGCCGCCGCCGGCCTGGTCGGCCTCGGAATCCTGACACTTGTGAGTGTGCGCAGCATCAGCCGCCGCTGAGGAGGAAAACCGCAGGCGACGTGCACAGGGGTGCCCTCCGCGTACCGCGCGTGTGTAGCTTGGGCGGCGGTCTGAGACCCTGTTCCACCTGAGCCGTGACCATTGACATCGGAAGGACGGTCGTGCACATCGTCATCATGGGCTGCGGAAGAGTGGGATCCGCTCTTGCCCAGACCCTGGAGCAACAGGGGCACACGGTCGCCGTGATCGACCAGGACCCCACCGCCTTCCGACGACTGGGCTCCGGGTTCGGCGGACGCCGTGTCACCGGAGTCGGCTTCGATCAGGACACCCTGCGCGAAGCGGGCATCGAGGAGGCCGGCGCCTTCGCCGCCGTCTCCAGCGGTGACAACTCGAACATCATCGCCGCCCGGGTGGCCCGCGAGATGTTCGGCATCGAGAACGTCGCGGCCCGTATCTACGACCCCCGCCGCGCCGAGGTCTACCAGCGCCTCGGCATCCCGACCGTCGCCACGGTCCGCTGGACCGCCGACCAGATGCTGCGCCGGCTGCTGCCCTCGGGCTCCGAGCCGCTGTGGCGCGACCCCACGGGCGGGGTACAGCTCGCCGAGGTGCACGCCTCCGCCGCCTGGGTGGGCCACAAGATCAGCCGGCTGCAGGACGAGACCGGCGTGCGCGTCGCCTTCCTCACCCGGCTCGGCGAGGCGATGCTGCCGTCCTCGCAGACGGTGCTGCAGGAGGGCGACCTGGTGCACGTGATGATGCGCGCGGACGACGTCGAGAAGGTCGAGGCGGCGTTCGCCGAGGGCCCTGAAGAGGAGACCGGTCACTGATGAGGGTCGCCATTGCCGGTGCCGGAGCCGTGGGCCGCTCGATCGCGGGCGAGCTCCTGGAGAACGGTCACGAGGTCCTGCTGATCGACAAGGCTCCGACCGCCATCTCGGTCGAGCGCGTCCCGCAGGCGGAGTGGCTGCTCGCCGACGCCTGCGAGATCACCTCCCTGGACGAGGCGGCGCTCCAGCGCTGCAACGTGGTCATCGCGGCCACGGGCGACGACAAGGTCAACCTGGTCGTCTCCCTCCTCGCGAAGACCGAGTACGGCGTCCCGCGGGTCGTCGCCCGCGTCAACAACCCGAAGAACGAGTGGCTGTTCAACGAGTCGTGGGGCGTCGACGTCGCCGTCTCCACGCCGCGTCTGATGTCGGCGCTCGTCGAGGAGGCCGTCAGCGTCGGCGACCTGGTCCGTCTGCTGCGCTTCAGCCACGGCGACGCCAACCTCGTGGAGCTGACGCTGCCGCCGGAGTCCGCCCTGGCCGGTACGCAGGTCGGCGACGTCGAGTGGCCCGAGGACACCTCGCTGGTCACGATCATCCGCGGCACCCGCGTCCTGACCCCCTCCCGGGAGGACTCCCTGGAGGCGGGCGACGAACTCCTCTTCGTGGCCGCGCAGGCCCGTGAGGAGCAGCTGGAGGACCTGCTGTCGGTGCGCCGCGAGGACGCGACGAGCTGACGCACAGGGGTACGACGAAGGGGGCGCCCGGATTTCTCCGGGCGCCCCCTTCATGCTGCCGATGCGGTGATCCGGGCCGGGGTTCTACTCGGCGGAACGGGCGGCGGTCTTCGCGTGCTCCGCTCGCTCCGCCGCCTCCATCTCCGCGAAGACGTCGATCGGTGCGGGCGCCTTCGCCAGGAAGACCCAGGTGAGCCAGACGGCGAGCAGGAAGGGCGGGATCTTCAGCGCGACCAGGACCCAGCCGAGCTGCGTGGTGTCGGCCCACCAGTAGAGCGGGAAGAGCACCGCGCACTTGGCGAGCAGGATCAGGCCCCAGGCCCAACTGGCCTTCGCGTACGCCTTCTTGCGGCCGGGGTTGCGGGTGCGCCAGGAGAGGTTCTCCTTGAAGACCGGGCCGAGGATCAGGCCGATCAGCGGGACGCCGCACAGGGTCGTCACGATGTAGGCCAGCGCCAGGCCGAGCGTGTAGAGCATGCCCGGCAGGTAGAAGTCCTTGGCGTTGCCGGTCATCATCGCGAAGACCACGCCGAACGCGACGCCGAAGACGCCGCTGAAGGCGTGCTTGACGGTGTCCTTGGTGACCAGGCGGACCACGACGAGCAGCAGGGACACGGCGAGGGCGGCGATCGCCGACCAGTGCAGGTCCTTGGTGAGCGTGAAGATGGTGACGAAGAGGAGGCCGGGCAGGACCGTCTCGACCATGCCCCGCACGCCGCCGAACGCCTCGAAGAGAGCGGCCTCGGTCACCGCCCTGGAATCCTGCTGGGCGTCTTCGGTCGGCTTGTCGAGCGACGTCACCGGCTACTCCCGTCCGAGCGGTCTGAGTTCGTACTTCGGGTTGAACAGCACCCTACGGCCCCGGCTCATGGAGACCCGGCCGGATGCGATGAGTTTGCGGCCCGGTTCTATGCCCACGATGGAACGCCGGCCGAGCCACACCACGTCCAGGGGGGCCGAGCCGTCGAACAGCTCCGCCTCCAGGGCCGGGACTCCCGCCCGCGGCCGCAGCGTGACCGTGCGCAAGGTACCAGTTACCGTGACGATCTGTCGGTCCTGGCAGTCGCCGATGCGCGTACATCCGGTGGTGTCGGTGTCCTCCCGCAGCTCCTCCGACTCCAGGTCCTCCTGGGAGGAGGAGAGCCGGTCGAGCATGCGCCGGAACCGGCCCACCGGCTTTTCGGAACGAGGAACAGCACTCATACCGAAAGCGTACCGGGGGGCGCCGACAGCTACGTACCCGCACAGGTCAGCGTTCGAACCGGTAGCCCATGCCGGGTTCCGTGACGAAGTGGCGCGGGTGCGCGGGGTCCGCCTCCAGCTTCCGCCGCAGCTGGGCCATGTAGACCCGCAGGTAGTTCGTCTCGGTGCCGTAGGACGGCCCCCACACCTCCTGGAGCAGCTGCTTCTGTCCGACCAGGCGGCCCGGGTGGCGCACCAGCACCTCCAGCAGATGCCACTCGGTGGGGGTCAGCCGCACGTCGCCGCCGTCGCGGCGGACCTTCTTGGCCGCGAGGTCGACGGTGAAGGTGTCCGTCTCGACGACCACGTCCTCCTCGCCCGCGCCGGCCGGCTCGGCCCGGCGGACCGCGGCCCGCAGCCGGGCCAGCAGCTCGTCCATGCCGAACGGCTTGGTGACGTAGTCGTCGGCGCCCGCGTCGAGGGCCTCGACCTTCTCGTCCGAGGAGTGCCGGGCGGAGAGCACGAGGATCGGCACGCGCGTCCAGCCGCGCAGGCCCCTGATGACGTCGACACCGTCCATGTCGGGCAGCCCGAGGTCGAGCACCACGACGTCCGGGGGCCGGGCCGCGGCCAGCCGCAGGGCGGTGGCGCCGTCGGGGGCCGCCTCCACGTCGTACCTGCGCGCCCTGAGGTTGATCACGAGGGCGCGGGTGATCTGCGGCTCGTCGTCGACCACGAGCACCCTCGTGGGGGTCCGGGCGTCCGCCCCGGTCAGGCGCCGCATGGGGCCCGCCTTTCGTCCGTCTCGGTGGCCGGGCCGGACCGGCGGTCCGCGGCCCGGAGGGTGAGCACCATGGTGAGGCCGCCACCCGGGGTGTCCTCGGCCTCCAGGGCGCCGCCGACGGCCTCGGCGAAGCCCCGGGCGACCGCCAGGCCGAGTCCCACGCCGGTGCCGCGTGGGGCGTCGCCGTAGCGCTGGAAGGGCGCGAAGATCCGGTCCTTGGCCTCGTCCGGGACGCCCGGGCCGCGGTCCACGACGCGCAGCTCGACCCGGTCCGCGAGGGCGCTGGCGGAGACCAGGACGGGTTCGCCGGGAGGGCTGTACTTGACGGCGTTCTCGACGAGGTTGGCGACCGAGCGTTCCAGCAGGCCGGCGTCGACGGCGACCATCGGCAGCGTTTCGGGGATCTCCAGCGCCACGCTGTCCTCGGGTACACCTCCGAGTGCCATCGGCACCACTTCGTCGAGGTCGGTCTCGCGGATCAGCGGGGTGACGGTGCCGGTCTGGAGGCGGGACATGTCGAGCAGGTTTCCCACCAGGTGGTCGAGCCGGTCGGCGCCGTCCTCGATGCCCTCCAGCAGGTCCGCCCGGTCCTGCTCCGACCAGTCCACCTCGTCGGAGCGCAGCGAGGAGACCGACGCCTTGATGCCGGCGAGCGGGGTGCGCAGGTCGTGGCTGACGGCCGCCAGCAGGGCCGTGCGGATGCGGTTGCCCTCCGCGAGCGCGCGGGCCCGGCCGGCCTCGGTCTGCAGCCGCCGGCGGTCCAGGACCACGGCGGCCTGGGCGGCGAAGGCCGCGAGCACCCGCCGGTCCTCGGCGGGCAGGACCCGTCCGGAGAGGGCGAGCGCCAGGTGGGCGCTCACGGGGACGTCCACGTCCGCGTCCTCGGGCCGCCGCGGCGGGCGGGGACCTGAGCTGCCGGCGCTGGTCCACGGGTCGACGTCGCTGTTCCGCTCCAGCAGCGCCGCCGATTCCATCCCGAAGGTCTCCCTGACCCGCTCCAGCAGTGCCTCCAGGCTGGTCCCGCCGCGCAGCACGCTGCCGGCGAGGAAGGACAGGATCTCCGACTCGGCGCGCAGCCGGGCCGCCTGCTGGGTCCGCCGGGCCGCCAGGTCGACCACCGAGGCCACCGAGACGGCGACCCCGAAGAAGACCGCGATCGCCAGGATGTTCTTGGGGTCGGAGACGGTGAGGCGGTGCAGCGGCGGGGCGAAGTAGTAGTTCAGCAGCAGGGAGCCGAGGGCCGCCGAGGCGAGCGCCGGGAGGAGCCCGCCGAGCAGCGCGGCGGCCACCGTGAACGACAGGAACAGCAGCATGTCGTTGGCGATGCCGAGATCGGTGTCGGTGTGGGTGAGCGCCAGCGTCAGCAGGGCCGGTCCCGCCGTGCCCACCAGCCAGCCCCCGATGATCCGGGAGCGGCCGAGCCGTGCGCCCCGGGCGACCGGGAGGCCGCGCCCCTTCGCCGCCTCCTCGTGGGTGACGATGTGCACGTCGAGGTCGGGGCCGGACTCGCGGGCGACCGTGGCGCCGACGCCGGGCCCGAAGGCGTACTGCCAGGCCTTGCGGCGGGAGGAGCCGAGCACGATCTGGGTGGCGTTGGCGCCCCGGGCGAAGGCCAGCAGGGCGGCCGGGGCGTCGTCGCCGACGACGTGGTGGAAGGTGCCGCCGAGGTCCTCCACGAGGATGCGCTGGACGGCCAGCTCCTTGGGTGAGGCCGAAGTCAGTCCGTCGCTGCGGGCGATGTGGACGGCGAGCACCTCGCCGCCCGCGCCCTTCTCCGCGAGGCGGGCCGCCCGGCGGATCAGCGTCCGCCCCTCCGGTCCGCCGGTCAGTCCGACCACGATCCGCTCGCGCGAACCCCAGATCGCCGAGACCCGGTGTTCGCGGCGGTACTCGGTCAGCCGCGCGTCGACCCGGTCCGCGACCCACAGCAGCGCCAGTTCGCGCAGTGCGGTCAGGTTGCCCGGGCGGAAGTGGCGCGACAGGGCGGCGTCGATCTTCTCAGGCCGGTAGACGTTGCCGTGCGCCATCCGGCGGCGCAGGGCTTCCGGGGACATGTCGACCAGTTCGATCTCGTCGGCCCGGCGCACGACTTCGTCCGGGACGGTCTCGCGCTGCCGCACCCCGGTGATCGACTCGACGACGTCGCCGAGCGACTCCAGGTGCTGGATGTTGACGGTGGAGACGACGTCGATGCCGGCCGCCAGCAGTTCCTCGACGTCCTGCCAGCGCTTGACGTTGCGCGAGCCGGGGACGTTCGTGTGGGCCAGCTCGTCGACCAGGGCGACGGCCGGGGCGCGCTCCAGGACGGCGTCCACGTCCATCTCGGTGAACCGGGCGCCCCGGTGGTCGAGCTCTCGGCGCGGGACCCGGTCCAGGCCGTGGAGCAGGGTCTCGGTGCGCGGCCGGCCGTGGTGTTCGACGAACGCGACGACGCAGTCGGTGCCCCGCCCGGTCCGGCGGTGCGCCTCGGACAGCATGGCGTACGTCTTGCCGACGCCCGGTGCCGCACCGAGGTATATCCGAAGCTTGCCGCGTCCCATGGCCCCATTGTCTTCCCGTGCCGGCGAAGTCCGCCGTGTCGACCCTACGGCCGCCGGACCGGGCAAAAGGGGCGCGGGGCCGGGTGACGGAGGTCCTTGACGCAACCCTGACGGCCGGGCGCACCGGTGCCCGGCCGTCAGGGGCCGGGATCAGTTCGGGTTGTCCCCGTGGGTGAGCGTCTCCCAGGCCGCGAAGAGGTTGTTGCTGCCCGCCGGGCGGTTCTGCCGGGTGAGCGCCTCGGTGTTGGTCATCGCGTGGCCGAGGCGGTTGTGCAGGGCGTTGTACCCGACCTCGGTGACCGGTCCGAGTCCCAGGTGGAGGGCGCCCCCGCACAGCCAGCTCGGCGCCGCCTCGCCCAGCTGGTACCTGGACTGGAAGCCGAGCGCCTGCCGCAGCCGCTCGCCCACGTCCGTGGAGTAGAGGTCCGTGCCCTGGATGCGGCTGGTCTCGGCGACGTGCGAGATGGCGGAGATGCCGTAGCCGGTGTGTGTGAAGTCGCGGCAGGTCTCCTGGGTGAGGCCGGTGACGAAGGTGGACTGACCCTGCCAGTAGTTGACGATCTTCGCCGTGGTGTCGAGGTTCTGGCTCGGCACCGTCTTCGGCACGGAGCCGTCGGAGGCCAGGTAGACGTACGCGGCGGTGCGCGTGCGGAACTTCGCCATGGCCTTGTCGTACGACGTCCTGTCCTCGAGGAAGACGGAGATGCCGACGGCGGCCTCCATCATCGACAGCTCCCAGTTGCCGTTGGAGTTGGAGCCGTTGATGATCTCGGGCAGGTAGACGGTGCGGAGCATGGTCGCGAAGCGGCCCGAGTCGGCCCAGGTCCCCGTGTACGTGTACTTGATGATCTCGGCGGCCCGCGGCCAGGTGGAGCCGGCCCAGCCGGTCTGCAGCGGCGCGTTGCTGTTGGTGTGGTCCTTGATCGTGGCCGACCAGGCGTCCATCAGCTCGATGGCCTTCTTCGCGTACCGCTCGTCACGGGTGATGTACCAGGCGAGGGCGTCCGTGTACGCCGCGATGGCGTCCTCGCGCTCGTCGGTGCAGCCGTAGTTGGGGTTGGAGTACGAGCCGCACTCGACGGTGGCACGGGGCTTGGGGGTGCGGGACAGCGCGGCGTACTTGCTCGCCATCATCTGGTCGTAGGCACCCTTCCAGGGCTGGGCGCCCGCGTTGACCTGGCTGCGCGCGAAGTCCAACTGCCCCTTGGAGACGGTCACTCCGGGGTGCGCGAAGGTCACCGGGGCGGCCTCGGCCCGATGCGCGGCGGGCCAGGCGAGGAATCCGGCGACCAGGGCGGTGGTCACGGCGGTGACGGTGGCGAGCAGGGCCGGGCGCCGCCTGCGCCGGTGAGTGGCGGGGGTCTCGGGCATGTGGGGGGCCATCCGTTCTCGTATGTGAACGATGAGCGCGTCTTTGAACGCGACTGATGGCCGGGACCCTAGGTATGGACCAACTCCCCGTCAAGAGGCCGGACATGAGAAAAGGCCGCACCCCCACAGGGATGCGGCCCGTTCACCTACGGACGCGTGTGCGCCGCGGTCAGCGCACCTCGGTGATCTCCGGTCCGCGCTGCAGCTGGCCCATGCCGCCGGAGAAGCGGGAACCGGCCTGGTCCTCCTGCTGGACTCCCTCGGGAACCATCTGCGCGTCGTTCGGCAGCTTCAGGACGATGGGGTCGCGCGGGGCCATCGGGCCCTCGCCGCGGACGACCACCGTGTCCCGGAAGATCTGCTCCAGCAGACCCGCGGCCTGCGGCTGCACCGCCCCCTGCCCGGAGATCACTCCGCGCAGGAACCAGCGGGGGCCGTCCACACCGACGAACCGGACGACCTGGAAACCGCCCGTGCCGTCGGGCAGCTGCACCGGCACCTGCGCCCGCAGCTCCCAGCCCAGCGGCCCCTCGACCTCGTCGATGACACCACCCTGCTGCGTGATGCCCGAGGCGATCTCCTCGCGGACCTCGCCCCAGATGCCCTCGCGCTTGGGGGCGGCGAAGGCCTGCAACTGGATCGCGCTGTCCTTGAGGACGACGGTGGCCGCGACGATCGCGTCGCCCGCGACCTCGACGCGCAGTTCCATGCCGTCGACTCCGGGCACGAAGAGACCACCGAGGTCCACCCGGCCCTCGGCCGGGTCCCGCACCTCAGAGTCGTCCCAGGGCCCGTCGGGGCGCGGTTCCGGCTCCAGCCTCACGCGCTCCCGCTCCGTTTCGTCCGCCTCGGTGTCGGCGACGTCGACGACCTGCTCGGCCTCGCCCGCCGCGTCCTCGGCGGCACTGCCCTTCTTGCGACGTCCGAACACGTCACTGTCCTTCCCGGTCGGATACGACCGAAGCGTATCGATTCCCACCCGCCCCGCCGCCCACGGCGGCATGACCGCCGGTGGACCCGAAGCCCCCTGCGGCCCGCTCCGAGTCGGGAAGCTCCGCGACCTCGTGGAAGCGGACCTTCTCGACCTGCTGGACGACCAGTTGGGCAATCCGGTCGAAGCGCTCGAACCGCACGGACTCGTGCGGGTCGAGATTCACCACGATCACCTTGATCTCCCCACGGTACCCGGCATCCACCGTCCCCGGGGCATTCACGAGGGCGACACCGCAGCGGGCGGCGAGGCCGGAACGCGGGTGCACGAAAGCCGCGTACCCCTCCGGGAGCGCGACAGACACCCCCGTGGGGAGAACGGCTCGCTCGCCCGGCTTCAGTTCGCGCTCCTCGGTCGTCCGCAGGTCCGCTCCGGCGTCACCGGGGTGCGCGTAGGCGGGCAGCGGTACATCCGGGTCCACGCGCCGGATCAGCACGTCCACGGGGTCACGGCTCACGGGTTCACCTCGAAGGCGCGGGTACGCCGGATCTGGTCCGGGTCGTCCATGGCGGCCCGGATCTCCTCGGGCCGGCCGTTGTCGATGAAGTGGTCGACCTTCACCTCGATGAAGAGGGCGTCCGCCCGGACGGCGACGGGCCCCTCGGGGCCGCCGATGCGTCCGGTGGCGGTCGAGTAGATCTTGCGCCCGGCGACGGCGACGACCTCGGCCTCCAGGTGCAGCACGGTGCCCACGGGCACGGGCCGCACGAAGTCGGTCTCCAGCCGGCCGGTGACCGCGATGGTGCGCAGCAGCCAGTTCAGCGAACCGAGCGTCTCGTCCAGCGCGGTGGCCAGCACGCCGCCGTGGGCGAGGCCCGGGGCGCCCTGATGGGCGGGGCGCACGGTGAACTCCGCCGTGATCCGCACCCCCTCCCCCGCGCGGGCTTCGAGGTGCAGCCCGTGGGCCTGCCCCTCACCGCACCCGAAACACTGTCCGTAGTGCGCGCCGAGGAGCACCCCCGGGGCGGGCGCGTCGGGGTGCCGCACCGGCGCGACGGCGTCGGCCGGGGGCTTCAGAGCTGCGGAAGTACCACTCACAGGCGCAGACCTTACCCGCGCGTCGGCCGACCGCCGACACCGTGCCAAGCTTGGTTTCATGCAGCTCTCCGCCTCGCCGTACGAAGAACGCCTCACCGCACCCCGCAGCTGGTGGCTGATCTGCCTGCTGGTGGGGATCGCGGCGGCCCTGATCCTGCTCCCCTTCGGCACGCTGCCGCTGCTCGGCGGGCTGGTCGGCGGCACCGCGGTCTCGGCGGTCGTGGCGAGCTCGTACGGCTCGGTCCGCATCCGCGTGGTGGGCGACTCCCTGATCGCGGGCGAAGCGAGGATCCCGGTGGCGGCGCTCGGTGCGGCCGAGGTCCTGGACCCGGAGGAGACCCGGGCCTGGCGCACCTACAAGGCGGACACCCGCGCCTTCATGCTGCTGCGGGCGTACATCCCGAGGGCCCTGCGCGTGGAGGTCACCGACCCCGAGGACCCGACGCCGTACCTGTACCTGTCGACGCGGGAGCCGGAGCGCCTTGCGGCGGCGCTGGAAGCGGCACGGACGGCGGCCCGGTAGGACCCGGCCGCCGGCCTCCCCGCGGGCGCACATGCACCCGAACGGGTCTGCCTGCGCGGCTCAGGGGCCCAGCTCCTTGGTGATCTTCTCGGGGCTCAGCGGATCCGCGGGCTGCTCCAGCGGCGGAAGCTCCGGCAGCGCGTCCCACGGCACCTGCGCCTTGCGCAGATCCTTGCGGATGCGCTCCGCGACGCGTCTGGTGTCGCGGCGGTTCATGACCGCTCCGACCGCGGCTCCCACCATGAAGGGCAGCAGGTTCGGCAGGTCGCGGACCATGCGCTTCATGATCTGCTGGCGCAGCTCGCGCTTCATCCGGCCGCCCAGCGCGTCGTTGACCGTCGACGGTTTGGTCACGTCGATCCCGCGCTCCCCGGACCAGGAGTTCAGATACGCGGTGCTGCGCTGCTTCAGGTTCCCCGGCGGCCGTACGCCGTAGACCTCGTGCAGCTCGGCGATCATCTTCAGCTCGATCGCGGCGACGCCGGTGATCTCGGCGGCGATCTCGGTGGGCATGGCGGGCGGCACGGGCAGCATGGCGGCCGCTCCGATGCCCGCTCCCACGGTGGACGTCGCGGCGGCGGCGCCGGCGACGATCTTGTCCGCGAGCTGCTCGGGCCCGAGGCCCGGGAACTGCTTGCGGAGGGTCGCGAGGTCCCGGACGGGAACGCGCGGGGCGATGTCGATGATGCGGTCGGCGAGATAGGCCAGGGCCGCCCTGGCCCGGCTGCCGCCCTTGCGGACGCCTTCCTTCACTCCGTCCCGGACGACCGCGGCGCGGCGCCTGGCGGCGGGCGCAGGGGTCTCCACGGGGGTCGGCAGTCCGTCGGTGGCGGGCGCCGGTTCGAGCGAGGCTGATCCTGATGCGGAAGAGCCTCGCCCGTCGTCACGCGCGCCTTCAGAGCCGCTGGACGGCCCGTCGGCCGCTTCCGTCCTGTGGAAGCGGCGCTTCCAAGGTGGGGTCGAGCCAGTCACGGCCGACCCTGCCTCAGTCGCAGTCGCGGCAGATCGGCTGACCGTTCTTCTCGCGGGCCAGCTGACTGCGGTGGTGCACCAGGAAGCAGCTCATGCAGGTGAACTCGTCCTGCTGCTTGGGCAGAACCCGGACGGCCAGCTCTTCGTTCGAGAGGTCCGCGCCGGGCAGTTCCAGGCCTTCGGCGGCCTCGAACTCGTCGACGTCCACTGCGGAGGTCGACTTGTCGTTCCTCCTGGCCTTCAGTTCTTCAAGACTGTCCGAGTCGACGTCGTCGTCGGTCTTGCGTGGGGTGTCGTAATCCGTTGCCATGTCGCTCTCCCCCTCTGGGTGTCTGCGGTGTCTCCAGCGCACGTAACGCGTGAGAGGCCGGACTTGTGCCCGACCCGAGGCGGAGATTTTGCCTCACATCAAGGTCTGTTACTCAATCGACACCCAACCGGACTCCTCAGGAGTGATCGGCTTGGATGGCGATGGGGACCGTACACGGTCCGAATGTCGCACTTCAAAGCGGTCTCACCGTGTACTTCCCGTGATCAAGACCCTCGAAAACCCGGATTTTCCCGGCTTTCCGGCAGCCTCCATGATCACGGAGAGTATATGGCCAGAAAATCGTGCTTGTGATCGATCACACACGGGTCTCCCGGACGGGTGACCCGAAAATTCCGCGCAAAGCGAACATCGACGGTTGTCGGCGACATGATCTCAGATCGGCAGGGTGACCCGCATCACGAGACCACCTCCCTCGCGTGGCTCCGCGAAGATGTGCCCGCCGTGCGCGCGGGCCACGGACCGCGCGATGGACAGGCCGAGTCCGACGCCCTTGTCGCTGCCCGTGCGCTCCGTGCGCAGCCGCCGGAAGGGCTCGAAGAGGTTGTCGATCTCGTAGGCCGGCACCACGGGCCCCGTGTTCGTGACGACCAGGACCGCGCGGCCGTGCTGGACCTCGGTGGTGACCTCGACCCAGCCGTCCTCCGCCACGTTGTACCGCACGGCGTTCTGGATCAGGTTCAGGGCGATCCGCTCCAGCAGGACGCCGTTGCCCTGGACGACCGCGGGCGCGCGCTCGCCGCGGATCTCCACGCCCTTGGCCTCCGCCTCGGCCCGCACCTGGTCGGTGGCCTGCGAGGCGACCTCCGCCAGGTTCACCGGCTTGCGCTCGACGATCTGGTTGTCGCTGCGGGCGAGCAGCAGCAGACCCTCCACCAGGAGCTCGCTGCGCTCGTTGGTCGCCAGCAGGGTCTTGCCGAGCTGCTGCAGCTCCACGGGCGCGCCCGGGTCGGACAGGTGCACCTCCAGCAGCGTGCGGTTGATCGCCAGGGGCGTCCGCAGCTCGTGCGAGGCGTTGCCGACGAACCGCTGCTGCGCCGTGAAGGCCCGCTGCAGCCGCTCCAGCATGTCGTCGAAGGTGTCGGCCAGCTCCTTCAGCTCGTCGTCCGGGCCGTCCAGCTCGATGCGCCGGGACAGGTCCGAGCCGGCCACGGCGCGGGCGGTACGGGTGATCCGGCCGAGCGGCGAGAGGACCCGGCCCGCCATGGCGTAGCCGAAGGCGAAGGCGATCACGGCGAGGCCGAGGAGCGCGAGCAGCGAGCGGCTGAGCAGACCGTCGAGCGCGTGCTGGCGCTGGGCGGCGTTGCACTGCTTGAGAATGTCGTTCAGCTGGCCGTTGGTGTCCACCGCGTCCAGCTGCGGGCAGGTGGTGCTGGTGATGTCGATGTTGGTGCCGGTGACCTGGAAGGACTGGCCGCTGCCCTCGTGCAGCGCCTGCGCGGCCAGCAGGTAGATGATCGACAGCAGCAGGATCCCGGCGATCAGGAACATCCCGCCGTACAGCAGCGTGAGCCTTATCCGGATCGTCGGGCGCAGCCACGGGAACGGCGCCTGCGGCTTCCTCGGGTCCCAGGTGGGCTTGGGGGGCGCCGTCGGGGGCGCGGGAGCGGCCACGGGGGTCAGATCCGGTAACCGGAGCCGGGCACGGTGACGATCACCGGGGGCTCGCCGAGCTTGCGGCGCAGGGTCATCACGGTCACGCGGACGACGTTGGTGAACGGGTCCGTGTTCTCGTCCCAGGCCTTCTCCAGGAGCTGCTCGGCGGAGACAACCGCGCCCTCGCTGCGCAGCAGCACCTCCAGGACGGCGAACTCCTTGGGCGCGAGCTGGACCTCCTTGCCGTCGCGGAAGACCTCGCGGCGGTTCGGGTCCAGCTTGATGCCGGCCCGCTCCAGGACGGGCGGCAGCGGCATGCTCGTACGCCGTCCGAGCGCCCGCACGCGCGCGGTGAGCTCGCTGAACGCGAACGGCTTGGGGAGGTAGTCGTCGGCGCCGATCTCCAGGCCCTCGACGCGGTCGCTCACGTCACCGGAGGCCGTGAGCATCAGCACGCGTGTGGGCATGCCGAGTTCGACGATCTTGCGGCAGACGTCGTCGCCGTGGACGAGCGGGAGGTCGCGGTCGAGGACCACCACGTCGTAGTCGTTGACGCCGATGCGCTCCAGGGCGGCCGCGCCGTCGTACACGACGTCGACGGCCATGGCCTCCCGGCGCAGTCCGGTGGCCACCGCATCGGCGAGCAGCTGCTCGTCCTCGACGACGAGTACGCGCACGTCGCTTGTCCTTCCTCTGTCCACCCGCGCAGCGCCGATCGGGCGCCCGCGGGCAGGGTCTGACGGGGGTCCCCCCGCTCGAACGCAGCCGAGATGGGGGGCTGAGGCATCCATCCTGCCCTTTTCGGCCATAAGTCGGCTGTAAGGCGGGTGCGGGGCCCGGGGATGCGGGATTTTCTCGTGCGGTTCAGGTTTCCGCGGAAGAAAGCGGGGGGAGGACGGCTTTACACCCCGCGATCACGCTCTGCTTGTGGCACGCCACCTCGTGGTTGTCCAACCGCTTCCGCAGAGCGGGCGTGGGTGTCCGGCACCGTCGCCGCCCGGCCCTGGGTAGCGCTGGGCACCCATCCGGAGACGTGATCGCCCCTTCCGAACGGCACACCCCCGTGCCACCGACCCACGACCCAGGACGAGGGGGCGCAGCATGGACGCATTCACCGCAGGACTTCTTCAGCGCATACAGGCGACCGAGTCCGACCTGACGCGGGCTCGCGAGACAGGCGACGACTTCCTCGTGGAGGTCGAGCAGGGAGAGCTGGACGACCTGCGCCGCCTGGCGGCCGAGCACGGCGTGCAGGTCGGCGCCGCGCACGTCTGAATCCTTTCGTACGAGAGCGGGGCCCCGGCATCGATCCAGTGCCGGGGCCCCGCTTCGTGTGCGGCGCCGTCCGCCGGCGGGTGCCGTTCGGATCGCCCGGGGTCCGCGGAGACCCGAACCGGCGCCCCCTAGTCGTGCCAGGCGCCGAGCTCTTCCAGGCGGGCCTGGAGGACCTCGAAGAGGCCGGGCGGGGCCGCGACGGTCAGCTCGGTCGAGAGGGGCTCCCCGGGGCGGCCGCCGGTCAGGGCGCCCGCCTCGCGGGCGATCAGGTCGCCGGCCGCGTAGTCCCAGGGGTTGAGCCCGCGCTCGTAGTAGGCGTCGAGGCGGCCCGTCGCCACGTCGCACAGGTCGATCGCGGCCGAGCCGCCCCGACGGATGTCCCGCACCTCGGGGACCAGCTCCCGCAGGACCTCCGCCTGCCGGGCCCGGCGGGCGGCGAGGTAGCCGAAGCCGGTGCCGACCAGGGCCTGGCCGACGGGCGGCGCGGGCCGGACCCGCGCGGGACGGTCGTTCACGAACGCGCCCCCGCCGAGCACCGCGCGGCAGGTCTCGCCCCGCACCGGCGCGTGCACGACGCCGACGAGGGTCTCGCCGTCCTTGCGGGCCGCGATGGAGACGGCCCAACTGGGCAGGTCGTACAGGTAGTTGACGGTGCCGTCGATCGGGTCGATCACCCACTGGACACCGCTGGTGCCCTCGACGCTGGCGCCCTCCTCGCCCAGCACGCCGTCGTCCGGCCTGCGGTCGGCGAGCAGGCCGGTGATCAGCTTCTCGGAGGCGATGTCCATCTCGGTGACCACGTCGACGGCGCTGGACTTGGTGGCGGCCACCCCGAGGTCGTGGGGGCGGCTGTCGCGCAGGAAGTGGCCGGCGCGGTGGGCGGCCTCCAGTGCGAGCTCCAGCAGTTCCGCCTTGAGACGGTCGTGCGCGGTGTCGGTCACGGTGTTCCTCACGCGTAGGGGCTGTCGGCGCCCGCGGCGGCGGGGCGGGGGGCGCGGGCCGGGCAGCAGCCCACGGGGCACAGCCGGTGACTCGCGCCCAGGGCGCCGAGGGCGCAGGGCGTCACCTGCCGGCCGCTCTCGGCGGCGGCGCGCTCCAGGACGAGGTCGCGGACGGCGGCGGCGAACCGCGGATCGGCGCCCACCGTCGCCGAGCGGCGGACCGGGAGGCCGAGCTCCCCGGCCTTGGCGGTGGCCTCCGTGTCGAGGTCGTACAGGACCTCCATGTGGTCCGAGACGAACCCGATGGGGGCCATCACGACGGCCGGGACCCCGGCGCCGTGCAGCTCCTCCAGGTGGTCGCAGATGTCCGGCTCGAGCCACGGGATGTGCGGGGCCCCGGAGCGCGACTGGTAGACGAGCCGCCAGGGGTGGTCGACGCCCGTCTGCTCGCGCACGGCGTCGGCGATCAGGCGCGCGACCTCCAGGTGCTGGCGGACGTAGGCACCGCCGTCGCCGTGGCCCTCGACGGGGCCCGAGGTGTCGGCGGCCGCGTCCGGGATGGAGTGCGTCGTGAAGGCGAGATGGGCGCCCCCGCGCACGTCCTCCGGCAGCTCGGCGAGGGACTTCAGGACACCGTCGACCATGGGGCGTACGAAGCCGGGGTGGTTGAAGTAGTGCCGCAGCTTGTCGATCCTCGGCACGTCCAGGCCTTCGGCCTCCAGGGCGGCCAGGGCGTCGGCCAGGTTCTCGCGGTACTGGCGGCAGCCCGAGTAGGAGGCGTACGCGCTGGTGGCCAGGACCAGGATGCGCCGGTGACCGTCGGTGACCATGTCACGCAGGGTGTCGGTCAGGTAGGGCGCCCAGTTGCGGTTGCCCCAGTACACCGGCAGGTCGAGTCCGTGCTCGGCGAAGTCCTTGCGGAGGGCCTCCAGCAGGGCACGGTTCTGCTCGTTGATCGGGCTGACCCCGCCGAACAGGAAGTAGTGCTGCCCCACCTCCTTGAGCCGTTCCTTGGGGATGCCCCGGCCGCGGGTCACGTTCTCCAGGAACGGGACCACGTCGTCCGGGCCCTCCGGGCCGCCGAACGAGAGCAGGAGCAGGGCGTCGTAGGGGGTGGCATCGAGCGCGTCTGGCATGTCTCGATCCTGCCACCCGCCTCCGACAGCGGGGATCCCGGCCCGCTTGCGCGCGTGCATTAGGGTTACCTAACCAGTAAGCTGTATCAGCCTTCTTCGCGCCTTACCGGATCCCCGGAGACCCTTCGTGCCCAGCCCCTACGTCGCCCTGTTCGCCGCCCCCGGCTCCAAGGGATTCTCCGCCGCGGGCTTCCTCGGCAGGATGCCGCTGTCGATGATGGGCATCGGCGTCGTCACGATGATCTCCCAGCTCACCGGCCGGTACGGACTCGCGGGCGCCCTGTCGGCGACCATGGCGCTGGCCGCCGCGGTGATGGGCCCTCAGGTCTCGCGCCTGGTCGACCGCCACGGGCAGCGCCGGATCCTGCGCCCGGTCACGCTGTTCGCGCTCGCCGCGGCGGCCGGACTGCTGTTCGCCGCGCACTACGCGTGGCCCGACTGGGTGCTGTTCGTGTGTTCGGCCGGCATCGGCTGCGTGCCGAGCATCGGCGCGATGATCCGGGCCCGCTGGGCGGCCCTCTACCGGGACACCCCGCAGCTGCACACCGCGTACTCCTTCGAGTCCGTGGTGGACGAGGTCTGCTTCATCTTCGGGCCGATCATCTCCATCGGCCTGTCGACCGCCTGGTTCCCGGAGGCAGGCCCGCTGCTGGCCGCGTGCTTCCTGGCGGCCGGAGTCTTCTGGCTGACGTCCCAGCGCGCCACCGAACCGGCGCCCCATCCGCACGAGCACCACTCCCGCGGCTCGGCGCTGCGCTCGGCCGGACTCCAGGTCCTGGTGGCCACCTTCGTGGCGACAGGGGCCATCTTCGGCGCGGTCGACGTGGTCACCGTGGCCTTCGCGGAGGAGCAGGGCCACAAGGGGGCCGCGAGCGTGGTCCTCGCGCTGTACGCGGCGGGTTCCTGCGTGGCGGGCGCCGTGTTCGGGCTGCTGCGCTTCTCGGGGGCGCCCGAACGCCGGTGGCTGCTGGGCATCTGTGCGATGGCCGTGAGTATGATCCCCCTCCTACTGGTCGGGAACCTGCTGTTTCTGGCCGTGGCGCTGTTCCTTGCGGGCCTGTCCATCGCACCCACGATGATCACGACGATGTCCCTCATCGAGCAGCACGTTCCACGCGCGAAACTGACCGAGGGCATGACCTGGGTGAGCACCGGACTCGCGGTCGGGGTCGCGCTCGGCTCCTCCGTGTCCGGCTGGGTGATCGACGCCGCCGGCGCGAAGGCCGGGTACGGGGTTCCGGCGGTGTCCGGAGCCGTCGCGGTCGCGGTGGGTTTCCTCGGGTATCGCCGGCTCAACAGGCCGGTTCCGCAGCGGGGAGGGACCCATGAGCAGCACAGCGAGCGGGAAGAGCGGAACGTGGCGTAACTGGGCCGGGAACGTCACCGCCCGCCCGGTCCGGGAGGTCGCTCCGGCGTCCGTCGAGGAACTGTCCGCGGCCGTGCGCGCGGCCGCCGCGGACGGGCTCCGCGTAAAGGCCGTCGGCACCGGGCACTCGTTCACCGCCGCCGCCGCGACCGACGGGGTGCTGGTGCGCCCCCATCTGCTGACGGGCATCCGCGCGATCGACCGCGAGGCCGGCACCGTCACCGTCGAGGCGGGGACCCCGCTCAAGCGCCTCAACATCGCTCTCGCGCGCGAGGGACTGTCCCTGACCAACATGGGCGACATCATGGAGCAGACGGTCTCCGGCGCGACCAGCACGGGCACCCACGGCACCGGCCGCGACTCCGCCTCGATCGCCGCCCAGATCAAGGGCCTCGAACTGGTCCTGGCGGACGGTTCGGTCCTCACCTGCTCCGAGAAGGAGAACCCCGAGGTCTTCGCCGCCGCCCGCATCGGTATCGGCGCCCTCGGGATCGTCACCGCGATCACCCTCTCCGTGGAGCCGGTCTTCCTGCTCACGGCGCGCGAGGAGCCGATGACCTTCGACCGGGTCACCGCGGACTTCGACGCGCTCTTCACCGAGAACGAGCACTTCGAGTTCTACTGGTTCCCGCACACCGGCAACTGCAACACCAAGCGCAACAACCGCAGTGCGGGACCCGAGAAGCCGGTGAGCCGGATCAGCGGCTGGATCGAGGACGAGTTCCTCTCCAACGGCGTCTTCCACGCGGTGAACCTGCTCGGCCGCGCCGTGCCCGCCACCATCCCGGCGGTCGCGAAGGTCTCCAGCCGCGCCCTGTCCGCGCGGACGTACACCGACATCCCCTACAAGGTCTTCACCTCCCCGCGCCGGGTGCGCTTCGTGGAGATGGAGTACGCCGTTCCGCGCGAGGCGCTGGTCGAGACGCTGCGGGAACTGAAGGCGATGGTCGACCGCTCGTCGCTGCGGGTCAGTTTCCCGGTGGAGGTGCGCACCGCCCCCGCGGACGACATCACGCTCTCCACGGCGTCCGGCCGGGAGAGCGCGTACATCGCCGTCCACATGTTCCGGGGCACTCCCTACCAGGCGTACTTCACCGCGGCCGAACGGATCTTCACGGCGCACGGGGGGCGGCCGCACTGGGGCAAGGTGCACACCCGGGACGCGGAGTACTTCGCCGAGGTCTACCCGCGCTTCGGCGAGTTCACCGCTCTGCGGGATCGGCTGGATCCGGATCGGCGCTTCGGGAACGACTACTTGCGTCGGGTGCTGGGGTCGTAGCCCCGGTGGACTGCGGGGCCGGCGTGGAGGCCGCGCCGCCGGGCTCCTCGTCGGTGCTGCCGGCGTCCGGGTCCGCGCTCCGGGTGGGATCGGGAGCGGGTGCCGGGGTCCGGCCCGACTCGCCGTCACCGCTCGGCGAGGGGGTCCCGCCGCCGGGGGCGGGGCCGTTCGTCGTGGTGGAGGGTGTCGGCGAGGGATCCGGAGAGGGCGTGCCGTCCGACGCGGGCGCCCTGTTGTGACCTGACAGAGCGTCACCCACCGTCGTGGCTCCGCCGCCGCTGAAGCTGTCGCCGGACACCAGCTCGTACGTGGTGATGCCGCCCATGGTGACGCCGAAGACGAGCGCAGCGGCGACCATGGGCCGCTTCCAGCTTCCGGCCCGGGCGCGGTAGACGGTTCCCGCGCCGAACTCGTGCGCCGGAAGCACCGGTTCCCCGGGCCGCGGCAGCCCGGCCCGCGTCTGCGGCACCGGTTTCGGCCGGCCCTGGACGGTCACGTCCCGTAGCTGCTCGCCGGTGCGCTTGAAGAAGTGCTGGAAGACCGTGCCCCCGCAGGTCGCGATCGCGCTCACCACCCCGGCGCCCAGGATCGTCCCGTAGACCCCGAAGTACGAGGCGAGTTTGGCCGCCACCACCGCGGCCACGGCACTCCCCGCGACCTGCGGGACACTCAGGTCCACCCGCTTTCCCCTCGGCCCCTCCGGGGCATCCGGCTTCTCACCCATTCCCGAACCTTGCCTGCCTTTCCCGTACTTGGTCGTCCAACTGCACGGGAAAAGGACGTATGGGCGAAACGAATGGTTCCGTTTCTGGTCGTTTCGTGAAGTGCGCCACGTTTGCGCGCACGAAGGGCACACTTCGGACGGCCAACTCCGCGCCTCCAGCAGAAGTTGAGCGGCGCGCCGATCCACGCAGGTGGCCCGAATGGAGTACTGTTGCGAGCCCTGGGTCCGGACTCCCGCCAGGGTGTCCGGGGCCTTGCAGGACCGCCGGGAGGGGGATCGTTGCACAGGGTGATGAGGTTCGTCACTTAGCGTTGCGAACAGGTAACCGTGCCATAACGGCGATCACGGGCCCGTGCCCGACACGCCGGGCAACTCGGCAAGGTTGTGGCAGGCTGCACCCGGGCAGGCCACACTCGACTAGCGGAAGCAGCGACGCACGTGACGTCGGCAGGCACCACCCGGGAGGTCCCCATGCCCGAACTGCGTGTCGTGGCCGTCTCCAATGACGGCACACGGCTGGTGCTGAAGGCTGCGGACAGCACGGAGTACACGCTTCCGATTGACGAACGGCTCCGCGCCGCCGTGCGCGGCGACCGTCCCCGCCTCGGCCAGATCGAGATCGAGGTGGAGAGCCATCTCCGCCCGCGAGACATCCAGGCGCGTATACGTGCAGGCGCCTCCGCCGAGGAGGTCGCACAGTTCGCCGGCATCCCCGTCGACCGTGTGCGCCGCTTCGAGGGACCTGTACTCGCCGAGCGCGCCTTCATGGCCGAGCGGGCCCGGAAGACTCCGGTCCGCCGCCCCGGCGAGAACGCCGGACCCCAGCTCGGCGAGGCCGTCCAGGAACGGCTGTTGATCCGCGGGGCCGAGAAGGACACCGTCCAGTGGGACTCCTGGCGTCGTGACGACGGCACTTGGGAAGTGCTGCTGGTCTACCGCGTCGCGGGTGAGCCGCACTCGGCGAGCTGGACGTACGACCCGCCCCGGCGGCTCGTACAGGCCGTCGACGACGAAGCACGCTCGCTGATCGGCGAGTCCGAGGACCTCGCGGCGCCCGAGCCCAGTTTCCCGTTCGTGCCGCGGATCGCCCGGCTGCCGCGCGACCGGCCGCTGGACCGCGCCCTGGACCGGCAGATGGAGCGGCCGAGCCTGCCCTCGGCCGAACCGGTCGAGGAGAGCGAGCGCGATTCGCTCACCAGCCTGCTGGAGGCGGTGCCCAGCTTCCGCGGCGACATGGTCGTGCCCGAACGCCCCTCCACCACCGAGCGTCCCGACACGGAGGAGCCCCCGGAGCCCGAGCCCGAGGTGGAGGAGCCGCCGGCTCCCGCGGCCTCGGCCGGCGCCGGATCGGCGTACGCGGACGTCCTCATGCCCCGGTCGGTCGGCAGCCACCGCGACCGGCTCGTCGGCTCCACCGACCGCCAGGCCGAGGCCGACGGAGTCCGGCCGGGCCGCCGGGCGGCCGTCCCGAGCTGGGACGAGATCGTCTTCGGCACGCGGCGCAAGAAGCAGGAGTAGTCCCGCGTACGTCGCGTCGCACCGTGGCGTACACAGGAGGAGAACCACGTGGAAGGGGCCGCGCCCGGCTGGGGCGCGGCCCCTTGCTCTTCCCCCGGGACCCCGCGTTACCGGGGGTCGGGGCCGACCGCCACGGGGCGGGCCGCGTCCCGGGACCACTCCGACCACGAGCCGACGTAGAGAGCCGCCGGAATGCCCGCGATCGCGAGCGCGAGGACCTGCTGGGCGGCCGACACCCCGGAACCGCAGTACACGCCGACCTCCGTCCCGTCCGTCGCCCCCAGGGACGTGAAGCGCTCGGCTAGTTCCTCGGCGGGCAGGAAGCGTCCGCTTTCGGCCAGATTCTCGGAGGTGGGCGCCGAGACCGCTCCGGGGATGTGGCCCGCGACGGGATCGATCGGCTCGACCTCGCCGCGGTAGCGCTCGGCGGCCCGTGCGTCGAGGAGCAGTCCCGTGCGGGCGAGCGCGGCGGCACCGTCCGCGTCCAGCAACGGCAGCCCTCCGGGCGCGGGCACGAAGTCCCCGGGCGCCGGCTCCGGCACCTCGGAGGTCACCGGTCCGCTCCAGGCGGCGAGGCCGCCGTCAAGCACACGCACCGACGCATGCCCCGTCCAGCGCAACAGCCACCAGGCGCGTGCGGCGGCCCAGCCGAGGCCGCCGTCGTACACCACGACCTCGCGGTCCGCGCGGACCCCGGCGGCCCGCATCGCCGCGCCGAACACCGCCGTGTCCGGCAGCGGATGGCGGCCCCCGGCACCCGCCGGACCTGCGAGCTCGGATTCCAGGTCGACGAAAACGGCTCCCGGCAGATGCGCCTTCTCGTACTCGGGCCGCAGGCTCGGACTGCCCAGCTGGTAACGGACGTCGAGGAGCACCGGCGGGTTCGGGCCGGTCAACTCGGCGGCGAGTTCGGAGGCGGAGATGATGGCGTTCATGGCCACCATCCTCGCGCACGGGGTGGCCGCGTCGTCCAGGTCCGGCTACTCTGCTCCGCCGGACAGCCCCGATCACGAGGCGTATGGGATCGAGCACATGCTGTACAGCTGATGGTCACCGGTCGACCATGTCGCGGAAACGGATGAGTGCCCGCATATCGGGCATCCTCTCGCGGTAGTACGGCGCCCGGCGGCGCGGCCGGAGCGCTCGGCGCGACCGGTGGTGCCAACATCGGCACGGGGCGTGCATGCACCTGGCTGACGTACGCGCATGCACTGGCGGAAGTCGACCGGCCACCGCAAGGGGCCGAGAAGAGAGTGACGATGACCGAGGCATGGGGGTCGGCCGGCCTGAACGGCACCACGCACGCTCGGCGCACGCCCGGCACGCCCTGCTGGGTGAGCCTGATGGTGCACGGGACGGCCGCGACCCAGGACTTCTACGGAGCGCTGTTCGGCTGGGAGTTCCAGCCGGGACCCCAGCAGCTCGGCCCGTACGCGCGGGCGCTCCTGGACGGCCGCGAGGTGGCCGGGATCGGTCAGCTGCCGCCCGACCGGGAACTGCCCGTCGCCTGGACTCCCTACTTCGCCTCGGACGACGTGAACCTGACGGCGGAGACGGTGCGGCACTCCGGCGGCACCGTCGGGGTCGGTCCCCTGGACGCGGCGGACGCCGGCCGGATGGCCATCGCGTCCGATCCGACGGGAGCCGTCTTCGGCGTCTGGCAGGCGGCGGCCCATCTGGGCACCGGCATCACCGGGGTGCCGGGGACGCCCGCCTGGAACGAGCTGCTGACCCGCGACTCGGCGAGCGTCGCCAAGTTCTACCAGGGTGTCTTCGGCTTCGAGCTGGAGCCAGTCGTCTCCGCCGACTTCGACTACGTCACGCTCCACCTCGAAGGCCGCCCGGTGGCCGGCATCCACGGAGTGGGGCGGGCGCTGCCCCGCGACCGGGGTGCGCACTGGTTGACGTACTTCGAGGTGGCCGACACCGAGGAGGCCGTCGTGCGGGTCGTCGAGCTGGGCGGTCAGGTGCTCAAGCCGCCGCACGACTCGGCCCACGGCCGCCTGGCCACGGTGGCGGACCTGGAGGGCGCGGTGTTCTCGGTGCTCCACACGGCGTCCTGAGCAGACCCGGCCCCGACGGGCCCGGCGGGCGCGCCGCCGCGACCGGTGTCGTGCGGCGGCGGGCGGCGCCGGATCAGGTGTCGTGCGGCGGGACCGGTGTCAGGCGGAGCCGATGGGCAGGACGTCCGGGGAGAGGGCGCTCGCGCGGGCGGTCGCCGCCGTCATGCGGCGCCGGTGATGGCGGCGGCACAGGACCTCGTAGCCGACCGCGTCGGACTGGTTGACGTCGCCGACCACCACCTGGGCGCCCTCCACGACCATCTCGCCGCCTATCGTGCGGGCGTTGTGCGTGGCGCGGGCGCCGCACCAGCACAGGGCCTCCACCTGGAGGACCTCGACCCGGTCGGCCAGTTCGACAAGGCGCTGCGAGCCCGGGAAGAGCTTGGAGCGGAAGTCCGTGGTGATGCCGAAGGCGAAGACGTCGACGGCGAGGTCGTCCACGATGCGGGCCAGCTGGTCGATCTGGTCCGGTGCCAGGAACTGCGCCTCGTCCGCGATCACGTAGTCCGCGCGGCCGCCCTGCGAGAGATGGTCGACCACATACGCGTACACGTCCTGGTCGGCCGCCACCTCCACGGCGTCCGTGACCAGGCCGAGCCGGGAGGAGAGCTTGCCCTCCCCGGCGCGGTCGTCACGCGTGAAGATCAGGCCCTGCAGTCCCCGTGCGGAGCGGTTGTGCTCGATCTGGAGAGCCAGTGTCGACTTCCCGCAGTCCATGGTTCCGGAGAAGAACACCAGCTCGGGCATGGCGGGTTGAGCACCTTTCGGCGGAAGGGCGGGGGTACGGGGGCGGGGATCGGCGGACGACTCAGGAGCGTACTTGGAGGAGCGGGACCAGTTGTTCGACGGGGGTCATCGAACCGTGGTTGCCGACCATGGCCGACTCCTTCGGCTCGCGCTCGGAGGCGATGAGCAGGACGTCGTCCCGGGCCGCCGCGACCACGTCGCCGATCCGCCCGTACACCCGCTCGTCGATGTGCGGGCCGAACCAGCCCGCCGCGATGGCCTCGTCGCGGGAGGCCACCCAGAACTGCTCGCCGAGCACCTCGCGCCAGCAGGTCAGGACGTCCGCCTCGGCGCCCCGCACCGCGTAGACGTGGCGGGCGCGGCCCTCGCCGCCCAGCAGGGCGACCCCGGCGCTCAGCTCCCAGTCCTCGTCGAAGTCGATGCGGTGCTGCTCGTCGAAGGGGATGTCGATCATGCCGTGGTCCGCGGTGACGTACAGGGCCGTGCGCGGCGGGAGCTGTTCCGCGAGGCGCTGGACCAGCCGGTCGACGTACATCAGCTGGCCGCGCCAGGGGTCGGAGTCGATGCCGAAGCGGTGGCCCTTGCCGTCGACCTCGGCGTAGTACGTGTAGACCAGGGAGCGGTCGCCCGCGGCCAGTTGCTCGGCCGCGAAGTCCATGCGCTCCTCGCCGGTCAGCCGGCCGTGGAACGTGCCGCCGCTGAGCGCGACCCTGGTCAGCGGTGTGTTCTGGAAGCCGGGCGAGGAGACCTGGGCCGTGTGCACGCCCGCCGCGTCCGCCAGCTGGAAGACCGTGGGGTACGGCTGCCAGACGCCCGGCTCCGTCCACGGGTTCCAGCGGAGCTGGTTCATGAGCGCGCCGGTGTCCGGGTTGCGCACGGTGTAGCCGGGCAGACCGTGTGCGCCGGGCGGCAGGCCCGTGCCGACCGAGGCGAGCGAGGTCGCGGTGGTGGCCGGGTAGCCGGCGGTGATCGGACGGCCCGTGTTTCCCCGGGAGGACGCCAGCAGCGACGTCATGAAGGGGGCCTCGTCCGGGTGCGCCTTGAGCTGCTCCCAGCCGAGGCCGTCGATCAGGAAGACGCAGTTGCGGTCGGCCGGCGCCAGCTCCGGTATGGCGGCGGTCGCACCGGGGACCTCCATGCCCGCGGCGAGCGTGGGCAGCAGGTCGGCCAGCGAACCGGAGCCGTACTCGGGGACGGGCGCCGAGTCGAGGGCGAGCGGTTCCGGGTGGTCCCAGGCGGGCAGAGCCATCAGCGCGTGATGTCCGCGGTCGCCTCGGAGAGGGACTGCGCGAAGGCGAGGGCCTGGCGCACCGTCTCCGGGCCGTCCCCGGCCTCGCTGACGCGCAGGCTGAGGTCGTCCGCCGTGGAGCTGCCCGTGTAGCCGTGGTCGGCCTCGCAGTTGGGGTCGCCGCAGGCCGCCGGTTCCAGGTCGATCCGGGAGACCGCGCCCCAGCCGATGGTCAGGACGACCTCGCGGGGCAGCGTGCCCGGTGCGTAGGACTCCGGATTCGCGACGACGCGGCTGACCACGACCGACGAGATCCGGCTGAGCTTCACGGACTCCGTCGACGTCGTGGCGTACGGGGTCGGCGAGGTGGTGTCGGCCGCCTGCTCGTCGGTGTGGCTCACGATGAAGCGGTTGGCGGTGAGGACCAGCACCGTGACGTGCCGGCGGACCTCGTTCGCGTCGAAGGTCGTCTCCTGGTGGACCAGGAACGACCTGACGGCGTCGCCGCCGACGGCGGCTTCCACCGCCTCGGCCACGAGAGCCGGGTAGTAGCCGCTGCGCTCGATCGCCGCTCGCAGCCCCTGGGTCGTCGTACTGGTCTTGGCCATGACGTCCATCCTACGGGGGTGCACCGGCTGCGAGGCACCGCTCGCGGGTGTCGGTCCGGCGCGGGGCCGCGTGAGCGGCGGCGGGGCGCGCTCAGACGACGGGGAGTGTGCGCGGGCCGAGGTCGTCCCGGGCGGGCGGCCGGGCGAGCCGGACGGTGGCGCCCAGGACGCTCAGTCCGCGCGGTGCGACGACCACCGGCTCCAGGGAGACCGCGACGACCTCCGGGTGGTCGTCGACCAGCCGCGACAGGCGCAGCATCAGCTCTTCGAGGGCGGCGGTGTCGACCGGGTCCGAGCCGCGCCAGCCGAACAGGAGCGGCGCCGTCCGGATGGACCGCACCAGCGAGGTCGCCTCCCGATCGGTGACCGGGATCAGCCGGTGCGCCGTGTCACCGAGCAGCTGGGAGGCGGCCCCGGCGAGCCCGAAGGACAGGACGGCTCCGGCCGCCGGGTCGATGACGGCCCGGACGACCGTGTCGACTCCGCGGGGCGCCATGGCCTGGACGACCGGCCGCAGCTCCTCCGGCGTGCCGAACAACTCCGTCAACTCGGTGTACGCCCGGCGCAGTTGCTCCTCGTCCGCCAGGTCCAGCCGGACGCCGCCCAGGTCGGCGCGGTGGCGCAGGTGCGGGGCGGTGGTCTTGAGGGCCACCGGGTAGCCGAGGGTGCGGGCCGCCTCGGACGCGTCGTCGGGCGTGGGGGCCGGCAGCGCCCTGCGGACCGTGATCCCGTACCGCCCGAGCAGCGCGCAGGTGTCGTCAGCGCCGAGCGTGAGCCCCTCGCTGTCGGCGAGCAGCCGGTCGATCAGCTCGGCCGCCCCCTTCTCGTCGATGTCGTCGTACTCGGGCACCTTGCCGGGCTCGGCGGCGTCGCGGCGCCACTGCGCGTATTTCACGGCTTCGGCGAGGGCGCGGACGGCCCGCTCGGCGGCGGGGTAGGCCGGGATGAGCCGGGGACTCGGGCCGACGGCATCCGCGCCGGCCCCGCGCTCGGCCGGGCGCGCGGTCTCGCCGTGCCCGGCCTGGGCGGAGGGCGCGGCGGGCGGCCCTGATCCGCCGGCCGCCCGGGCGGTGCCCTGGGAGGGAGCGGCCTGGGCGGTGCCCTGGGAGGCAGCGGGCTCGGCCGTGCCCTGGGAGGCAGCGGCCTGGGCGGGGCCCTGGGAGGCAGCGGGCTCGGCCGTGCCCTGGGGGGCGGCCTGGGGGGCGGTGCTCGCCGCGGCGGACAGCGCCTCCGCGAGTCCGCCCAGCTCGACGTGGACGACGAGCACCGGCTTGGCCGGAGCCGCCGAGGCGGCGGAGCGCAGTGCCTCCGCGAGGGCCTCGTCGGCCGCCGACGTCTCCCCCACCGCCGGAATGGCGGTCACCACCACGGCGTCGCAGGAGTCGTCGGCCAGCGCGCGGGCCAGCGCGTCGTGGAAGTCGTCCGCCGAGGCCGCGGTCGTCAGGTCCTGCGGCGGCAGCGGGCGGAGCCCCTGGGCGAGGCACGCGTCGTAGGTGAGGAGCCCGAGCGACTCCGAGTTCCCGAGGATCGCCACCCGGGGGCCGAGCGGGAGCGGCTGGCGGGCCAGCAGGAGTCCCGCGTCGACGAGCTCGGTGATCGTGTCCACGCGGATCACGCCGGCCTGGCGCAGCAGCGCGGAGACGGTCGCGTGCGGCAGCCGGGTGGCCCGTACCGCATGCCCCTGGGGGGCCGCTCCGCCGTGCCGCGCGCCCTGGACCACGACGAGCGGCTTCGCCGCCGCGGTCCGCCGGGCGAGCCGGGTGAACTTGCGCGGGTTGCCGATGGATTCGAGGTACATCAGGGCGACGTCGGTGTCCGGGTCGTCGTACCAGTACTGGAGCACGTCGTTGCCGGAGACGTCCGCGCGGTTGCCGGACGAGACGAAGGTCGACACGCCGGTGACACCCGTGACGCCGCCGCCGCGCCGGTGCAGCCGGGACAGCAGCGCGATGCCGATCGCTCCGGACTGGGCGAACAGGCCGATCCGTCCGGCGCGCGGCATCTCCGGCGCGAGCGAGGCGTTGAGCCGCACCTCGGGCGAGGTGTTGATGACCCCGAAGGCATTGGGTCCGATGATCCGCATGCCGTACGTACGCGCCTGGCGGACCAGCTCGCGCTGGCGTTCGCGGCCTTCGTGGCCGCTCTCGGCGTAGCCCGCGGAGACGACGACGAGTCCCTGTACGCCGTGCTCGCCGCACTCGGCGACGACCTCGGGCACGTCGTCCGCGGGGACGGCGACGACCGCGAGGTCGACGGGCTCGGCGATGTCGCGGACGGAGCGGTGGGCCGGGACCCCGGCCAGCTCCTTCTCGTCGAGCGCCCTGTTCACGGCGTACAGGCGGCCCGTGTAACCGGCGTCGCGGAGGTTGTCGAGGACGCTGCGGCCCACTCCGCCGGGTGTGCGGCCCGCGCCGATGACGGCCACCGAGCCGGGGGCGAGCAGCCGCTGCACGGACCGGGCTTCGGCCCGCTGCTCCCGGGCCCACTGCACGGCGCGCGAGCGGTCCGTGGGC
Organism: Streptomyces sp. NPDC026417; assembly: GCF_055567695.1. Taxonomy (NCBI): domain Bacteria; kingdom Bacillati; phylum Actinomycetota; class Actinomycetes; order Kitasatosporales; family Streptomycetaceae; genus Streptomyces; species Streptomyces sp. NPDC026417. The sequence goes on from NZ_JBVHPY010000013.1 coordinate 127,092, forward strand.
TCCAGGCCGAACTCCAGCCGGACGACGCCGTCCTCGAAGCTCCGCTTCTGCCGGTAGCCGGCGTCGGTGAACACCTTGATCATCTTGCTGTTGGCCGGCAGCACCTCGGCGGCGAAACGGCGGATGCCGCGCTCCCGGGCCACCGCGGCGATGTGTTCGAGCAGGGCCGAGGCGACCCCGCGCCCCTGGTGGGCGTCCTGCACGAGGAACGCGACCTCGGCCTCGTCGGCGACGGACGGCGGGGGCGCGTCCCGCCCGTCGCCCGCGGGCGCCGGGTGGGAGTTGGCGGGCAGGCCGTCGGGGGTGATGCGGTCGTAGCGCACGGTGGCGATGAACTCGCCGCCCACTGTGGCCGCGAGGCCGACCCGGTCCACGAAGTCGTGGTGGGTGAAGCGGCGGACGTCCTTGGCGGAGAGCCGCGGGTAGGGCGCGAAGAAGCGGTAGTACTTCGACTCGTCCGAAACCTGCTCGTAGAAGCTGACCAGCCGCTCGGCGTCGTCGACGGTGATGGGCCGGATGCGCGCGGTGCCGCCGTCGCGCAGCACCACGTCGGCCTCCCAGTGGGCGGGGTACTCGTGCCGGTCCGACGAGGTCTGCATGGGCCCCAGCGTACGGCTCGCGTCGGACAACGTCGCGGGGCAGGCTGGGGGGGCTCGACACCCCCCGAGGGCATGTCCGGCGGCTGCTTCGGGGACAACCTGGTGGCGGAGTCCGCCCGGGTCCGGCCCACGGTCCGCCCCGGGCACGCTCCACCGTATGGGACACTGGTCTAGACAACCCTGAAACACTCGAAGGGCAGCATCACATGGCTGAGCGCCGCGTCAACGTCGGCTGGGCCGAGGGCCTCCACGCCCGCCCCGCCTCCATCTTCGTCCGGGCGGCCACGGCCTCCGGCGTCCCCGTGACGATCGCCAAGGCCGACGGCAACCCCGTCAACGCCGCGTCGATGCTCGCGGTCCTCGGCCTGGGCGCCCAGGGCGGCGAGGAGATCGTCCTCGCCTCCGACGCGGAGGGCGCGGACGCGGCCCTCGACCGTCTGGCCAAGCTGGTCGCCGAGGGCCTCGACGAGCTTCCCGAGACCGTCTGACGCCTTCGGACACCTCGCGTGCGGCGGAGCCGCGTCGACCCCGACCGGTCGACGCGGCTCCGCCGTTTTGCGCCTCGCTCCGCGCCTCGGGGGCATTTCCCGTACGCCGCCCGCACACCTCGTCACGGGCATACGAAAAAGGCACGCCCAGGAATTCCGGGCGCGCGAGAAAAGCGGCAGCGGAAATAGACCTCCGCCGGATATCCCTCTTTGTATACGGCGTTCGTGTTAATGCCGCAGGCTCGACATGTTTACGGGATGTTGCGAAGTCCTCACACGGTCGCGGCGGTCCGCCAGGTCTCCCCCACCGGGAAAGCGGAAGCGGTGCGCGGAGCCGGCGCGCTCGGTGTGCAGCGCGGTGATCGCGCGCGCCCGTTCACTGTCCCCGCGTGCGACGGCGTCCACGATGCCGCCGTGCTCGGCCCACGAGTCCGCGGGGTCGGCGGGTGCCTCGACCGCGTACATCCAGGCGATCTTGTGCCGCAGCTGGGCCAGCGTCGAGGTCAGCGCCGGGCTCCCGGAGGCCTGCGCGAGCGTCTCGTGGAACCAGCCCCCCAGTGAGCGCAGATCCTCGCTGTGCCCCCTCCTGGCCCGCTCCTGGCCCAGCCTGACCAGGCCCCGCAGCACCTTGAGGTGGGCCTCGGTGCGCCGCTGCGCGGCCCGCGCGGCCCCCAGGGGCTCCAGCAGCATCCGCATCTCCAGGAGGTCCGTGGCCTCCTGCTCGGTGGGCTCCGCCACGCACGCGCCCGCGTGCCGCCGGGTGACGACGAACCCCTCGGCCTCCAGGGTGCGCAGGGCCTCCCGCACGGGGACCCGCGAGACGCCGTAGCGGCGGGCGAGGAGTTCCTCGGTCAGTCGGCTGCCGCGCTCGTAGACACCCGCGACGATGTCATCACGGATCGCCGTGCACACCGAGTGCGCCGGAATGCGCATGAGCGGACCTCCGCCTTAATCCTCGCGAAACGCGGTCGATTGACACCTGTTCAGTGACTCTATTGCAGCGGGACGGAATTTCCGATGGCGGACCGGAATCCAGGGATATTTTTTGGACAGACGCCCGTTCGAAACGACGAAGACCCCGGCTCGTCGAGCCGGGGTCTTCGGAAGTCGTACGCGGGTCAGAGGCTGACGCCGTGCGAGCGGAGGTAGGAGACGGGGTCGATGTCCGAGCCGTACTCGGCCGTCGTACGGGCCTCGAAGTGGAGGTGGGGCCCGGTGGTGTTGCCGGTGGAACCGGAGAGGGCTATCTGCTGGCCCGGCGTGACGGTCTGCCCCTGGGTGACGCTGATGGACGACAGGTGGCCGTACATGGTGTACGTCCCGTCGAGCATCTTGATGACGACCTGGTTGCCGTAGGCGCCGCCCCAGCCGGTCGTCACGACGGTGCCGGAACCGACGGCGTGGACCACGGTGCCGGAGGCGGCGTGGAAGTCCACGCCGGTGTGGCTGCCGGAGGACCAGAGGCTGCCGCCGGTCTTGTAGCCGGTGGAGACGTAGGAGCCGGAGATCGGCGAGACGAACGTGTTGAGGCGCTTGCGCTCGGCGGCGCGGGCGGCACGGACCTTCGCCTCGCGCTCCTTCTTGGCCTCGGCCACGGCCCGCTTCCTCGCGGCCTCCTCGGCCTTCTTCAGCGCCGCCGCCTCTTCGGCGGCGTGCTGCTGGGCGGCGGCCTGCGCGTCGATCTGCTCGGCGACCGTGTCGCCGATGGTGACGGCCTGGGTGAATCCGGTCTGCTGGACCGAGGCCTCCGCTGCGAACGCGGGGGCGGCCAGGGTTCCGATGACACCGGTGGTGGTGAGCGCCGCCACGCCTGCCGCACTCTTGGTCGTGCGCGTGATCCGGCTGGGACGACGATGCTTCCCGGTGGCACGGGTGAACGCCATGTAGGGGCTGTTCCTTTCCTTCCCTCTCGCCTACCGGGTTAGCTGACGGGTTCGGAGCAGGAAGGTCTCCTACGGGCCCCCTTGCGGGAAGGGCGCCCGATTCACCCCAGGGACTGCGATGGGTCCCCGGCTCCCCTGGCTCGCGCCGTACGGGGACTCGGCGATGACTGCCCGGTGCCGCGGGCGCGGCGCACTGCCTGACGAACAGCCGGATTGACGCTAAGGGGGGCGTCTTTCGATCGACAAACGGATCGGGGTTTTTGTAGTGCACGCCACAGGGCAGAAGGGCCGCCTCCTAGCAATACGGACATAACGCGGACGAACTCGGGTAAGCGCGCGCGGAATCCCCGATGGACGGCGGGCAAACGCAGGGACCCCGGCGACTCATCGGTCACCGGGGTCCCTGCGTCCACGCGGCTCTACTCGGCCCGTACGACGCTCACTTCACCGATCCCGAGGGCCCGCACGGGCTCGGCGATCTGCGCGGCGTCGCCGACCAGGACGGTCACCAGACGGTCGACCGGGAAGGCGTTCACGACGGCCGCCGTGGCCTCCACGGTGCCGGTCGCGGCGAGCTGCTGATACAGCGTCGCCTGGTAGTCGTCCGGCAGATGCTGCTCGACCTGGTCCGCGAGGGTGCTCGCGACCGCGGCCGCCGTCTCGAACTTGAGCGGGGCGACCCCCACCAGGTTCTGCACGGCGACGTCGCGCTCGGCGTCCGTCAGCCCCTCCGCGGCGAGGGTGCGCAGCACCTTCCAGAGGTCGTCGAGAGCCGGGCCGGTGTTGGGCGTGTCGACCGATCCGCTGATGGCGAGCATCGCGGCGCCCGAGCCGTCCGGAGCCGAGCGCAGCACCTGGCCGAACGACCGCACCCCGTAGGTGTATCCCTTCTCCTCGCGCAGGACGCGGTCCAGACGCGAGGTGAGGGTGCCGCCGAGGCAGTAGGTGCCGAGCACCTGGGCGGGCCACACGCGGTCGTGCCGGTCGGCTCCGACGCGTCCGATGAGCAGCTGCGTCTGGACGGCTCCGGGGCGGTCCACGACGACGACCCGGCCCGTGTCGTCGGCGGTCACCGGCGGCACCGGGCGCGGCTCGGCGGTCGAGCCGGTCCAGGTGCCGAGCGTGTCGGCGAGCAGCGCGTCCAGGTCGAGGTCGGTGAGGTCGCCGACCACCACGGCGGTGCCGGTCGCGGGGCGGACGTGCTTCTCGTAGAAGGCGCGTACGGCCGCCGCGTCGATCTTCTGGACCGTCGCCTCGGTGCCCTGGCGCGGGCGCGACATGCGCGAGTCGGCCGGGAACAGCTCCTTGGAGAGCTCCTTGGCGGCACGGCGGGCCGGGTTGGCGGTCTCGTGCGGGATCTCGTCCAGCCGGTTGCGCACCAGGCGCTCGATCTCGCTGTCCGCGAAGGCCGGTGCCCGCAGCGCGTCGGCGAGCAGGCCGAGCGCCTTCGGCAGCCGGGAGACCGGGACTTCGAGCGAGACGCGCACGCCCGGGTGGTCGGCGTGCGAGTCGAGGGTGGCGCCGCAGCGCTCCAGCTCGGCGGCGAACTCCTCGGCCGAGTGCTTGTCCGTGCCCTCGGAGAAGGCGCGGGACATGATCGTGGCGACACCATCGAGGCCCGCGGGCTCGGCCTCCAGGGGCGCGTCGACGAGCACCTCGACAGCCACCACCTGCTGGCCGGGGCGGTGGCAGCGCAGCACCGTCAGGCCGTTGTCGAGCGTGCCGCGCTCGGGTGCCGGGAACGCCCAGGGCCGGGCCTCGCCGGCCTGCGGCTGGGGGTGGAACTCCATGGTCGCGAGCTCGGTCACTTGGCCGACTCCTCGTCCTCGTCGGTGGCTTCGGCAGCCTGCGCCTCTTCGGCGGCGACGGGCTCGTAGACGAGCACCGCGCGGTTGTCGGGGCGCAGCCGGGCCTTGGCGACCTCCTGCACCTCCTCGGGGGTGACGGCCAGGACCCGCTGCACGGCGGTCAGGGCCAGCTGCGGGTCGCCGAACAGGACGGCGTACCGGCACAGTTCGTCCGCGCGGCCGGCGACGGTGCTCAGCCGGTCCAGCCACTCGCGCTCCAACTGGGCCTGGGCGCGCTCCATCTCCTCGGTGGTGGGGCCCTCCTCGGCGAACCGGGCGAGCTCCTCGTCGACGGCGGCCTCGATGACCGGGACCTCGACGTCGCCCGACGTCTTCACGTCGAGCCAGCCCAGGGACGGTGCCCCGGCGAGTCGCAGCAGGCCGAACCCGGCCGCCACGGCGGTGCGGTCGCGGCGCACGAGCCGGTTGTACAGGCGGGACGACTCGCCCCCGCCGAGGACGGTGAGCGCCAGGTCGGCCGCGTCGCACGCGCGTGTGCCGTCCTCCGGGAGCCGGTAGGCGGCCATCAGCGCGCGGGCCGGGACCTCCTCCTCGACGACCTCGCGCAGTTGCTCGCCGATGACGTCCGGCAGGGAGCCGTCACGCGGGGCGGGCTTCCCGTCGTGCCCGGCGATGGATCCGAAGTACTTCTCGATCCAGACGAGGGTCTGCTCCGGGTCGATGTCCCCGACGACCGACAGGACGGCGTTGTTGGGCGCGTAGTAGGTGCGGAAGAACGCGCGGGCGTCCTCCAGGGTGGCCGCGTCCAGGTCCGCCATCGACCCGATCGGGGTGTGGTGGTACGGGTGGCCCTCCGGGTAGGCGAGGGCGGTCAGCTTCTCGAAGGCGGTGCCGTAGGGCACGTTGTCGTAGCGCTGCCGGCGTTCGTTCTTGACGACGTCCCGCTGGTTCTCCATGGACTCCTCGTCGAGCGCCGCGAGGAGCGAGCCCATGCGGTCGGCCTCCAGCCAGAGGGCGAGCTCCAGCTGGTGGGCGGGCATGGTCTCGAAGTAGTTGGTGCGCTCGAAGCTCGTCGTGCCGTTCAGCGAGCCGCCCGCGCCCTGTACGAGCTCGAAGTGGCCGTTGCCCTTCACCTGGCCCGAGCCCTGGAACATCAGGTGCTCGAAGAGGTGGGCGAGGCCGGTACGTCCCTTGACCTCGTGGCGCGAGCCGACGTCGTACCAGAGGCACACCGCCGCGACCGGGGTCAGGTGGTCCTCGGAGAGCACCACGCGCAGGCCGTTGGCCAGGCGGTGCTCGGTCGCTGTCAGGCCGCCGGAGCCTGCCTCAGCTGTGGCCGTGTGACCCATGGGCATGTACGTCCCTTCGATGGCGAAACTGCGGAATTCCAGTCGGTCCTGCCACTGTATGCAAGCGCGCAGACGCCTGGCGAAGTTCCCGCACCTCCTACGCCCACAGCGAGACTTCCGTGTCCGGCGGCCGGACTGCTGTGCGACGCGGACGGGCCGGGTGCGCCGCGCGAAGGGGGCCTGACCTCGCGAGGGGCGGGCGGGTCGCCTGCGAGGGAGGGACGGGGCGCCTCCGAGGGCGGACCGTCGCTTCCCTGGCGGCCGACCGGCCGCTTCCGGGGAGGCGGCGGCTTGCCTCCGAAGCGGTCGGCGGGTCGCTGCCGAAGCGGGCGCCGGGTCCCTGCTGACGCGGCCCGCGGACGGCTCGCCGGCGGTCGGGCGGGGGCCCGGAGGCGGGCTCGCAGGGCCCTCCGGGAGCGGGCCGCGGGTCCGGCCGGGAACGGTTAAGGACGGGTCGTGGTCCGCGTTGTCGGTGGGGCGGTCCACAATGGTGCGCGTCAGATCCCGTTCATGTTGGTGAAGGAGCCGCAGCAGCGATGGCCCGCCGCAGCACGAAGACCCCGCCGCCCGACGACTTCGAGGAGAGGATCCTCGACATCGACGTCGTCGACGAGATGCAGGGCTCCTTCCTCGAGTACGCGTACTCGGTCATCTACTCCCGGGCCCTGCCGGACGCGCGTGACGGCCTCAAGCCCGTGCACCGCCGCATCGTCTACCAGATGAACGAGATGGGCCTGCGCCCCGACCGCGGGTACGTGAAGTGCGCCCGCGTCGTCGGCGAGGTCATGGGTAAGCTCCACCCGCACGGCGACGCGTCGATCTACGACGCGCTGGTGCGGCTGGCGCAGCCCTTCTCCATGCGGCTCCCCCTGGTCGACGGCCACGGCAACTTCGGCTCCCTGGGCAACGACGACCCGCCCGCCGCCATGCGGTACACCGAGTGCCGGATGGCCGACGCGACGTCCCTGATGACGGAGTCGATCGACGAGAACACCGTCGATTTCGCCCCGAACTACGACGGGCAGGAGCAGGAGCCGGGCGTCCTCCCGGCGGCCTACCCGAACCTCCTGGTCAACGGCGCCTCGGGCATCGCCGTCGGCATGGCGACCAACATGCCGCCGCACAACCTCGGCGAGGTCATCGCGGCCGCCCGCCACCTGATCCGCCACCCGGGCGCCGACCTGGACACGCTGATGAAGCACGTCCCGGGCCCCGACCTGCCCACCGGCGGACGCATCGTCGGCCTCTCCGGCATCCGGGACGCGTACGAGACGGGCCGCGGCACCTTCAAGATCCGCGCCACGGTGGCCGTGGAGAACGTGACCGCGCGCCGCAAGGGCCTCGTCGTCACCGAACTCCCCTTCACCGTGGGCCCGGAGAAGGTGATCGCCAAGATCAAGGACCTGGTCGGCGCGAAGAAGCTGCAGGGCATCGCCGACGTCAAGGACCTCACCGACCGTGCGCACGGCCTGCGCCTGGTCATCGAGATCAAGAACGGCTTCGTGCCCGAGGCCGTCCTCGAACAGCTCTACAAGCTGACGCCGATGGAGGAGTCCTTCGGCATCAACAACGTGGCGCTGGTCGACGGCCAGCCCCTCACCCTGGGCCTCAAGGAACTGCTAGAGGTCTACCTCGACCACCGCTTCGACGTCGTACGCCGCCGCAGCGAGTTCCGCCGCACCAAGAAGCGCGACCGCCTGCACCTCGTCGACGGACTGCTGATCGCCCTGATCGACATCGACGAGGTCATCCGGCTGATCCGCTCCAGCGACAACTCCGCCCAGGCCAAGGAGCGCCTGATCGGGCGGTTCTCGCTCAGCGACATCCAGACGCAGTACATCCTGGACACCCCGCTGCGACGGCTCACCAAGTTCGACCGCATCGAGCTGGAGACCGAGCGCGATCGGCTCAACGGCGAGATCGACGAACTGACCGGCATCCTGGAATCGGACGCCGAGCTGCGCAAGCTGGTCTCCGGCGAACTGGCCACGGTGGCCAAGAAGTTCGGCACCGACCGGCGCACGGTGCTGCTGGCGTCCGCCGGCTCCCCCGCCGCCACGGTTCCGCTCCAGGTCGCGGACGATCCCTGCCGGGTCCTGCTGTCCTCCACGGGTCTGCTCGCCCGCACGGCGAACAGCGACCCCTTCGGGGAGGACGCGGACGGCAGGCGGACCAAGCACGACGTGATCGTGTCCGCGGTCCCGGCGACGGCCCGCGGCGAGATCGGCGCGGTCACCTCCTCCGGCCGCCTGCTCCGCCTGAACGTCATCGACCTCCCGCAGCTGCCGGACTCGGCCTCGGCGCCCAACCTCTCCGGAGGCGCGCCCATCTCGGAGTTCCTGCCGTCCCTGGAGTCGGACGAGACGGTGGTCTGCCTGATGACGCTCGACGAGTCGTCGCCGGGCCTCGCGATCGGCACGGCGCAGGGCGTCGTCAAGCGCGTGGTCCCCGACTACCCGTCGAACAAGGGCGAACTGGAGGTCATCACGCTCAAGGAGGGCGACCGCATCGTCGGCGCCGTCGAGCTGCGCACCGGTGACGAGGACCTGGTCTTCATCACGGACGACGCCCAACTGCTGCGCTATCAGGCCGCCCACGTCCGCCCGCAGGGCCGACCCGCGGGTGGCATGACGGGCATCAAGCTCACCGACGGCGCCAAGGTGATCTCGTTCACGGCGGTCGACCCGGCGGCGGACGCGGTCGTCTTCACGGTGGCGGGCTCGCGCGGCACCCTGGACGACTCGGTCCAGACGACCGCCAAGCTGACCCCCTTCGACCAGTATCCGCGCAAGGGCCGCGCCACGGGCGGCGTGCGCTGCCAGCGCTTCCTGAAGGGCGAGGACTGCCTGTCGCTGGCCTGGGCCGGACCCGCGCCCGCACGTGCGGCGCAGAAGACCGGCATGCCGGCCGAGCTGCCCGAGATGGACCCGCGCCGCGACGGCTCGGGCGTGTCCCTGGCGAAGACGGTGGCGGTGGTGGCCGGACCGGTGTAGCCCCGACCGGTGCGGCTCCGGGTCACTCCTCGGGACCGCGCTCCTGTACGTAGCGGAGGACGCCCCACATGCTGTGCTCGTCGGCGTGCGGGGCGTCCTCCTTGCATGCCTCCAGTTCCTTGCCGAGGGCGCGGGTGTCGATGCCGGACCCGATGAGCACGAGCTGGGTCAGCCGCTCCCCGGCGCCGGACCAGGACTCCGGGTAGAAGCGCAGGAACCGCCCCACGGCGTGTACCGCGTACCGGTTGTGCGGATCGGCGGCGCCGAAGTCCACGTACCCCTTGATCCGGTACAGCCCCTCGGGCCTGCTGTCGAGGAAGTCCATCAGACGGCGGGGCCCGAGCGGGACCTCGGAGGTGAAGGACAGCGACTCGTAGGCGGAGTGCAGATGACCTCCGTGGTGGTCGCCCTCCCCCTCTCCGTGCCCGTCCTCGTGGAGATCGTCGAACGACAGCTGCCCGATGCGCTCCTCGGTCGGCCGGCAGTCGAAGAGGAACTCGGGATCGATGCGGCCGAAGGCGGCCGGGACGACGGCGGCGGAGCCGGCCAGGTCCCGGACGACCCGGAGGACGCGCTCGACGGGGTCGGAGACGCCTTCGGGGATGTCGTTGGCCTCGCGGAGGCGGGTCCTGTCGTCGTGGCTGCTCGCGCCGTACGTGTCGGCGAGAGGATTGTCGCCGTGCGGGCTCCCGGTGTCAGGACGCCTGCCGTCGCCCTTGCCGCCACTGCCGGCGCCGCCGCTGCCGTCGGAGGGCGGTCCGGCCTGCTGCCGCACCCCGGCCCGGTCGAGCTTGTTCACGACGACGAGGTCGGCGAGGGCGAGGTGCCGCTCGATCTCGGGGTGCCGGGCGCGGGTGGCATCGAACTCGGCGGCGTCGACGACCTCGACGAGCCCGCCGTAGACCACCCGCGGATTCTCGCTGGCCAGCACCATCCGCACGAGCTCCTGCGGTTCGGCGAGCCCACTCGCCTCGATGACGATGACGTCGATACCGGCCGAGGGCCGGGCGAGCCGCTCCAGATAGTCGTCGAGCTCGCTGGAGTCGACGGCGCAGCAGAGACATCCCTTCCCGAGGGCGACGGTGGAGTCGCCCAGCGCTCCGGCCACGGCCATGGCGTCGATCTCGATCGCCCCGAAGTCGTTGACGATCGCGCCGATACGGCTGCCTCCGCTGTGGTGCAGCAGATGGTTGAGCAAGGTGGTCTTGCCGGAACCCAGGAAGCCGGCGAGCACGACGACCGGGATCTGCGGGCTCGACCCACTCGACTGACTCAACATGCGCCCTCTCTGAACCTGAGCGTGCACCGGCTCGTGGACCGGCTTGTGTGCGCGAAACGAATGCCGATCCAGGATACGAGTGGGAGGAATCGCCGCGAAGTGAACGATTGTTAGCAGCGCTCGCGGGGCACACGTTGGGCATGGCGCCGGGAAACGCAACCCGCACATCCCTCCGTGCGCCTCCTCTCCGCCTCCCTGCCGATCAGAGCCGCTCGGCAAAACTGGGAGACGGCAAGCGCCGCCCATCGCTCGCCGGTCCGCTCCCTGTCGCCCCACACCCGACGACCGGCGGACGGTCGCCTGATTCGGGGGTTGACATGGCCACACAGAGTTCCGGGATACGGAGGCTTGGTTCCGCCACCAGGACGAAGCTTGCGTTCGCCGCGCATGCCGTCGCGGAGCGAAGCTCACGGCAGCGCAGGCGCGCCGTCCTCGCCGAGCAGCACCGGCTCCACTTCGACCTGCTGTGCAAGGCCATGGCGGATCCGGCCCTCGCCGCTGTCCTGGACACCTACGAGAACGCCATTCCCGCCGAGAAGCAGCGCCAGTACCTGTTTGCGAACGCCCTCTACGTCAACGCCCTGTATTTCCACCGCATCGGAGCGCTCAACCTGCCCGAGTTGTACGGGCACCTGAGGGTGATGTGCCGCAATCACATCTTCCGCGAGTACTGGGCGGCGACGCGTCACCACCGGGAGAGCCTGCCCAGCTCCTCCAAGGAGGCCGAACTCGGAAAGATGATGGACGAGTTGGTCCAGAACATGGACGACCTGGTCCAGGTCGAGGAACAGGACGACGGAGACCTCGACGTCTGGTGGGTCATCGGACAACCGCCGGAGGAGTGACCCGCCACCGGCGACAGCTCCACGGGAGCGCGACAGCCGAGCGCCCGTCGGCCCCGAGCCGAACGCCGGACTCCGGACGGACCGCCGAACCGGCCGCGCCGCAAGCGGAGCCGGCGGGATCAGTGCAGGACGGGCAGATCCGTCCGCTGCAGTTCGCGCACGGTCACGACGTCCATGCGGGCCGGGGACCCGAGGGCCGAACCGCAGCTCTCCTGACGGGGCGGCTCGGACGCGCCCATGGCGATGACGACCCGCCACAGACGTCCGTCGACGTGGGCGACGGTCACCTCCCAGCGCGGTGCGGCTCCGTCCGTCCGGATGACGGTCAGGGCGTCCGCGGCGTGTTCACCGGTCGCTCCGCGCACCGCCAGCTCGGCCGCCTGGGCCGGGCGCTCCCATGCGGAACTGCCCCGGCACCCTTCGGTGACGACGCGTCCTTCCCGTACGCCCTGGAGGACCTCCTTGACGTGGTGGGCTCCGGCCCGTCCGTACGCGTATCCGAACGGCAGGACGAGCAGCGTCGGCGAGAAGCGGTGGCCGCCGAGATGGGTGACCTCCCAGGCGCCGTCGACCCCCGACGCGGCGAGCTCTGCGGCGAGCGGGCGGCCGAGGACGGCACAGCAGCGGTCGCGCTTGCCGTTGGTGCAGACGAGCGCGAGCGGACCGGCGGTGTGCGGGCCGCCCCGCAGAGCGGAGTCGAAGGTGTGGTGCTCTCCCCTGCCGAGCGCGGTGAAGTCGAGGTCGAGCAGGCGTTCCGGATCCGACACCGAGGCTTCGTGCAGCCACGTTTTCCCGGGGACCGTGTGAGCCGCGTACACCTGGCGCTCGGCAGGCGTGCCGCAGTCGGCGTGGCGGCCGGGACGGCGGATGAGCGCGATGCGTACGCCGGTGCCGTCGGCCGCTGCTTCGAGCGCACGGCCGAGCGCGGGGTCCAGGTGGCTCGAGGTGAGCGCCTTGGCACCCCAGGGTCCCGGCTGCTCCAGCAGCAGCCAGGTCTTCGCGGTGGCCGCGGTGCCCGCGAGGGGCTCGTCGAGCTCCCGGGACGCGGTGGTGCACGTACTCACAGAGGTGAGCCTAACCTGACTTCCTTCGAATGGCTTCGGGCGGCGCGAAAAGGAGCGCATAGACGTCATACCCGGCGCACGCATTCCTACCCGGCGCACAAAGGGCGTGGGATGTACGCCCGTGCCTCCGTAGGCGCCGTGCGCTCACGCGCCGGGCAGCGGCTGGGGCGGTCGCGCACCCACGTAGTGCCCGCTCGGCCGCATGCGCAGCGGTCGCTCCTCGTACTCCTCCAGGATGTGCGCGATCCAGCCGGCCGTGCGAGCGACGGCGAAAACGGTCTCGCCCGCGGTGGACGGCATGCCGGAGGCGACTGTCAGGACGGCCAGGGCAAGGTCGACGTTGGCGTGCAGGGGCGTGTGCCGGGCGGCGGTGAGCGTGATGTCCCGGGCGGCGGCGAGGGCCGGAGCGGCGTGCGGCACCTCCTCCAGGAGAGCGAACAGGGCACGGGCGCGTGGGTCCTCACCCGGGTACAGCCGGTGGCCGAGCCCCGGGATGCGGCGCCCGGCGCGCAACTCGTCGGCGATCACCGGGACGGCGGTGCCCCGGTCCAGCACCTCCAGGAGCAGCCGGTGCGCGAGCCCGCTGGCCGCCCCGTGCAGAGGCCCTTCGAGAACGCCCAAGCCCGCGGAGACGGCGGCGTAGGCATGGGCCCGTGCCGAAGCGGCGACGCGCACGGCAAGGGTCGAGGCGGCGAGGTCATGGTCCACGAGCAGCCCGAGCGCCGTGTCGAGGACGTGCAATGACGCCTCGTCGGGGGCGCGTTCGGTGAGGCGCGCCCACAGCCGCCGGGCCAGTGGCCCTTGGTCGCGATGGTCGTGACGCAGCGGCGCCAGCGCGGCGACGAGGGTCGGGATGAGGGCGCGCGCGGTGCCCAGAACCGCGCCTTCGGAGAGGTCGAAGCGCAGGGGATCCGCGGCCGCGGCGGCGATCGCCGCGACCCGCAACCGGTCGGTGGGGCTGCTGTGTTCGGGCAGCGCGTCGACGGCGCGGCGTGCCGGGACGACGGAGCTCCCCGGGGCGGTGAAGGTGACGCCGGGGCGCAATTGCCCCGTCCACAGCCACTCGGCGATCTCTTCGTAGGAGTGCCGCGCGGCGAGTTCGGTCGCGTCGACGCCCCGGAAGTAGTACCGGTCCGACTCGATCAGGGTGATGCGGGTGCGGACGGAGAACTCGCCTGCCGTGCTCGAACTCCCGCCCGCCTCCCTCCTGTTGCGGCGGGCGAGCGCCTCGACCTCCCTGACGTCGAACGTGCTTCCGCGGCCCCCGGGCTCACGCCGGCTGCTGAGCTGACCCCGGCTCACGTAGGCGTACACGGTCTCGGGCTTCACGCCGAGCAGCGCGGCGGTCTCCCTGGTGCTGAGCCGCTGCCCCGCGTCGCCGGGCATGTGTGCCGACGGCTCCTGATCCCTCATGGCGTCACCGTATCCGCATCTCGACGGCATTGATTTACATTGATTCGATCAATATTGACACGGATAGAGTCAAGCATGGACAGTCGAATCAAGTCCAGGGAGGAATCATGTCGAACAACCGGGCCACTGCTGCGGCCTCCAGCCCTGTCGAGGTCCCGCGAGGTCTTGCGGGTGTCGTCGTCACCGACACCTCGCTCGGGGACGTCCGGGGGCTGGAGGGCTTCTACCACTACCGCCAGTACTCGGCCGTCGAGCTGGCGCAGACCCGCCGCTTCGAGGACGTCTGGCATCTGCTGGTGCACGGTGCGCTGCCCGATCCGGCAACGCGGGCCGCCTTCACCGCGAGCACGGCGGCGCTGCGACGCCTGCCGGACGAGGTGCGCGTGGCGCTGCCCGCCATCGCCGCGGCCAGCGCGGGCAGCGGGGCCCTCGCCGGCATGCGCACCGCCCTGTCACTGCTCGGGGCGTCCCTGGGGTTCCGGCCGGTGTACGACATCGGTGCCGAACAGCGGCGCGCGGACGCCCTCGCGGCTTCCGCGGCCGTCCCGACCCTGCTCACGGCGCTGTACCGCCTGGGCCGGGGACTCGATCCCGTGGAGCCGCGCGAAGACCTCTCGTACGCGGCGAACTACCTCTACATGCTCACGGGTTCGGAGCCGGACGACACGCGCGCCCGGGCCGTAGAGCAGTACCTCATCTCCACCATCGACCACGGATTCAATGCGTCGACCTTCACCGCTCGGGTGATCGCGTCGACGGGAGCCGACGTCGCGGCCTGCCTGGTCGGTGCGGTGGGCGCGCTCTCCGGACCCCTGCACGGCGGCGCGCCCAGCCGCGCGCTGGACACCCTCGACGCCATCGGTACGCCGGACCGCATCGACTCCTGGATCCGTGAACGCGTCCTCGCCGGCGATCGCATCATGGGCTTCGGCCACCCCGTCTACCGGACGGAGGATCCCCGTTCCCGCATGCTCCGGGACATCGCCCGGGGCTTCGGCGGGCCCCTGGTCGAATTCGCGGTCGAGGTCGAGCGCCAGGTCGAGGCGATCCTGGCCGAACTCAAGCCGGGCCGGGAACTGCACACGAACGTGGAGTTCTACGCGGGCGTCGTCATGGAGCTGTGCGGGCTGCCCCGGGAGATGTTCACGCCGACCTTCGCTGCCGCCCGCGTGGTCGGCTGGAGCGCCAACATCCTCGAACAGGCGGAGGACTCGAAGATCATCAGGCCGGCTGCCCGGTACGTCGGCGAGCCGGCGCCTCAGCGGGTTCCTGCGGCGGCGTGACTGCTTCGCCCGGCGCCCGGAACTCCGGGTGCCGGGCTCGTGTCGGCATCGGAGTCAGGCGTCCGGGATGTCGGCCTTCGCCCGCACCAAGGTTTCGCGAGTGATCACGACGATCCGTTCATAGTCCGCGCGAGCGGCGTCGGGTGGCAGTTCATGGTCAAGGGCGCTGGTGGCTTCGGTGCCGATGACGGCGAAGTTCCCGTCGCTCAGTTCGAAGATGTCGGGGCACGTCTGGCCCGTCGCGCTGCCGCGCTCCCGGGGCGAGGCGCCGACTCGACGCACGATCTTCAAGTCCGTTCCTAAGTCGTTCGAAGGACGGGCCTGCGCGTGCGCCCCGGACGCTGCGTGCTCGCGGTGTTCTCCGTGCCGGAGTCGGAGCGGCAGAAGCACGGATGGCCTCTCCTGCGTCCAGTGAAGCTCATGAGTGGGCCCACGGATGCTCATGAAGGGACCGCTGGTCCCGGTGGGGATTCGCAGCCCTACGCGCCTGCGTAGGGCTGATTCCGCAGCAGGTGGGGGCAGCCTACAGCTCGCGAGGCCGTTCAACGATGAAGTCACTCCGAAAGGCCGCGTGGCGAGGCCCGGAGCCGCTGCTCACACCGTGTGACCGGAACCGGAGGTTCAAGCCGCCGCCAGGTCCTCCCACGAGATCCCCGCCACACCCCCTACGGCCTCCCCCTTCCGCCCCCGTACCGTCGTAGGCATGAGCTCCACTCCCCCCGCGCGACGCCTTCGCCTCGGTCTGCCGCGGCGGATGTTCTCGCAGGTGCTGCTGATGCAGGTGGCGATCGCCGCCGGAGTCGCCGTGCTCGCGACCGGGCTCTTCCTCGCCCCGCTCGGCGAGCAGTTGGACGACCAGGCGATGCGGCGGGCGCTGGCGATCGCGCAGACCACGGCGGCCCAGCCGCAGATCGCCGAGGATCTGCGGTCGACGCGCCCCTCGGTCGACGGTCCCGTCCAGCGCGAGGCGGAACGCATCCGGAAGGCCAGCGGAGCCGAGTACGTCGTCGTGATGGACATGCGGGGCGTGCGCTGGTCGCACACCGACCCGACGCAGATCGGCGGCGTCGTCTCGACCGACCCCCGGCAGGCCCTGGCCGGCGAGGACGTCATGCAGATCGACACCGGCACCCTCGGCCGCTCGGCCCGCGGCAAGGTGCCGCTGCGCGACGCCGCAGGCGACATCGTCGGCGCCGTCTCCGTCGGCATCGAGTACGACAGCGTGCGCGCCCGGCTGATCCACGCGATCCCCGGCCTCTTCGCGTACGCCGGCGGGGCCATGGCCGTCGGCGCGCTGGCCGCATATCTGATCTCCCGCAGAGTGCAGCGACAGACACGGGACCTGGCCTTCTCGGACATCTCGGCGCTGCTCGCCGAGCGCGAGGCCATGCTGCACGGCATCCGGGAGGGCGTCGTCGCCCTGGACCGCGGCGGCCGGGTGCGGCTCCTGAACGACGAGGCCCAGCGCCTGCTCGGGCTCGGCGCGGAGGCCATCGGACAGCCGCTCGACGACACGCTCGGGCCGGGCCGGACCACCGACGTCCTGGCCGGACGGGTCACCGGCACCGATCTCCTGACCGTCCGGGGCCAGCGCGTCCTCGTCGCCAACCGGATGCCCACCGACGACGGGGGCGCGGTGGCGACCCTGCGCGACCGCACCGAGCTGGAGCAGCTGGGCCGCGAACTGGACTCGACGCGCGGCCTCATCGACGCGCTGCGCGCCCAGGACCACGAACACGCCAATCGCATGCACACCCTCCTGGGACTGCTCGAACTGGAGATGTACGACGACGCCGTGGAATTCGTCGGCGAAGTGGTCGGCGATCACCGGGCGACGGCCGAACAGGTCACCGAGAAGATCCACGATCCACTGCTCGCCGCTCTGCTGGTGGGCAAGGCCACCGTCGCCGCCGAACGCGGGGTGGCGCTGTGGATCTCGGACCGGACGCTGCTGCCGGACCGGTTGATCGATCCCCGGGGGCTGGTCACCGTCGTGGGGAATCTCGTCGACAACGCCCTGGACGCCGTGGCGGGCACGCCCCACGCGCGCGTGGAGGTCGAACTGCGCACCGAGGGCCGTACGGCCGTGCTGCGCGTGCGGGACACCGGACCCGGGATCCCGGCCGAACGGCGGCAGTTGATCTTCACTGACGGATGGTCCACGAAGAAGCCCCCGGCACACGGCAAGCGCGGCATCGGTCTGCCCCTGGTGCGCCGGCTGGCCGAGAGGCAGGGCGGCAGCGCGGAGGTGGCGGAGGCCGCCGGAGGGGGCGCGGAGTTCACCGTCGTACTGCCGGAGGCGCTCACCGAGCCCCGCACGGCGCCGGGACCCGGACGGTCCGGCCCGTCGGGTCCGGAACCGGGGCCGGTCCTGCCGTGGGTTCACGAGCCGGAACCGGGCTCCGCGTCGATTCCGGACCACGACGGGCCGATCGTGCCGGGCCCCTCTCACGAGGCCGCCCCCCTGACCGCCGAGGAGGAGTCGCGATGATCGAGGTCCTGGTGGTGGACGACGACATCCGCGTCGCGCGGGTCAACGCCGCCTACGTGCAGAAGGTGGCCGGCTTCCGTGTCGCGGGCGAGGCGCACACCGCCGCGGAGGCGCTGCACCGCCTGGAGACGCTGCCGCGGCTGGATCTGGTCCTCATGGACCACTACCTCCCGGACGAGACCGGGCTCGCGGTCGTCCAGGAGATGCGGCGGCGCGGCCTCCAGACCGACGTCATCATGGTGACGGCGGCCCGGGACGTCGCGACCGTGCAGGCAGCGATGCGGCAGGGGGCGCTGCAGTACCTGGTCAAGCCGTTCGCCTTCGCGGGGCTGCGCGCCAAGCTGGAGGCGTACGCGGATCTGCGCCGCACCCTCGACGGCGGCGGCGAGGCCGAACAGGCCGAGGTCGACCGGATCTTCGGCGCCCTTTCGACCGGCTCCGAGCCCGATCTGCCCAAGGGGCACTCGCCGTCCACCGCCGAACTCGTACGCCGTGCCCTGGTGAACGCCGAAGGCCCCCTGTCCGCTCAGGAGATCGCGGAGGAGACCGGACTCAGCCGCCAGACCGCCCAGCGCTATCTGAAGCTCCTGGAACGCACGGGGCGCGCCAGGCTGACCCTCAGGTACGGCGATGCGGGCCGCCCCGAGCACCGCTATGTCTGGGCGACCCGCCTCTAGGACGGCCGACGAGGAACCCCTCCGGCCGAGTCGGCGCTCGGCCGGCCGACCTGCGGCCTCCTCGACGACCCCCGGTGCAGGTGGCGCCGAGGTCGATGTCGGCGTTCCTGATGTTCGGGTTGAACGGCTTGAGCACCCTCTCGACGCTCTCGGGACCGTCCCCCGGGCATCGTGTGGTGCGTGCCACAGCACCAGTCTTCCGGGCGCAAGGCCTTCTTCTGCTTGCAAGAGTCGGCTGTGCTCATTTTGCTCGCGCCACAACAGCGAAGCCGAAAGCCGGGCTCACCGCTCGACCGGCCTTGACGGAAAGGGGCCCGATGCTCGACGTCCTGGTCGTGGACGACGACTTCCGCGTCGCAGAGATCAACACCAAGTACGTGGGGAAGGTTCCCGGGTTCCGGGTGGCCGCCCGCGCCCACACCGCCGCCCAGGCGCTGACGGCCGTGGAACGCGCCCCCATCGACCTGGTCCTGCTCGATCACTATCTGCCCGACGGAACGGGCCTCGAACTGGTCCACCGGATGCGGGAACGCGGCCACCACACCGACGTCATCATGATCACGGCAGCCGGCGACGTCGACACCGTGCGGGCGGCGATGCGACTCGGCGCCCTGCACTACCTCATCAAGCCGTTCACCTTCGCCGCCCTGCGCACACGGCTCGATTCGTACGCGGCCCTGCGCCGAACCGTCGACCGGGTCGGCGGCCGCGGCCCGGCGGGGCAGGAACAGGTCGACCGGATCTTCGGCGCGCTGCGCACCACGCCCGCGACCTCGCCGCCCGGACTGCCCCGCGGTCACTCGGAACCGACCACGGACCTCATCTGCGACGTACTGCACCGCGCCGACCATCCGCTGTCGGCCCACGAGGTGGCCGCCGAGACGGGACTGAGCCGCTCCACCGCCCAGCGCTACCTCCGCCACCTGGAACAGGCAGGACGGCTGCGGCTCACGCTCAGGTACGGCGACACGGGGCGCCCCGAGCACCGCTACGCCTGGGTGGCGCCGTGACCGTGAGCCGGACGCCCAGGTAGGCGCCGTACGGCCGACGCCTCACGTCGGCCGCAAGAGCCGCCGGCGGTCGTACGTCGTCGGAGGCGTCCTCCGCCTCAGACCGCCCCGGCCCCGGTCAGCGACCGCACCTCGGTCTCCGCGTGCTTCGCCTCGTCCGGCGGCTCCGCCGAGGTGACCGTGCCCAGCCACCCCGCCACGAAGCCCAGCGGAATCGAGACCAGCCCCGGGTTCTGCAGCGGGAAGTACTGGAAGTCCACGCCCGGGAACAACGACTCGGGGCTCCCCGACACCACCGGGGACAGCGCCACGAGAAGCAGCGCCGGCACCAGGCCGCCGTACACGGCCCATACCGCCCCGCGTGTCGTGAAGTTGCGCCAGAACAGCGAGTACATCAGGACCGGCAGGTTCGCCGAGGCGGCGACCGCGAAGGCGAGGCCCACCAGGAAGGCCACGTTGAGGTCGCGGGCCAGCAGTCCCAGCGCGATCGCCACCACGCCGATGCCGACGGCCGCGGCGCGTGCCACGGCGACCTCACTGCGCGGTTTCGCACGCCGACGTCTGACCGAGGCGTACAGGTCGTGGGCCACGGACGCCGAGGAGGCGAGCGTGATGCCCGCGACGACGGCGAGGATCGTGGCGAAGGCGATCGCCGCGACGACCGCGAACAGAACCGTTCCACCCGTGGAGGCCGCGCCGCCGCCGAGATTCAGGGCCAGCAGGGGCACCGCGGTGTTGCCGGCGGCGTTCGACCCGCGGACCGCCTCGGGCCCGACGATCGCCGCCGCACCGAAGCCGAGCACGATCGTCATCAGGTAGAAGCCACCGATGAGTCCGACCGCCCAGACCACGGAGCGCCGGGCCGCCCGTGCCGTCGGCACCGTGTAGAAGCGGGACAGGATGTGCGGCAGCCCCGCCGTGCCGAGGACCAGGGCGAGCCCGAGGCTGATGAAGTCGAAGCGCGCGGTCCAGTTCCCGCCGTACTTCAGTCCCGGGGCCAGGAACGCGTCGCCGTGCCCGCTGCGCGCGGCCGCCGTGCGCAGCAGTTGATCGAAGTCCCCGTGGAAGCGCACCAGCACGAGCACCGTCAGCGCGACCGTGCCGCCCAGCAGCATGACCGCCTTGACGATCTGGATCCACGTGGTGGCCCGCATGCCTCCCATCGACACATAGATCACCATGAGCGCGCCGACGCCGATCACCGTCCAGTTCCGCGCCGCTTCGCTCGTTCCTCCCAGCAGCAGGGCGACGAGGCTGCCTGCGCCGACCATCTGCGCCACCAGGTACAGCACGGACACGGTCACGGAGGAGGTTCCGGCCGCGATCCGCACCGGCCGCTCGCTCATCCGCGCCGCCACCACGTCGGCCAGCGTGAACCGGCCGCAGTTTCGCACCAGTTCGGCGACGAGGAACAGCACGACGAGCCAGGCCACGAGAAAACCCACGACGTACAGCAGCCCGTCGTAGCCGAAGAGTGCGATGAGTCCTGTGACGCCGAGGAAGGATGCGGCCGACATGTAGTCGCCCGAGATGGCAAAACCATTTTCCATCGGCGAGAACAGCCGACCGCCGGCGTAGAACTCCTCCGCCGAACCATGGCGGTTGCGGCTCACCCACGTCGTGATCCCCAGCGTCACCGCCACGAACGCGCTGAACAGCAGCAGCGCCAACGCCTGGTGGTGTCCCGTCACCGCTGTCCACCCCCGGCGCTGCGTGTGAGTTCCTGGGTGTCCCAGCGCAGGTCGAGAGCGGCCCGGTCCCTACGCAGGCGCGCGTGCCGCGCGTAGGCCCAGGTGAACAGGAACGTGGTGAGGAACTGTCCGAGTCCCGCGAGCATCGCCACGTTCACCGCGCCCGCCACGGGACGCGCCATGAGCCCCGGCGCGGACGTCGCGGTGACCACGTAGCCCACGTACCAGGCGAGGAACATGGCGACACCCGGGATCACGAACCTCCGGTAGCGGCTGCGCACTTCCTGGAACGCCGCGCTGCGCTGCACCTCCAGATACACGTCGGCCGCACCGCGGGCCCTGCGCTCGTCCTCCCGGCTCG
Organism: Streptomyces sp. NPDC026417; assembly: GCF_055567695.1. Classification (NCBI taxonomy): domain Bacteria; kingdom Bacillati; phylum Actinomycetota; class Actinomycetes; order Kitasatosporales; family Streptomycetaceae; genus Streptomyces; species Streptomyces sp. NPDC026417. Next base: position 148,326 of record NZ_JBVHPY010000013.1, read on the forward strand.
CGGAAGACGCGACGGGAGCCGGCGCGCCCGTGCCGTCCAACTCGCCCCAGCCGGACGCCAGAGCGTCGTACCAGGGGTCGTCGTAGCCCACGTCATGGGTCTCCATCGCCTGGGCGGGGACACGTTGACGCCCTTCGTGGTCCTCGGACGGACTCTCAGGACCCTCCCCGCGCAGGCGGGGACGACCGTTCCTTGACTGCATGCCCAAGGATGGGCAGAACGGGAAGATCCCGGACTCTTCAATCCGCGGTCTTCACTCCATCAGGTGACTCACCTCAGCGGTGGCCGCACGAGCCCCTTTCCATAGGCGTAGCGCACCGCCTGGGCACGGTCCTTGAGCCCCGTCTTGGCGAACAGGTTGTTGATGTGGGTCTTCACGGTCGCCGTGGACACATGCAGCTTGCGGGCGATCTCCTGGTTGGAGAGGCCTTCGGCGATCAGCACCAGCACCTCCACCTCCCGGGTGGTGAGCCCGTCCGGCGCTTCAGGGGGCCCTGCCGGTTCCGGCTCGGGCTGCGACAGCCGCTCCAGCAGACGCCGTTGAATGCTGGGCGAGAGTCCGGCCTCGCCGGACAGCACATTCTCCACGGCCCGCACGATCTCGTCCCCGCCCGCGTCCTTGGTGAGATAACCCCGCGCGCCGGCCCTGATCGCGGGAAACAACGAGTCGTCGTCCGCGAACGTGGTGAGGACGACCACCTGGGTGCCGGGGTACTCGGACCTGATGCGCCGGGTCGCCTCGACTCCGTCGCACCGCGGCATCCGCAGGTCCATCAGGACGACGTCCGGGGCCAGTTCGGCGACGAGGGCCACGGCCTCGTCACCGTCCCCCGCCGCGCCGACGACCTCGACGCCGGGCAGCAGCCCCAGCAGCATGACGATGCCCTCGCGCACCACGGTCTGGTCGTCCGCCACCACGACCCGCGCCGGCCTCCGCCCCGACTCCCCCGTCATAGAGGCACCTTCAACGTCACCACGAACCCCTCCTCCTGCGGTCCGGCCTCCAGCGAACCGCCCAGCAACTCGGCACGCTCCCGCATGCCCAGCAGACCGTATCCGGCGCCGGAACCGCTCATTTCCCCCGGCGGAGCACCCGAATCCCTGACGTCGAGCCGCACCTGATGGTCTCCATAGCCCAGGTGAACGTGGACTTTGGCGCCCGGAGCATGCTTTCTCACGTTCGTCAGAGCCTCCTGTGCGACCCTGCGCACCGCCTGCGAGGCCTCCGCCGGCAGCAGTCGACGCTCACCCGTCACGGTGACGTCCGCACCTTCTTCCGTCGCGACGAGTTCGCTCAGGAAGTCCTCCAGCGGCGACATCTCACCCCGAAGTGCGGAGAGCGCCTGCCGCGTCTCGGCGAGGCCCTCCCGGGCCATCCCCCGCGCGGCCACCACCCGTTCGAGAATGCGCTCCTGGTCTGCCCCGCGCTCGATCAACAGCCGCGCCGCCTCCAGATGCACGAGCTGCGCGGACAGGCTGTGCGCGAGCACGTCATGGATCTCCCGCGCGATCCTGGCCCTTTCCGCGAGCGCGGCCGATTCCGCCTCGGCCACGCGCGCCGCCCGCTCCTGGGCGAGCAGCCGCAGAGCCCCGCCGCGCGCCTCGGCGTCGAGCCGCAGGACATACCCGGCCAGCGCGAGCCCACCTGCAGTCGCCGCAGTCGCCGGCCAGTCGTCGTTGGCGGTCACCGCATACGCCGTGAGCGCCACGGCGGTGGCGGGCAGTGCGGTGGCGAAGGGCAGCCGCTCGATGGCGCTGACGGCACACGCACAGCACAGCACGACCGCCGGGAGCCGGAAGCCCGTTGCCTGAGCCGCCGTGGCGAGGATGAGCAGCAGTGCGAACAGTCCCAGAGAGGGCAGCAGGCGGTGCTCCAGCGTCGTGCGGAAGAAGCCCCACGCGCCGAGGGCGCACAGTACGACGGCCAGAGCCGCCGCGACGACACCCCAGCCCTCCAGCTGATCGTCGGTGAACGTCGTCCACAGCAGGGCGCCCAGAGCGAGCAGGCGCACGGCCCAGGCCAGCACCCGTCGGGGCCTCGGCACGCCGACCCGGGACAGCGCCTCACGGGAGGGCCAGCTCGTCCACGCGTTCCCCGTCATACGCGCTCCCTCCATGGCGCCCCGGCCACGCGGTCACCGTACGTCGCGCTCCCGGCCGGATGCAGCTGCCGTGACCGCTGGACCAGGATCGCGGAACGGACGATCAGAGTGGCGGCAAGGGCGAGCAGCAACGCGGCGGTGTCCTGATGAATCCCGAGCGCGACTCCGACGCCGTACAGGCCGGCGCGCAGCCCTATGCCGACGCCCCAGACCGCCACGGTGGCTCTCGTTCCCCTGCTCCACGCGGCGCCGTCCGGCGTGACCCAGGTCCGCGACGTCCACGCCCAGCCGGCGCCCATGGCCAGGCCGATGAGCACCTCCGCACCGAGCAGGAGGGCCGCCGCCATCCGGTGCTGGGGGTCGATGAGCCCCTGTGTGCGCAGAGCCAGGAACGCCAGGACGGCCGGCGCGATCCACCAGCGCCTGTCCGTGTCGATCCTGCTCGTGCGGAACTGGCGCACGACAACCAGGACGACGACGGCGACGACCGCCAAGGTGTACACAAGCCCCGACATCCGGGCCTCCGTGGGCGAAGAGAGCGACTGCCGGCAGCGGGAGCTGTCGACGCCTCCGACGCTACGGAAATCGCCGCCCCGGCAGATCGGACCCCGGGTGGATCAAGGGTGGATCCCCCACCCCGCCCGTCTCCACCCACAGGTGGACACCCCTGGCCCCGGGGCACACCGTCCCGCGCGGGTCCACCCCCCGCGGCACCCAGCCCCCGGCGCACGGGCTTGCACCGGACCGAGACGGCGCACCCGCCACCACCGAGGTGCAACCCGCCCGTCTCACCCGGCACCACGACGGCCCCCAGCCGAGGCAGCACGCACCCGCAACCGCCCTCCGGCGGCGGGAGCCGTACCGGTTGCATCAGATGCCCGCGGCAGGTCGGGCAGACAGCTCACGGCACCCCTGCAGCGGCGTACAGCGCCGGACCTGCAACGGGCGGACGTACCGGCACGGCCCCGACCCACCACCGGATGGACCGCGCCCCCACACGGGACCCCGGCTCGCCCACCCCACCGGACCCCAGCCCGGCAGGAAGGCGGCGCCGGCCACCGTCCGAGAATGCCCGGCAACCGCCGACCGACGCCTACGCGTCGATCCGGGACCGATCCAACGTAGCGGCCGAGCTGGAGATGAACTCCTTGCGCGGGGCCACGTCGTTACCCATCAACAGGTCGAACACCTGCTCGGACGCCTCAAGGTCGGAGATGTTGATCCGCCGCAGCGTGCGGTGACGGGGATCCATCGTCGTCTCGGCCAGCTGGTCGGCATCCATCTCGCCGAGACCCTTGTAACGCTGGATCGAGTCCTTGTACCGCACGTTCTTGCGCTGCAGCTCGAGCAGCGTCTCGCGCAGCTCACGGTCCGAGTACGTGTAGACGTACTTGTCCTGCCCCTTCTTGGGCTGGCTGAGCTCGATGCGGTGCAGCGGCGGCACGGCGGCGAACACCCGCCCCGCCTCGACCATCGGCCGCATGTACCGCTGGAACAGCGTCAGCAGCAGACACCGGATGTGCGCGCCGTCCACATCGGCGTCGACGAGAAGGATGATCTTCCCGTACCGCGCCGCGTCGATGTCGAAGGTCCGACCGGACCCCGCCCCTATGACCTGGATGATCGCGCCGCACTCGGCGTTCTTCAGCATGTCCGTGACGGACGACTTCTGAACGTTGAGGATCTTGCCGCGGATCGGCAGCAGCGCCTGGAACTCGGAGTTCCGCGCAAGCTTGGCGGTGCCGAGAGCGGAGTCGCCCTCGACGATGAAGAGCTCGCTGCGCTCGACGTCGTCACTGCGGCAGTCCGCGAGCTTCGCGGGCAGCGAGGAGGACTCGAGCGCCGTCTTCCGGCGCTGCGCGTCCTTGTGCTGCCGGGCGGCGATGCGCGTACGGGCGGCGGAGACGGCCTTCTCCAGGACGACACGCGCCTGCGCGGCGGCGTCCCGCTTGGTGGAGGTCAGGAACGCCTTGAGCTCCTTGGTGACCACGTTCGTCACGATGCGGCGGGCCGCCGAGGTGCCGAGCACCTCCTTGGTCTGCCCCTCGAACTGAGGTTCGGCGAGACGCACCGTGACGACGGCGGTGAGGCCCTCCAGGGCGTCGTCCTTGACGATGTCGTCCTCGGCGACGCGCAGCAGCTTCTTGGCCCGCAGGACCTCGTTGACGGTCTTGGCGACCGCCTGCTCGAAGCCGGCGACGTGGGTGCCGCCCTTGGGGGTGGCGATGATGTTCACGAACGACTTGAGGGTCGTGTCGTAGCCGGTGCCCCAGCGCAGGGCGACGTCGACCCCGAGTTCACGGGTGACCTCGGTGGGCGTCATCTGGCCGTGGTCGTCGAGGACCGGGACCGTCTCCTTGAAGCTGCCCTGCCCGGAGAAGCGCAGTACGTCGCAGACGGGCTTGTCGGTGGCCAGGTACTCACAGAACTCGCTGATGCCGCCGTCGAAGCGGAACGACTCCTCACCCTTGCTGCCGCCCTCGCCGAGTCCGAATTCGTCCCGGACGACGATGGTGAGGCCCGGCACGAGGAAGGCGGTCTGGCGGGCACGCTGGTGCAGGTTCTCCAGGGAGAGCTTGGCCTCCTTGAGGAAGATCTGGAGGTCGGCCCAGTACCGCACACGCGTGCCGTTGCGCGCCTTGGGGATCTTCTTCGTCTTGCGCAGGCCGCTGCCCGCGTCGAACTTCGCGTCCGGGCCCGCTCCGGCGAAGGCGCCCGGCACACCGCGCCGGAAGCTGATCGCGTGCGTGTGGCCGTTGCGGTCCACCTCGACGTCCAGGCGGGCGGAGAGTGCGTTCACGACCGAGGCGCCCACGCCGTGGAGACCGCCCGAGGCCGCGTACGAGCCGCCTCCGAACTTGCCGCCGGCGTGCAGCTTGGTCATGACGACCTCGACACCGGAAAGGCCGGTCTTGGGCTCGACGTCCACGGGGATGCCGCGGCCGTTGTCCCGGACCTCGACCGAGGCGTCGTCGTGGAGGATGACCTCGATGTGGTCGCAGTAGCCCCCGAGGGCCTCGTCCACGGAGTTGTCGATGATCTCCCAGAGGCAGTGCATCAGGCCGCGGCTGTCGGTCGAGCCGATGTACATGCCGGGGCGCTTGCGTACGGCCTCGAGCCCCTCGAGGACGAGCAGGTGCCGCGCGGTGTAGTTGGAACCGTCCCGGTCTGCTCCGGTCAGCAGCGCTGTGGACGGCACGGACGTCTCGGCGGTCACGCGGTTCGCTCCTCGCTGAATTTCAGATGGCGCCCTTGTGGGTAAGGGCCCGGCTTGGTTCGCCGCTCAGAGGGTACCCAGGCCTGGTAGAGCCGTTGTAACGCCACCCTCGTCCGAACGTAGACTAATGGACGGTCGCATAGGTGTTCGATCCCTCGATGGAGTGAAGTACATATCACGTTCCCTTCCAGGCATGAACCATTTAGGCTCCGGGCACGTCCTCATGAACAACCGGCAAGCCAGCCGGGAGGACCGACACTGACAGACAACGCGAACCCGTAAGACGCGAACCACGTAATACGGCACATTCGCCGCCAACCGGCAGCAGACAGCCACCTCGGAAAGAAAATTTCGAGGAGAAGCCACGAGCGGGAACGTTTTCGGCCTGGTTGGATGTTGACCCTGGTACGACAGCTCGTCGAGCTAGAGAAGAGGCGACGTGACTACTGTTCTGACCCCCGCGAGCCCGCTGACGGCCGCTGACCGCTGCGACCGTTGCGGCGCCCAGGCATATCTGCGCGTCGTCCTCCTGAGCGGCGGAGAACTGCTCTTCTGCGCCCACCACGGTCGCAAGTTCGAGCCGGAACTCAAGAAGATCGCCGCTGAGATACAGGACGAGACGGAGCGGCTGACGTCCGTTCCGGAGAGCGTCAACGACGAAGAACGCTGACACTTCGCGTCAACGACGAGCGAGTGCCGGCATCAGGCCGGTCAGCGGGCGGCCACCCCCTCGACACAGGGAGTGGCCGCCCGTACTCGTACCGCCGCGGGGCTACGGCCCTCCGGCGCCCCCGGCGAGCCTGTCGGCGGCGTCCGACACACGGGTGTAGACCCCGGGGCTTCCGGCCTGGCCGCAGCCGCTCCCCCACGACACCAGGCCGATCAGCCGCCCGTGAGCCACCAGGGGCCCGCCGCTGTCGCCCTGACAGGCGTCCCGCCCGCCTCTGAGCTCACCGGCGCACAGCATCGAGTCCGCCCGGTAGGTACCGTCCGAGCTGCCCGGGTAGGCCCGCTCGCAGTCCGAGTCGGGCAGGACCTTCACGCGCGCCGCGCGAAGGCGCCCCGCGTAGTCCCCGGCCCCCGTCGTGTCCCCCCAGCCGTATACCTCGGCCACCGTCCCCGGTTCGTAGGCGGGATCTCCCTTCGGCGCCATGCCGATCACATAGCTCTCGGGGAGTGGGGAGGCCAGGCTGAGGACCCCGAAGTCTCCGGCCTTGCTGCGACGGTCGTATCCGGGGTTTACCCAGATCTCGCGCACCCGGATCTCGTGGCCCGAGTCCGCCGTCAGTTCCGCCCGGCCCGCGATGACCTTCAGGTCGCGGATCTGGCGCGCGGGCGCCCCGAGCACGTCCCTGCTCAGGCAGTGGGCCGCGGTCAGGACGGTGGACCGGCCGATCACCACACCGCCGCAGAACTGCCCCGCGCGCGTACCTCCGAACCGGTCACGGCTGGCCAGCGCCACCGTCCAGGGGCTCTGCGCGATCTCGACGGGATAGCCGCCGATGACCACGCTGTCCGCCACCACGGGGGCGGGTGACGCCAGCGGTATCACGGCCGCCGCGGCCGCGAGGGCCAGGACTCGGGGGAAGGTACGACGCATGCGCGCTCCTCACTCAGGGGTGGTCGTCGAAGACCCAGAGTGATCCAGCATGGACCGGCGTGCACCCCGCAGACGGACGAAGAGGGCCCGACTCCCCCGCGGGAGTCGGACCCTCTTCGGCAGTACGGCAGGCCGAGGCCTAGTCGAGGTAGTCGCGCAGCACCTGCGAACGCGACGGGTGACGCAGCTTCGACATGGTCTTCGACTCGATCTGACGGATCCGCTCGCGGGTCACGCCGTAGACCTTGCCGATCTCGTCGAGGGTCTTCGGCTGACCGTCGGTGAGACCGAAGCGCATGGACACGACACCCGCCTCGCGCTCGGAGAGCGTGTCGAGGACGGAGTGGAGCTGCTCCTGCAGAAGCGTGAAGCTGACCGCGTCAGCCGGGACGACGGCCTCGGAGTCCTCGATGAGGTCACCGAACTCGCTGTCGCCGTCCTCACCCAGGGGGGTATGCAGCGAGATGGGCTCGCGACCGTACTTCTGGACCTCGATGACCTTCTCGGGGGTCATGTCGAGTTCCTTGGCCAGCTCCTCCGGAGTGGGCTCGCGGCCCAGGTCCTGGAGCATCTGGCGCTGCACGCGGGCGAGCTTGTTGATGACCTCGACCATGTGCACCGGGATACGGATGGTGCGGGCCTGGTCGGCCATGGCGCGGGTGATCGCCTGACGGATCCACCAGGTGGCGTACGTGGAGAACTTGTAGCCCTTGGTGTAGTCGAACTTCTCCACCGCGCGGATCAGACCGAGGTTGCCCTCCTGGATGAGGTCCAGGAACAGCATGCCGCGGCCGGTGTAGCGCTTGGCCAGGGAGACCACCAGACGGAGGTTGGCCTCCAGCAGGTGGTTCTTGGCCCGGCGGCCGTCCTCGGCGATGATCTCCAGCTCGCGCTTGAGCTTGGGGGCGAGCTTGTCGGCGTTCGCCAGCTTGTCCTCGGCGAAGAGACCGGCCTCGATGCGCTTGGCGAGTTCGACCTCCTGCTCGGCGTTGAGCAGCGGGACCTTGCCGATCTGCTTGAGGTAGTCCTTGACGGGGTCGGCGGTCGCGCCGGCGACGGCGACCTGCTGGGCCGGCGCGTCGTCCTCGTCGTCGTCGGAGAGGACGAAGCCCTTGGCCTCGCCGCCCTCCTCTTCCTCTTCGCCGGGCTTGACGGCGCCGGGGGTCTCCTCGACCGCCTCGTCGTCGGTCAGCTCGGCGTCGTCCTTCTTGCCGGTGGTCTTCTTGGCCGCCGTCTTCTTGGCGACGGTCTTCTTCGCGGTCGCCTTCTTCGCGGTCGCCTTCTTGGCGGCGGTCGGCTTGACGGACGTGTCCTCAGCCGCGTCGTCCGCCGCGGGCGCTGCCGGGGTGGCGGTGGCAGTGGCCTTCTTGGCCGTCACGGTCTTCGCCGCGACGGTCTTGGTGGCGGTGCGCTTGGCCGGACTCTTCGCTGCGACGCTCTTTCGGGTGCGCTTGGGCTCCGCGGCACTGACCATCAGCGTCACACCCTCTTCCTCGAGGATCTGGTTGAGGCTGCGCAGTACGTTCTTCCACTGAGTGGCCGGAATCTGGTCAGCTTCGAAGGCCCGACGCACGTCATCGCCGGCGATCTGCCCCTCAGCCTTTCCCCGCTCGATGAGCGCCATGACAGAGACGGACTCGGCGATCTCCGGCGGGAGCGTACGGGATGTGCTGGCCGACACGAACAACCTCTCGGAACGTTGGAAAACGGCTTCCGGCCCCGTCCGGTGCGGACAGGAACCGACGACCGACGACTGGGGATGGGTCGACGGCGCGGGCGGGGGCCGGGAAGATGCACAGCGCCTTGAACGGCGTCCGTATTCCTTCCTCGGCTGTCACCTCTTAGGTCATCGCGTGGTTCCGAAGAGCGTTACGCCCAATCTGCGTGGCCCGAGTCACACCCCGTAAGCACACAAAAGCGGCCGAAAACTGTCAGAGGTGGTCATTCTGCGGGCTGCACGGCCCCTCGCGCCACCGGACCCCGGCGATCCCGGAGGATCCAACGGGGTCCGGCGGAAAACGCTGCGCCGGCCGCGCGATGCCGCTCGCGGGCACTCGCCTCCGACCGCGCCACTCCCGGTGCGCCTCAGTGCTCGCGCGGGGCGGGCACCACACGCTCCACCTCGGGGTGGACGGTCAGCAACTGGCGCATGGCCGCCTCGGCCGCGGCCCCATCGCTCGCGGCGAGGGCGTCGACGATCCGGGCGTGGTACGACAGCGAGGCCTCGTTCGGGCGGTCGCAGCCGGTGACCGGGTTGCCGGCGACCTGGAGTGCCGCCGAGACGATCCCGGAGAGGTGCTCCAGCATGCGGTTGCCCGCGACCTGGATGAGGAGGGAATGGAACTCCGCGTCCGCGCGGGAGAAGGTCAGCGCGTCACCCTGCGCCATCGCGTGGCCCATGATCTCGATCATGTCACCGAGCCGCTGCTGCACATCCTCGCGTCCGTGGCCGGCGGCCAGGCGGGCGGCAAGCGGCTCGATCGTCCAGCGCAGCTCACCGAGCTCGCGGCGCTGGTCGTCGCGCTGCGGCCCGAAGGCGCGCCACTCGATGATGTCCGGGTCGAGAAGATTCCAGTCACTGACGGGGCGCACGCGCGTGCCGACGTTGGGCCGCGCGCTCACGAGCCCCTTCGCCTCCAGGACCCGGAGCGACTCGCGTACGACGGTACGGGAGACCTCGAATCGCTGGCCGATCTCCTCGGGCACGAGCGGGCGGTCGGCGCCCAGATCCCCGGAAACGATCATCTGACCCAGTTGTTGAACGAGCTGGCCGTGCAGGCCGCGGCCGCGGCTGCCACCGGCGCGCCGGCCCACGCGGCCCAGCTCCGGGTCCGAGGTCTCCCAGGCCGGAATGCCGACGCGGTCGACACCGGGGGCCTCGGCATAGGGGTAGCGGTCTAGTTCGCCCGGGCCGGCCAGGCCGGAGTCTGCGGAGCGGGCGGCGGTCATCATGGTGTGCGCAAGGGTACTCACGGATCCTTTGTCGGCGTCCCGTTCAACTCCCTTGAGGTCTTTGGTGAAAAGCACACGAAAGGGTGATCGCTCACCCCGTCGCAATTGACGCCTTATCGGAAAGAAATGAGCGTTCCCCGGGGAGTTGTGTGCAGCGGCGGACGGGAAGGGTGCGGACGGTCGTCATCGGACCCTCCCGCGCAGGGTCGTGAGCAGATATGCGCAGAGCAGAGCGGCCAGCGACAACGTGAGCGCCCCGCCCACGGGTTGAGCGACGGCCCTCGCCGCGGCGGCCAGAACACGCTGCCCGCCGAACGGCCACTGCGACAGCAGGTGCTCGCGCAACCGCACGGAGAATCCGGCCGTGGTCCGCACAGACGGACCCTGCACGAGCTTCTGTACGAGCGGTACGACGAGGATCGGAACGGTGAGCACGGCGGCGAGCCCGGCCGTCGTGGACCGGAAGATGCCCGCGGCCAGCACACCCGCCCAGGCGCACCCCACGACGAAGCCGACCCAACTCACGGCGGGACGAAGCCAGTCGGAGGGGACCCCGGAGACCTCCCTGCCGTACACGAGATAGAGCACTTCCTGGTCGCAGACCGCGGTGAGCAGCGCCAGCACGAGCCCCGTGACCCCGGAGACGAGGAGTTTGGCGACCAGCAGGCCGAGTCGGCGTGGCACGGTGCCGCGATCCGCTGCCAGCGCGGGGTGACGGAACTCCTCACCGAAGGCGAGGGCGCCGAGCAGCCCCGCGCCGAACGCGGCGGGCGGCAGCGGGAACTCCCTGGGCCAGGCGGTGAGCAGTCGCGCCTGCGGAGTGTGTCCGATCCGGGCCAGCAGGAGGGAGATCAGCGCGGAGGTGACGAGGACGGCGGCGGCGGTGAGATATCCGGTGCCGACCCCGGCGGTGCGACGCAGTTCGTAGCGCAGCGGACGCAGCGGACCGGGCGCCGGTCGGACGCTGATGGGGGGTGGCAGGGCGGACGGGGCGTTCGCGGACAGCACCTCGACCGGGCGCGGTCCGTCGTTCTGGTGCCCGTCCGGGCTCTCTGCGGCGCGCGGTCCCATGTCACCGATCTCGTCCGCGAGTTGATGGAGGAGGATCCCGTGCCGGAAGGCCGCTTCGCCCACGTCCGCACACGCGCTGCCGTACACGGAGAGCCGGTTGCCGTCCTCGTGGACGACCTCGACGGAGCGCTGCGCGGTTCTGGCCTCCTTGGCGAGCAGTGCGCCGAGCCGGGCGGCGTGAGGGCTGCGCACGGCGACCCTGGGCCGCAGCCTGGTGCGGGCGAAATCGGCGGCCGACTGGTCGGCGAGCAGCTTCCCCTCCGCGAGGGTGACGACTCGGTCGGCCGTCCCCGCGGCCTCTTTGGGGTCCTCGGTGGTGAACAGCACGGTGCCGCCCTGCACGGCGTGCGCGCGCAGAATCCCGTGCAGCCAGCGGCCTTCGCGGGCGGCGAGCCCCGCCGCGGGTTCGTCGAGCACGAGGGTGTGCGGATCGGCCAGCAGCGCGCACGCGAGTCCCAGACGCCGGTCCATGCCGCGCGAGAGGGTGCCCAGCCGCTCGTCGCGCAGGCTGACGAGGCCCACGACCTCCAGGACTTCGTCGGCGCGGCGCACGGGCACGCCCGCGGCTGCGCACAGCATGCGGAGTTGCCCGCGGACCGTCCGGGCCGGGTGGCCGGGCACATCGCCGAGGAGGACGCCCACTTCGCGAGAGGGGTGGGCGATGCGGTGCAGGGGCCGTCCCCTGAAGTGGGTGATTCCACGGCCCTGTTGGAGTTGGAGCATGAGTCTCAGCGCCGTCGTCTTGCCTGCGCCCGATGCTCCGAGGAGGGCCGTGACACATCCCGCGTGAGCCTCGAAGGAGACGTCGTCGAGCGCGGGCGGCAGCTCCTTGCGAGGGTTGCTGGTCAGTCCGATGGCCTGGATCACCCGATGCAAGATAGCGCGACATTCCCTATTTTTCGGGCACCTTGAGGCCTGCCCTGGCCGACTCGGCCGCTCGCCCGCCAGGCGGTCGGCCGTCTCTCCGACGCGATGGCTCCGCCGCCCTCGTGGCTGCGCGGTGTCAGACCTCGGGCCGCAGCATCGGCGGGTTGAGCAGGGTGGCGCCGCCGGCGCGGAAGAGCTGCGCCGGGCGGCCGCCCTGGCGGGTGGTCGTGCCGCCGGTCGGTACGAGGAAGCCCGGCGTGCCCGTCACCTTGCGGTGGAAGTTGCGCGGGTCGAGCGCCACCCCCCACACGGCCTCGTACACCCGTCGCAGCTCACCGACGGTGAACTCGGTCGGGCAGAAGGCCGTGGCCAGCGACGAGTACTCGATCTTGGACCGGGCCCGCTCCACACCGTCCGAGAGGATCTGCGCGTGGTCGAAGGCGAGCGGCGCGGCCTGCTCCCCGTCCCGGCCGTAACCGCCCTGCTGCAAGAGCTCTTCCACGGGCGCCCAGCGCGCGCTGTTGGCGTCGCCGCCCGCCCGGGGTGCCGGCAGGTCGGGGGCCAGTGCGAGATGGGCGACGCTGACCACCCGCATCCGCGGATCGCGCTTGGGGTCTCCGTAGGTCGCCAGCTGTTCGAGATGCGCGCCGTTGTCCTGCGCCGGGGCCGAGGGGTCGTGGGCGCACAGGCCCGTCTCCTCCACCAGCTCGCGGGCCGCCGCCTGCGACAGGTCCTCGTCCGCCCGGACGAAACCGCCCGGCAGCGCCCACCGACCCTGGAACGGCTGCTCGCCCCTCCTTACCGCCAGCGCACACAGGGCATGGCGACGCACGGTCAGCACGACCAGATCCACGGTCACGGCGAAGGGCGGAAAGGCCGACGGGTCGTAGGGCATGCCGCGATCATAGTCGTCTGCCTGACGATAAACACAGCCTTCGCCGGCCGCATCGATGGCTGATCCACTCCGGTCCGCTGCTCGGTTCAGGCCCTCTTCGCCACCCTGCTCCGGTCTCGCGTCCCGCCTGGTCAGGTCCCCAACTGCAGTTCGTCGGCAGCTTCCTCGACCATGGCGACGCCGAGCCGGGTGACGCGCACGGAGAAGGGCGTGCCCCCGACGCGCAGTCCCGTGACTCCGATCTCGCCGAGGGGTGCGCCACGCAGGGGGCGGAGCGTCACGGTCCCGGCCGGAACGTCGGGGCGGATGCCGGCGAGAACCGTCAGGAGGAGCACCCCGGCGGCCGAGGCCGTGGCGGCGGGTCTGCAGGCGGCGGGGTGGGGCAGTGGGGCGCTCCCCTTCGTGCGCTGCTCCCCCGCGTACATCTCGGGCAGCCGATGGTCGAAGTCCTCGGCCGCCGCCAGAACGCCCCGCAGCAGAGAGGTGGCCTCCTTCTCGTAGCCGGCCGCGGCCAGGCCCGCGATCGCGACAGCCGTCTCCTGGATCCGGACGGCGCCACCGCGGTGGCCGAACGGGTTGTACGCGACTTCCCTGGTCCCCAGGCTGCGCAGCCCCCAGCCCGAGTCCATGGCCGGGCCGCCGAGCAGGCGGGCGAGTTGCTCGGTCTGCACCTTGTCCAGCAGCCCCGGTGCCAGAGTCCCGGCACCGAGCAGGCCGGTGTCGAGGAGGTGGGCCGTCGCCGCGCCGAGGTGGGGTACGACACGGCCGTCGGGCGCGCGGGCTGCCGCGGGTCTGCCGCCTCCTCGGTCCTCGATCCAGAAGTCCTGCTGGAAGGCGGTGCGCATTCGGTCGGCCCACTGCCGCAGTCCGGTGCCCCCGGGTCTGCCGTACGCGTCCAGCAGATCGGCTCCCTGAAGTGCCGCACGGTGGGCATGCGCCTGTGTCTCGCAGCGGAACGGGCCACCGGGATGCGGGTCGGGCACGTAGAAGCCGTCGCCCGCGGTGACCAGGAGCCACTGCAGGCATCGCTCGGCGGCGGGCAGCAGCTCCTCCGTCTCCTGGTCCGGGAGTCCCCAGCGCCGGGCCTCCGCCAGGAGTGCGGGGAACAGCAGGGTCGCCTCGGTGGCGGTGCAGCTCGGCGGCAGGTGAGGGCCCGCGTCCCGGCGGGGTCCCGGGATCATGCCGGGCTGCGCCGACCGGCCGCCGAGCTGGGTGCGCGCGAGGGCTTTCAGGGTGCCGGCGGCCAGCCGGGTGCCCAGGGGCAGCGTCATCCGTGCCGCGACGAGCGCCTCGGCGGGAGCCATGCCGCAGCGCCACGGCGCCCCCGCGGCGAGCCAGGTCTCGGACGGGTGCTCCGGGTCGCGCAGCAGCAGGGCGTCCAGGTCCTCCACACAGGTGTCGACGAGCGTCTGGATCCTGGGGTCGTCGCCCGTGACCCCGGGCCGGGCCAACGGGCTCGACGAGCCCCTGCCCGCCGTCACCTCCCGGCCCGCCACCCTGCCGCGTCCCGAGCCGTCCGGCCGTACGCGCAGCATCAGGGTCCGGGTGCCGCCGGGCGGCAGCTCCAGCTCCCAGCGCAGCAGGCCGGCCGAGGCGAGCGCGTCGGTGGGCGGCGGTTCGGCGGTGACCGCCGCCGAGTGGCCGCCGGGGCCGGCCCATCGCAGTCCGGATCCATGGACGCTGGCGGGGAGCTCCGATCCCACCGCGCCGGACGCGATCGCCCCCAGCTCCGCGAGATCGGTTCCGAGGGCCACCTCCACCGGCAGGCGCAGCGGGCGCTGAGCCGAGCTGTGCAGGGTGATCCGCTCCGTGCCGTCCGCGCTTCTGATCCGTTCCACGAGGACGTCCGGGTCCGGACCGGCGTCGGCGGACGCGCGGACCGTTCCTACGAAGCGGGCTCGGTCCGCGCCTGTCATCCGGGCCTGCACGGCGAGAGGTTCCCGGCCCGCCACATGCACCTGGCAGCGCGCGAGCAGGCGCCGGCCGGATCGGTAGAACCCGTCCAGCCCCTGTCCCGTCAGTTGTCCCTGGTCCGAGGAGACGGCCAGACCCGGAAGGGCGACACAGACCATCGCGGTGTGGACGGGCGGGAGGCCCTGAGCTCTGCGGGGGACGGGAAGCGGGGCTCTCCGGGTGGCCGGCCCGCCGGTGTCGGCCACCCGGAGTGACGGGCTGTGATCCCAGGGCCGTGATGTTCGGAGGGTCGACATGTCGGCATCGGGAGATTGCGGCGCTCCCCGCGCGCTGCTCGGCTCGTCCACACCGCCCGATGAGCCCGCCGTGCGCACGGGCTGAGGGGTGGGCCGGTGTGTGGGGGGACGCGAGGGCGGCAGGTCGCCCGCGGGCTCGGGGGGCGGGGTGGACAGCGGCATGGGACGGCTTCTCCTGCGCTCGGCACGCCTGGGGCGCGTCCGGCCCCGGGTGGAGGGCTCCGGAGGTTCGTGGGCTACGCGGAGACGCGGCTCGGCCGCGAGATCCGCCACTCAGGTGAACGGAGCGGGTGTCCCACGGGTCACGCCCCGGGCGCAGAAGCCGACCGGATGGCGGTGGGGCGGCTCCAGAACAATGCCGGGGCGGCGTGAGCGACTCGGGATGCCCCACGCGGTCGCCGGTCCTGCACCGGTGCCTCACGTGTCCTCCCGGGTCTCCGGTCGGTCCGTCCGGCGGCGGGCCTGCGGACGGACCCTTGCGGCGTCGCCCGCCACGGTCGGGCCGTCGGTAGCGGTGCGGACGTCGCCGACGGAGCGGGTGTCTCCCGTGGGGCGGCGGCGGGCGGCGCCTCCTGGCGCACGGCGGTTCGGCTGCCCGCTGCCGCCCTCCGGCGCGCGCACCCTGCGTCGCCGACGGCGAGCGGTCGCCGACGGTTCCTTCGCCCGCGCAGGCCGCTGCCGCCCGATGCACGGCGACAGCCTGGGCGGCTCGGCCGAATCCGGGTCGCACGAGGCGAGGTCAGCCGCGGCGGAATCGGGCGCCGCGGGACGGGGCGCGGACTGTCCGCACGGCGACCCGGAGGGTCCGCCGTCCGTCGCTCGACCGCGGCGCTCCGCTCGCAGACAGCGGCGGATCGACTCCGGGTCCAGGCCCTCGTTGCAGGCCTGGTGCAGGAGCCGGGCGAAGAGGTAGTCCTGGTCGGCTCCGAGCGCCATCGCCAGGGCCTCCCGGGCCTCCAGCTCGTCGCCCGTCGACCAGGCGACCCAGCCGGCGAGAGTCAGAGGAGCGGCCGCGTGCTCGCCGTACGGACCGACGCAACGGCGGGCCAGCGCGCGCCACAGTCGCAGGGCCGGGCCGGCTTCACCGCCCTCCATCCACTCCGCCGCGCGGTCCCGGGTCGAACGGTCCTGGAGGCCTAGAACAAGGGTGGCGGCTTCGTCGTGTCCGAGCAGTTCGTCGTCGCGGAGGTCGGCTTCGAGCGGGCGGGACACCGGACGGGTGTCCGCGAAGCGCCCCATCACCTTGCGGGCGAGATCGAGAGTTTCCTCGGCGACGTCCACGCGGCTCCTGCTGTCCAGGATCCTGGGGACCAGCGTCATGCTGGCGGCGTCGAGGGCGACCTCCTGTTCCAGCGCGGCCGCGGTCTCCCACGGAGAGAGACGGGCCCTGAACTCGCGCAGACTGCCGCGCACCTGCAGTCCGGCGTAAGTGGCAGCGGCGGCAAGGACGGACGTGCCCGGGAGCCCCATCGACTCACCCTGGGGCGGACAGCAGTCCTGACTTGGACAGCAGTACGACCAGAAACGGCCGTCCGAAATGCACAGGGCCTCGACCACCGGGACGTCGAAGCTGCCGCAGGCCGTGCGCAGCAGCTGCGCGAGCGGGCGCAGGCGTTCCATGACGTCCCGCCCCGTCTCACCGCTGCGAGGTTCCTGGCAGAGATAGGCGACCATGGTCTCCGGCCTGGCGCCCCTGCGCTCGCTTCCGGTCACCAGCCCCCGCGCCAGCTGGCCGGCCACGGAGGGCCAGTCGTCCGTCTGCGCGGGGATGCCGAGCCGGGCGCGTCCGCCGAACCGGCCACGGCGCTCCCGGTCATGGAGGGCGACGAGGACGATGCTGTCCTCGGGGCGGTAGCCGAGCAGATACGGCAACGCGTCGGCCAGTTCCGCCGGGGTGCGCAGGGTGACCTGCTGCCGGCCGGTGAGGTCCGGGACCACTCCGTGCCCCACGAAGGTGAGTGGTTCGGCAGAGCCCACCACCCGTCCGGCGGGCGCACCGAGGCCACCCGCCCCTCCCGCGGGCACACCGAAGCCACCCGCCCCACCTGCGGACACGCCGAGCTGCGGATCCTCCGCTCCCGGGACCTCCACCCCCCGCGCGGTCTCGTCCGGCTCCGCATACCCGCTCGGAGCGCCTTCGCCTTCCGGGCCCGCGGACGCCGCCTCGGCCCCGGACGGCGACGGCACGCCCTCCTCGTACGCCCCGGGGCCGGAAAGCGCGAGTGGCATGTCGTCAGCCGGGTCGGCGGCAGGCTCCGCATACTCCGGCCACCCCGACTCCGCCGGGTCCGGCCACCCCGCGTCCCCCTGATCCGCCCATTCCGTCTCACCGTGATTCGCTCGCGCGCTGATGTCGCCCTCGCCGGAGGTGCCGGTCGTTTCGCTGTGATTCGTCATGCCGTGACCATCTCGCGCATTCGCATTTCTCGCTGCGGCCTGTGGATAACCACGGGCATGGACACAGCAAGGGTTGTCCACAGCTCGGCCTGCTCGTTCGCGCTTTGTCCGACCCATCGGGTTGCATGGGGCCATGACCAACGAAGACCAGCGCCCCAGGGCCGACGAAGACCTCCGCACCGCGGCCGATGCCGTACTCGCCCGGCTGGTCGGTGCGCCGGCGGGCGAGGCCCGGCTGCGCGAGGACCAGTGGCGCGCCATCGAGGCCCTGGTCGCCCACAAGCGCAGGGCTCTGGTCGTGCAGCGCACCGGCTGGGGCAAGTCCGCCGTGTACTTCGTCGCGACGGCGCTGCTCCGGGAGCGCGGGGCCGGCCCCACGGTCATCGTGTCCCCGCTACTCGCCCTCATGCGCAACCAGGTGGAGGCCGCCGCTCGCGCCGGCATCCTCGCGCGCACGATCAACTCGTCCAACACGGAGGAGTGGGAGACCATCCAGGCCGAGGTGGCCGCGGGCGAGGTCGATGTGCTCCTCGTGAGCCCGGAGCGGCTCAACAACCCCGACTTCCGCGACCAGGTCCTGCCGAAGCTGGCCGCGGCGACGGGACTGCTCGTCGTGGACGAGGCGCACTGCATCTCCGACTGGGGCCACGACTTCCGGCCCGACTACCGCAGGCTGCGCACGATGCTCGCCGACCTCCCGCCCGGTGTGCCGGTGCTGGCCACCACCGCGACCGCCAACGCACGCGTGACGGCCGACGTGGCCGAGCAACTCGGCACGGGCGGCAGCACGGACGCGCTCGTCCTGCGCGGACCGCTGGACCGGGAGAGCCTGAGCCTCGGCGTGCTGCAGCTGCCGGACGCGGCGAACCGCATGGGCTGGCTCGCCGAGCACCTCGACGAGCTGCCCGGCTCCGGAATCATCTACACGCTCACCGTGGCCGCCGCCGAGGAGGTCACCGCGTTCCTGCGGCAGTGCGGGCACACGGTGACGTCGTACACCGGCAAAACGGAGAACGCGGACCGGCAGCAGGCGGAGGAGGACCTGCTCGCCAACCGCGTCAAGGCGCTGGTGGCCACCTCGGCGCTGGGCATGGGCTTCGACAAGCCCGACCTGGGCTTCGTGGTGCACCTCGGATCGCCCTCCTCCCCGATCGCGTACTACCAGCAGGTGGGGCGAGCGGGGCGCGGGGTGGAGCACGCCGAGGTGCTGCTCCTGCCGGGCAAGGAGGACCAGGCGATCTGGCAGTACTTCGCGTCGATCGCCTTTCCCCCGGAGGAGCAGGTCCGGCGGACCCTCGACGTGCTCGCGGGAGCCGGCCGGCCGCTGTCGCTGCCCGCGCTGGAGCCGCTGGTGGAACTGCGCCGTTCCCGGCTCGAGACGATGCTCAAGGTGCTGGACGTGGACGGTGCGGTTCGGCGCGTCCAGGGCGGCTGGATCTCCACGGGAGTTCCCTGGACGTACGACGGCGAGCGCTATGCCTGGGTGGCCAAGCAGCGGGCCGCGGAGCAGCAAGCGATGCGGGACTACGTCGCCACGACGGACTGCCGTATGGAGTTCCTGCGCCGGCAGCTGGACGACGAGGAGGCCGCACCGTGCGGACGGTGCGACAACTGCGCGGGCCGGAGGTTCACCGACTCGGTCTCCGCGACGTCGCTGGAGGCCGCGCGCGGGGAGCTCGATCGCGCGGGCGTCGAGGTGGAGCCCCGGAAGATGTGGCCCACCGGGTTGCCGGCGGTCGGTGTCGACCTGAAGGGGCGGATCCCGGCCGGGGAGCAGTTCTCTCCGGGGCGGGCGCTGGGCAGGCTCTCGGACATCGGCTGGGGGAACCGGCTGCGGCCCATGCTCACACCGCAGGCACCGGACGGACCGGTGCCGGACGACGTCGCCCAGGCCGTGGTCGGCGTGCTGGCCGACTGGGCGAAGGGCCCCGGCGGCTGGGCCTCGGGGCAGCCCGACGCACAGCCGCGCCCCGCCGGAGTCGTCACCATGGCCTCACGCACGCGTCCCCGGCTGATCCAGTCGCTCGGCGCGCGGATCGCGGAGATCGGCCGGCTCCCCCTGCTGGGCTCCGTCGAGTACACGGGTGAGATCTCGCAGGCCTCGCGGAGCAACAGCGCACAGCGGCTGAAGGCGCTCGACGGCGCCCTGACCGTGCCGCCGGAGCTGGCCGCCGCGCTGAAGGAGGCGGGCGGACCCGTCCTGCTCGTGGACGACGCGACGGAGACCGGCTGGACGCTGGCGGTGGCGGCGCGTCTCCTCCGGCGGGCCGGAGCCGAGGGGGTGTTGCCGCTGGTCCTTGCCGTGCAAGCGTGACCATGCGTCCCTGACGAGAAGTGTGGGCAGGGATATAGACGGCCTATCGCCGCAAAACCGTCTGTGGCCCCAATTGCTCGTTGCCGCAACCAAGTTCGACAGGAAGAATTGAACTCCGCTCCCCGCACGGTTCGTCCGTGGTCCGGTAGGGCTCCGTTGCGGTGCGCGCTCCCCCAAGTCCGTCCCCCGCCCGCAGTGTGGGCGCGTAGCCGAAGGGAGGACCGTGACCTTCGGATTCGCTCCGTCCTCGGCGGCATCCATGTCGACGTCTGCCGACCTGTCCGCCGCTTCCGCCAATCCACTGACCCGTATGCTCGAGCCGGCCGAATGGGCCGCCGCGGGAATCCCCCTGCTGCGTGATCCACGCGAGGTCGTCAGCGGGCTGCACTCCCGTCACCGCCCCGGCCCCGCGACGGCGATCGTGGCCGTCCTCGACCCGGACGAACGGCTGCGTGCGAGCGCCTCGTTCACCCGCCGGCCCGCGCCGGCCGACGGGTGGCTGTTCCGCAACGTGCTGCTTTCGCAGCTACGCCGGGTGATCCCGCACGACCTCCGCCGCCGTACCCCGGTCCGCACGGCCGTTCTGCTCTACTGCCGTGACGGCGACGCGCGTTGGACGGAGGAGGACGGGGCGTGGATGTGGGGACTGCGCGATGCCTGCACGCTGCACGGGCTGCGCTGCGGGGCGTACATCACGCTGACGCGTGACGGCTGGCAGGTCATAGGCGAAGGGCGCGGTGGGCGCCGACCGAGCGCCGACTCGGTGCCGGAGCCCTTCGCCACGGCGGACGCGCCGCTTCCGCCGCCACGCACCGGGGGCGCGGCGACCGAGTTGCTGCGACGGGCCGCAGCTCGCTGAGCGTCCATCCGGGCAGGAGTCCGGCCGAGTCGCGCGTGCGCGACGACGGTCGGACCGGCGAGCGACGCCCGGTGGACGGCAAGAAGCCTGTCGCGAGGGACGCGACTGCCCCGGCACCCCGACATCCCGGGGCGGGCGGGCCGGACTGAGCTTCACGACGGGCACGTGGAAGCGTCCGCCTTGCTTCTGCGCACCGGGAACTGCCCACCGTGCAGGCGCCGCTGATGCGGCACCCCGGGTCATCTCCCCGCCACGCTGCCGTCCCCGCCCCACCCCGCCCCCGGACGGAACCGGGAACGGACGGTGGGTGGGTGGTGGCATCGAGCTGTCCCGGACAGCGTCCGGAGCAGGCTCAGACCCCCGCGCCCAGCACCGAGTTGATCTGCTGCGGGTCGCCGCAGACGATCAGCAGGGCGCCGGACCGGCTCAGGGCCAGCGGCAGCGCGGAGGCGACGGCAGCGACGGAACCGCCGTTGACGGCGACCACGACCACGGGTCGGGACGCGGTCCGGCTCGCGACGGAGGCGTCGGCGTAGAAGACGTCGTCGCCGGCGTCGTGCAGACCCCAGTAGGCGGTCTCGCCGAAGGAGAGTTCGTGCGCGGCCCACGGGTGCGGTTCGCCGGTGGTGATCACCAGCACCTCACCCGGAGCGCGGCCGGACTCGAGCAGCAGGTCGACGGCTTCTTCCGCGGCGTCCAGCGCACCCTCGGCCGAGGCCGGGATCAGCTGGATCTGCGGGGTGGCCTTGGCGGCCGCCGGGGCCGCGGGCCCCGACTTCGCCACGGCCGGTTCGCGCGGCGTGCGTTGGACCGGCACGGGCCGGACAGGACCCGGACGGCCGGGACGCGGCGGAGCCGCGGGACGGGGGCCGGGTACGGGGCGGGGGGTCGGCGCGGTGCGGCCACTGGCCGACGTGACGCGGGGACCCTGGGCACTCTCGTGAATCTGAGGCTCCTCGGGAATGAGAGGCATGAGCTGATGTCTATCAAACGCCGGTGCGACACGCGTCGGCGGGTGGCACATACGTGCGAGCGGGACCGTCAGAAATCGAAGCCGAGCTGGCCCTCGATCTCCGGAACGTTTCCGTCCGCCCAGGCGCGGACCTTCTTGAGGTGCCGCCACTGGGGCAGCGCATCAAGATACGCCCACGTCAGCCGGTGGTACGGGGTGGGGCCCCGCTCCGCCAGCGCGGCCTTGTGCACCGGGGACGGATACCCGGCGTTGGCCGCAAAACCGAAGTCTGCATGGTCGATGCCCAGTTCGGCCATCATTTTGTCGCGCTGCACCTTGGCGATCACCGAGGCGGCGGCGACGGCCACGCAGGACTGGTCGCCCTTGATCACCGTACGGACCTGCCAGGGCGAGCCCAGGTAGTTGTGCTTCCCGTCCAGGATGACGGCGTCGGGACGGACCGGCAGGGACTCCAGGGCGCGGGACGCCGCGAGACGCAGTGCGGCGGTCATGCCCATGTCGTCGATCTCCTCCGGGGAGGCGTGACCGAGCGCGTACGACGTCACCCAGGTGCGCAGCTCCTCCGCGAGCGCGGTGCGGCGCTTGATGGTGAGCAGCTTGGAGTCGGTGAGGCCCTCGGGCGGTCGGCGCAGTCCGGTGACCGCCGCGCAGACGGTGACGGGGCCGGCCCAAGCACCGCGCCCCACCTCGTCGACACCGGCGATGACCTTCGCTCCGGTCGTGGCGCGGAGGGAGCGCTCGACGGTGTGGGTGGGAGGTTCGTACGGCATGGCGCCCTTAGCGTACGCCGCCCGGAAGCCCCGGCGACACCCAGGTTTCCCCGGACGCCTCGGACCCCGCGTACGCCGCCCCGATCCCCCGGCGACACCCGGGCTTCCTGGGACGCCTCAGACCCGCGTACGCCGACCGGACCCCCGGCCGCGCTCGGGCTCCCCGGCACCGCAGATCTCGCGTCCGCCGCCCCGCCCCCCGGCGACACCCACGCCTCCCCGGCACACCGCCTCGGGACGAGCCCCGTGCACCCACCCGGAGCAGACCGTCCCAACCCGCCCCCCACCGCGACCGTCACGCCCGGCGCCGAACCGCGGCCATCACAGCCCGCGCGAACCACGACGTCACCCCGGGACCGAACCGCACCCGGATCACAGCCGTCACGCCCCACCCGAACCGCGGCCCTCACCCCACCCCCGGACGCAGCAGCGGCACCATCAGCTGATCGATCATCTCCGCCAGGTCTCGCTCGCTCCATTCGCTGGCGCACACCTTCGAGCGGTACATCATCATCGCCGGGACGGCGTCGAAGACATAGCTGTTCGCGGCGTCGGCTCGCACCTCGCCTCGCGCGATGCCGCGGTGGATGACCTCGCGGAGCAGTTCCATGGTCGGCTCGACGACCCCGCCAAGGATCACTCCGTGGAACCGTTCGGCCTGGGCGGCGTCGCATTCGTGAAGGACCGAGCGCAGCGCGAAGCCGGGCCGCGAGAACATCGCCTCCCGCACCCGCCGGCACAGTTCCAGCAGATCCTCACGGACGCTGCCCAGGTCGGGCGCCTCCATCGGACGCGGCAGCCCGGCCTTCAGCGCGTCCGCGACGAGGTCCTCCTTGGAGGGCCACCGGCGGTAGACCGCCGCCTTCCCGGTCTGCGCACCGGCGGCGACGCCCTCCATCGTGAGGCCGTTCCAGCCGACCGTGCCGAGTTGCTCCAGGGCGGCTTCGAGGATCGCGCGCTCGAGCACGGCACCGCGCCGACGCGGGGAGGCCGCCTGAGCGGGGGCGGCCGTCCAGCGCGAAGTAGCCATCTCAGTATCTCCGTTGAGCATGCGGAATTTTGGATTCCGGTTGGGGACGGGCAGGCACTCGCGAAAAGCGGCAGCTTCTTCAGTGAACGCTTGCGTTCACTGTTGGGGAGTCACTACCGTTGACGCGCCAGTGAACGCGAGCGTTCACTAACGTACTTGTGGGGGACCCATAGTGACGACCTCTCAGTTGATTCCCAAACAGAAGCCCGGAGCGGCCAGTCGGGAGGGACATCCCGGCATCGCACTCGCGGTCATCGCGGCCTGCCAACTCATGGTGGTCCTCGACGCGACGATTGTGAACATCGCGCTCCCGCACATTCAAGACGCCCTCGAGTTCAGCACGACCGACCTGACATGGGTGGTCAGTGCCTACACCCTCACCTTCGGCGGCCTGCTGCTGCTCGGCGGGCGGGCCGGCGACATCCTCGGGCGACGCCGGGTCTTCATGACCGGCATCCTGCTGTTCACGGCGGCCTCGCTGCTCGGCGGACTGGCCCAGGAGCCCTGGCAGCTGATGGCGGCGCGCGCCCTGCAGGGCGTGGGTGGCGCCATCGCGTCGCCCACCTCTCTGGCGCTGATCACCACCACCTTCCCGGAGGGCCCGGAGCGGAACCGGGCCTTCGGTGTCTTCGCCGCGGTCTCCGCGGGCGGTGGCGCCGTCGGTCTCCTCGCGGGCGGCATGCTGACCGAGTGGCTCGACTGGCGCTGGGTCCTCTTCGTGAACGTGCCCATCGGCCTGCTGATCGCCGTGCTCGCCCCGATGTACATCAACGAGTCCGAGCGCCACCCGGGCCGCTTCGACATCGCGGGCGCGCTCACCTCGACCCTCGGCATGGCCTCCCTGGTGTACGGCTTCATCCGGGCCGCGGAGGAGGGCTGGCGGGACAGCCTCACCGTCGGTTCCTTCGGTGCCGCCGTGGTCCTCCTGCTGATGTTCGGGTTCGTGGAGATGCGGGCCAAGGAGCCGATCACTCCGCTGCGGATGTTCGCCGACCGGAACCGCTCGGGCACGTACGTGATCATGCTCAGCCTCGCCGCGGCGATGTTCGGCATGTTCTTCTACATCGTGCTGTTCGTACAGAACGTGCTGGGGTACAGCCCGATCTCGGCGGGCGTGGCCTTCCTCCCCGTGACGGTGGCGATCGTGGTCGGCGCCGGCCTGTCGCAGCGGTTCCTGCCCGTGCTCGGCCCCAAGCCGTTCATGGTGGTGGGCTCGACGCTCGTCGCCCTCGGGCTGGGCTGGCTGACCTTCATCAGCCCGGACAGCTCCTACGCCGGCGGGATCCTCGGCCCCATGCTCCTCTTCGGCTTCGGCATGGGACTCAACTTCGTGACGCTGACGCTCACCGCGGTCTCCGGCGTCTCCGTGCACGAGGCGGGAGCGGCCTCGGGACTGCTCAACGCCACGCAGCAGGTCGGCGGATCGCTCGGCCTGTCCATCCTCACCACGGTCTTCGGCGCGGCGGGCCGGGACGAGGCGGAGAAGCAGCTGCCGAGCTTCCTGGCCACCGCCTCGCCCGAACAGAAGGCCGAGTTCGCCAAGACGCAGCAATTGCCCGCTCCGTGGGGTCACGAGGTGCTCGCCGAGGGCATCGCGGCGGCGTTCGTCCCGGCCGCGGCGATGGCCGTGCTCGCCCTGATCGTCGCGTCGGTGGTGATCAGGGTCCGCAAGAGCGACCTGGACGCTCTCGCGGGCACCGCGGGACCCGCAGGAGGCTGACGGGAGCGGCGCGAAGGCCGGGCGACGCCCGGCAGACCGACGGCAGGAACGCGCCGGCCGGCCTTCGCGCTCCCTCCGGGAAGCGGCCGCAGGTGTACGCACATCCTCGGCCCGACGTCAGGGCCCACGGCCCCCCGGTGGAGGACGCTCAGCGGTACGTGTCCTCGTTCCCGAGGCCGCTGCACACGGACCAGGTCGCGCTCTCCGACGGCGGCCGCCGGTCGAGGATGTCCCGAGCCCGTTCCTCGCCCCAACTCGTGGCGTACCAGGGCTCTTCGTGGTCCGCGAGGTCCTCGGCCACGGACTGCAGGACGCAGCTGCGCAGCGGCTCCTCCAGCCGGTCCAGCACCGGTACGGCGTCGGCGGAGAGGCTGCGCGCGTAGTCGAGGTCGATCCTGCCCGTGTCCTCGTAGCGCTGGACGTTGCGCTCGGCGATCAGCGCGTCGGGTGACATCAGTCCGAAGGCGAGCACTCCGGCGGCGGCACTGGCCGCGATCACGCGAGGCAGCCAGCGTGCTCCCCACACTCCGGCGGCCATGATGAGTACGAGGACGAGACCGAGCCAGAGCTCCATCGCCACCACCGACAGCCGCAGGCGGGTCAGCCCGTACGCCTCCACGTACATGTCCATGCGCCGCACCGCGGACGCCACCACGACGAGGGCCAGCGCGCACAGGGTTCCCAGCACCCCGCGGACCAGCGTCCGGTCGCGGGCTCCGCCGCGCGGCGCCCACCGCAGGGCGAGGACGATGACGAGCAGGGTCAGCAGGGTCGCCATCAGGAGCTGCCAGAAGCCCTGCCGCGCGTACTCGGCGTAGGTCTGGCCCGTCTTCTCCAGCACGGCGTCGTACCCGCCGAACAGCACGGCGAGCTGGACGGCGTTGAAGGCCGCGAACAGCACGACGAGCACGGTCAGCGGCAGAGCCCACTCGACGCGTCCGCGGGCCCTGCCCTCGGGTATCTCGGCGCGGTCCCAGTGCACGGGTGCCGCCGCCGTGTGGGCGGCCGCGAGTGCGAGGACCAGGCCGAACGCCAGGAGCAGGAGGTGCCAGGGGCCGCCGGAGACGGAGGCGTCCGGCAGCAGGCCGCCGAGCAGATCGGCGAACGCCGCGTCGGCCCCCGCGAACAGCGCTCCGAAGACCAGCAGCAGGACCGCGGTGACGGCCAGGGCACGGGCGGCGGGACCGACGCGGCCGCGAGCGCCGCCCGCCCGTGCGCGCAGTCCCTGCCAGCCCCACACGGGACCGGTGACGATGGAGTTGAACATGCCCAGCGGGCTGAGCAGCACGGAGAGCCAGCCGCGGCCGCCGTTCAGGGCGAGCGAGCCCAGCGCGACCGCGGCGACGACGGCCAGGAAGGACGGCCAGTCGGCGTCGCGCAGGGCCGGCACCGCCAGGAGCGCGAGTCCGCCGATCCCCCAGCCGAGGGTCCACGCACGAGGGCGGCGCCCCGCGTTCCGCGCGGCGAAGTGGCCGGCGAGCGCGGCCGGGATCGCGACGAGCAGCAGGTTCAGCGCCAGACCGTCGCTCAGGAGCAGCATGCTCAGCAGCCCGGTGGCGAGCACCGCCCACAGCGTGGCCGTACCGATGGGCGCGGGCGTCGCGACCCGGAGGTCGGCGAGCCAGAACACGGGGCTGGGCGCCGGGGCGGCCCAGGCGCCGTCGACACCGGTGCGCTCGTCCGGCGTAGCGGTCTCCGCCTCGGTCTCCGCCTCGGTCTCTGCCTCGGTCTCGATCTCGGTCCCCGGGGCGTCGTCGGGCTCGTCGTTCTTGGCCAGGCCGACTCCTTGGGGCCTCTTCGGCTCCGGGTCTGCCGGCTCGGGCGTGGACGGTGTGTCGGACACGGGACCCCCTCCCTACCGGTCTCTCCGCAGCCCGGAGCACGCCTGAGCGGCGGATGGGGCTGGTGACCGGTGTCATGTCGGCGCCCGCCCGGCATGATCAACAGGCGGCGTGGCGGCCAACGTTATCCACGGGGGACGGTTCCAGGCCTGGTGCGGCCGTGCTGTAGCAGCTCTGTGACACATGGGGCGCGTGTGACGTGAGTGCACCCGCGATGCCCCGGCCCGGGGCCCGGGGGGCTTCCCCTCCCGCGAGGTCTCCTCACCCCGTCCGCCATGGTCGAGGGTCACCGCAGAGCAGACGGATCGCCGCCCGCGCGGTCCGTCACCCAGAGCCCCCGGAGA
The DNA here is from genome assembly GCF_055567695.1 of Streptomyces sp. NPDC026417. Classification (NCBI taxonomy): domain Bacteria; kingdom Bacillati; phylum Actinomycetota; class Actinomycetes; order Kitasatosporales; family Streptomycetaceae; genus Streptomyces; species Streptomyces sp. NPDC026417. The sequence continues at coordinate 175,488 of NZ_JBVHPY010000013.1, forward strand.
ACAGGCCCCTCGCCGACCGCTACGGCCGAGGTTCCGGGGAGAACGAGCCCCTTGCCTACCGCTGCGCCGAGGTCCCCGGAGAACAAGCCCCTCACCGACCGCGGACCCTCGCGCACTCCCCGACGGCCCCGCGACAGCCCCTCCCGGGGTCCGCGCGCTACGCCGGGACTCCCACCCACTCCGGCAGCGGTTCTGTCCGCTCCAGCCAGGCGCTCGGCGGCATGCCGGTCTTGCCGGAGGCGACCACGCCTCCGACGATGGCGCAGGTCGTGTCCATGTCCCCGCCCACCTGGGCGGTCGCCCAGAAGGCCTCCTCGTACCCGCCGAGGGCCCGGGCGGCGGACCAGAGGGCGAACGGCACCGTGTCGTGTGCCGTCGTGCGCCGCCCGCATCCGAGGACGGCGGCGACCGTCGCGATGTCGCCGTAGTCGAGCATGTCGCGGGCTCGGCGCAGACCCGCGCCGACCGCGCTGCGCGGCACGAGCGCGATGACGCCGTCGAGCAGCGACTCCGCGCTCGGGGGGCCGGCCGGGTCGGCGGCCAGGGCGGCGGCCGCGGCGACGGCCATGGCGCCGACGACGGCCTCCCGGTGCTGATGGGTGGGGTACGCCGAGATCTCGGCCTGGTGCGTCGCCTGCTCCGGGTCGTCCGCGTACCAGGCGCCCAGGGGGGCGATCCGCATCGCTGCGCCGTTTCCCCAGGAGCCCTGCCCCTTGAAGAGCGCGGAGGACAGCTCCCGCCAGTCGCGGCCCTCGCGGATCTGCCGCAGCAGGCGGTCGACGACGGGCCCGTAACCCCGGTCGTCGTCGTGGTTCTCGGCGAAGGAGCGGGCCAGCTGGTCCTGGTCGATGCGGTGGTGCGCGGCGAGCACGGCCACCACGGACGAGGCCATCGCGGTGTCGTCCGTCCAGCGCCACGGCCCGGCGGGCAGCTCGCGGCGCTTGAGCAGCGGGTAGTTCGCGGGCAGGAAGAACTGCGAGCCCAGCGCGTCTCCGACCGCGAGTCCGCGCAGGCTGGACAGCGCGCGGCCGAGGCGCTCGTCGGGGGAGGAGTCAGCGGTCATCGCCCTGCCACTCTATCCGGTGACTCCGTACGGTTCCGGATCACGCCAGCGTTCGAAAGGCCGGTCAAGCGTGTACTTGCCGTTGTCCCCGAGAACGAGCATCCGCATCTCCGCGTTCCCCGGGTTCGACAGCGACTCGAAATCCGCGACCGTCCAGTGGAACCAGCGCATGCAGAAGAGCCGCATGGCGAGGCCGTGGGTCACGAGGAGCACGTTCGGCGGGTGGTCGGGAGCCTCGAAGCTCCGGTACAGGCTCTCCAGGAAGTTGCCGACGCGGTCGTACACGTCGGCGCCGGACTCCCCCTGGGCGAAGCGGTAGAAGAAGTGGCCGTACGCGTCCCGGTACGCCTTCTGCAGACGTACGTCGTCGCGGTCCTGCCAGTTGCCCCAGTCCTGCTCACGCAGCCGGGGCTCCTCGCGCACGCGCACCAGCCCGGGGTCGAGGTGGAAGGCCTGGAAGGTCTCGAGCGTGCGGCGGTACGGGGAGACGTAAACGCTTACGCGCTCACGGCCGAAGAGCTCGCGAAGCTGCTTGCCCCGTTCCTCGGCCTGCCGCCACCCGGTGTCGGTGAGCGCCAGCGCGTGGTCCGGCTCGCGTTCGTACACGGTGTCATCGGCGTTGCCTGCCGACTCGCCGTGCCGGACAAGAACGATGCGCCGTGGTCGTGCCATGCCGAAACCCTAGATCGGCCGACGCCCGTTCGAGCACTCGTGCGGGCTCCGTACGGCGTAGATCACACAAATCCGCCTCGTCAGGGCGCTCGCGGACGCGTTTCTCCCCCGGGCGCGCCCCCGTCCCCTCAGACGATCCAGGAGGGCTCCAGCTGGACTATGTCCCCGGCCAGGGCGGCGACGTCGGCCTCGGTCTGGGCCCGCAGGGCGAGTCGCTCCACGCGCTCGGCCCGGTACTTGCCGTGCTCCGCGGCAGACTGCCACATGGACAGGATCAGGAATTCCCGGCCCGGCGCCTCGCCGAACAGCCCGCGGATCATGCCCGGGGAGCCCGCCATGGCCGGGTTCCACACCTTCTCCTGCATGAGGGCGAAGTGCTCGGCGCGCTCCTCGTGGACGCGGCAGTGCGCCACCCGGACCAGGTCGGCGTCCGTGAACCGCGGCTCGAAGCCGGTCTTCACATCGAACCGGTGGTCGAAGAGCTTGGCCTGGGAGTCCTTGAAGGTCCCCGACTGCGCGGCGGCGAGCCGGTCGTGGGAACGGGCCATGAAGGAGTCGTAGAAGGCGCGGCTCTCCCAGAAGGCGAAGATGTGCGCCACACCCGGCCGCCCCCGGCTCCAGCCCCCGCCCTGCCCCCGGAACCCCGGCTCCCCCAGAAGCCCCGCCCACTTCCGCTGCCCCCGCTCGAAACCGCGGCGGTCCACCACGGTGCAGCGAATCCACTTGACCAGCACCGCGCCATCGTAAGGCCAGGGAGCGTGGCGCCGGTCACGCTCCGGCGGAGTGCATCCGAGCGAACGCCCCCGCGTGCATGGCACGATGTGCAACCGGCCTTTAGATCAGCCCAGTTGGGGCAGACAGACAGTTGGATTTCGGGGAGGGAAGATCTGGTGAACGGTCTCAGCAAGGGCATCAGCAAGGTCGAGGTGGCGGTGAAGTGGGACCCGAGTCCCGCGGGCGAGCCGAACACCGATCTCGACATCGTCGCCGCGACCTACTTGGCGGACGCCCCGTACGGGAGCCCCGACTACGTGGTGCACTTCGACAGCCGCTCCCCGGACGGCACCATCTACCTCGACCGGGACAGCCAGGACGGCAAGGGCTTCGGCTGGGACGAGGTCATGACGCTGGAGCTGAACCGCCTCGGCGCGCGCTACACGCGCGTGGTGGTCGGCGTCGTCATACAGCAGCGGTCCGGCCACAAGACGTTCGTCGGCGTGATCAACCCGGGCCTGCGCATGCGGGAGGGGTACACCGTCCTCGCCGAGGACGACTTCAGCGGTGTGCTCGGGGCGACTGCGGCGACCGTCGGGGAGTTCGTGCGCGACGACTCCGGGGAGTGGACCTTCCACCCCGGGATCGACGGCTACGACACCGACCCGGCGGACTTCACCCGGATCATGGGCAACCGACGCGAGGCATGAGCCCGCCGCCGGCCGCCGCCGCCTGAGCGGTGGCGGCCGGCGGCCGCGGGAGGCGTCGTGGTACGCGAACGGGGAGCCGGCGATTCGCCGGCTCCCCGCTCACTTTCGGTGCTTCAGGCCTCGCGGCCGGTCAGGCTCAGCTGCAGCCGCTGGTCGAGCCGCAGCCCTCGCAGATGTAGCAGGAACCGGCCCGCTGCATCTTCGTACCGCAGGAGAAGCACAGGGGGGCGTCCGCCTGGATGCCCAGCTGCATCTCCACGAGCTCGGCGCTGGTGTGCGCCTGCTGCGGGGCGGGCTTGACCGCCTCGGCCTCGGCCTTCGGAGTGGCGACGGCCTTCAGTTCCTGCGCGCGGGGCGCGGACTGGGCCAGGCCCTCGACGTCCATCTCGTCGTCGGTCGGCTCGTACGAACCGGTCTCCAGGTGACGCTGGCGCTCCTCGGCCGAGTGGATGCCGAGCGCGGAGCGCGTCTCGAAGGGCAGGAAGTCGAGCGCCAGACGCCGGAAGATGTAGTCGACGATCGACTGCGCCATCCGCACGTCCGGGTCGTCGGTCATACCGGCCGGCTCGAAGCGCATGTTCGTGAACTTCGAGACGTACGTCTCCAGCGGCACGCCGTACTGCAGACCGACCGAGACGGCGATCGAGAAGGCGTCCATCATGCCCGCGAGCGTCGAGCCCTGCTTGGACATCTTCAGGAAGACCTCGCCGAGACCGTCGTCCGGGTAGGAGTTGGCGGTCATGTAGCCCTCGGCGCCGCCCACCGTGAAGGAGGTGGTGATGCCGGGACGGCCCTTGGGGAGGCGCTTGCGGACCGGGCGGTACTCGACGACCTTCTCGACCGCGGCACGGATGGTGTCCTCGGCCGTGGCCGTCACCTCCGCCTTCTCCTTCTCCTTGGTCTTCGCGGAGAGGGGCTGGCCGACCTTGCAGTTGTCGCGGTAGATCGCGAGCGCCTTGACGCCCATCTTCCACGCCTCGAAGTAGACCTCCTCGACGTCCTCGACGGTCGCCGTCTCCGGCAGGTTGACCGTCTTGGAGAGGGCGCCGGAGATCCACGGCTGGATCGCGGCCATCATGCGGACGTGGCCCATCGCGGAGATGGAGCGCTCGCCCATGGCGCAGTCGAAGACCTCGTAGTGCTCGTGCGCGAGGCCGGGCGCGTCGATCACATTGCCGTTCTCGGCGATGTGGGCGACGATCGCCTCGATCTGCTCCTCCTGGTAGCCCAGGCGACGCAGGGCCTGCGGAACGGTGCCGTTGACGATCTGCATCGAGCCGCCGCCGACCAGCTTCTTGAACTTGACCAGGGCGAGGTCGGGCTCGAGACCGGTGGTGTCGCAGGACATCGCCAGACCGATGGTGCCGGTCGGGGCGATGACCGAGGCCTGCGCGTTGCGGAAGCCGTTCTTCTCGCCGAGGCGGAGCACGTCCTGCCAGGCCTCCGTGGCGGCGGCCCAGATCGGCGTGTCCAGGTCGTCCATGCGGACGGCCACGGCGTTGGCGTCGGAGTGCTGCTTCATGACGCGCTGGTGCGGCTGGGCGTTGCGGGCGTAGCCGTCGTACGGGCCGACGACCGCGGCGAGTTCGGCGGAGCGCCGGTACGAGGTGCCGGTCATCAGGGAGGTGATGGCGCCGGCGAGGGCGCGGCCGCCGTCGGAGTCGTACGCGTGGCCGGTCGCCATGAGGAGGGCGCCGAGGTTGGCGTAGCCGATGCCCAGCTGGCGGTAGGCGCGGGTGTTCTCGCCGATCTTCTGGGTCGGGAAGTCGGCGAAGCAGATGGAGATGTCCATCGCGGTGATGACGAGCTCGACGACCTTCGCGAAGCGCTCGACGTCGAAGGACTGGTGGCCCTTGTTGTCGTCCTTCAGGAACTTCATCAGGTTCAGCGAGGCGAGGTTGCAGGACGTGTTGTCCAGGTGCATGTACTCGCTGCACGGGTTCGAGCCGTTGATACGGCCGGACTCCGGGCACGTGTGCCAGTGGTTGATCGTGTCGTCGTACTGGATGCCCGGGTCGGCGCAGGCCCAGGCGGCCTCGGCCATCTTGCGGAAGAGGGACTTGGCGTCGACCTCCTCGATGACCTCGCCGGTCATGCGCGAGGTGAGGCCGAACTTGCCGCCCTCCTCGACCGCCTTCATGAACGTGTCGTTCACGCGGACCGAGTTGTTGGCGTTCTGGTACTGGACGGACGTGATGTCGTCGCCGCCCAGGTCCATGTCGAAGCCCGCGTCCCGCAGGGCGCGGATCTTCTCCTCTTCCTTCACCTTGGTCTGGATGAAGTCCTCGATGTCGGGGTGGTCGACGTCGAGGATGACCATCTTCGCCGCACGACGCGTGGCGCCGCCCGACTTGATGGTTCCCGCGGAGGCGTCGGCGCCGCGCATGAAGGAGACGGGACCGGAGGCGTTGCCGCCCGAGGAGAGCAGCTCCTTGGAGGAGCGGATACGGGAGAGGTTCAGGCCGGCGCCGGAGCCGCCCTTGAAGATCATGCCCTCTTCCTTGTACCAGTCGAGGATCGACTCCATGGAGTCGTCGACGGACAGGATGAAGCAGGCGGAGACCTGCTGGGGCTGCGGCGTGCCGACGTTGAACCAGACCGGCGAGTTGAAGCTGAAGATCTGGTGCAGGAGGGCGTACGCCAGCTCGTGCTCGAAGATCTCGGCGTCGGCGGGGGAGGCGAAGTACTTGTAGTCCTCGCCGGCCTTCCGGTACGTCTTCACGATCCGGTCGATGAGCTGCTTGAGGCTCACCTCGCGCTGCGGGGTGCCCACAGCGCCGCGGAAGTACTTGCTGGTGACGATGTTGACCGCGTTCACCGACCAGAAGTCGGGGAACTCGACGCCACGCTGCTCGAAGTTGACCGAGCCGTCGCGCCAGTTGGTCATGACGACGTCACGGCTGGCCCACTCGACCTCGTCGTACGGGTGCACGCCGGGGGTGGTGTGGATGCGCTCGACACGCAGTCCCTTGCTCGCCTTGGGGCCCTTGGCGCGGGAACTCCGTGCCGGACCGCTCGCCGTCTCTGTCATGCCGCCTCCCTGTATCAGGCTAAAACGCCCTGAAGTGCCACGTTCTTCCCATGGCACGTTGTGTGTCTGGTACTGCGAGAGCCGCGTGAGCGGTCCCCCGCAGCTGGTCTTTGGTCGCCGCCGGTCGACCGGGGCCGGACGGATCCGCCGGGCCCGGCCCGCCGGTCAGTCGGCGGCGCTCACGGGCACGGGGACCTGGGCAGTCCCTCCGGACCCGCGGTCGGTCACCTGGCGCTCCGCGTCGCCGTCCGCGTCGGAGCGCTGCTTGTCCTGCCTGAGTTCCACGATCGCGGCCTCGAAGTCCTCGAGCGAGTCGAACGCCCGGTAGACGGACGCGAACCGCAGATAGGCCACGAGGTCGAGTTCCTGCAGCGGGCCGAGTATGGCCAGTCCCACGTCGTGGGTGGTCAGTTCGGCGCTTCCGGTGGCCCGCACCGCCTCCTCGACCCGCTGGCCGAGCTGGGCGAGCGCGTCCTCGGTGACGGGCCGGCCCTGGCACGCCTTGCGCACGCCGTTGATGACCTTGGTGCGGCTGAAGGGCTCGGTGACACCGGACCGCTTGACGACCATCAGCGAGCACGTCTCCACCGTCGTGAAACGACGGGAGCAGTCGGGGCACTGGCGGCGCCTGCGGATCGACGTGCCGTCGTCGGTCGTACGGCTGTCGACGACGCGGCTGTCGGGGTGCCTGCAGAAGGGGCAGTGCATGGCTCCAACCCTCCTTCACGGCACGACTCATAGACCTCAGGGACCTCTCGGGCCCCTCGAAGCAGCCCCCAGCATAGGCGATGCCCTGTGACCCGGAGACCCGGGGGACCACAACTTCTGGGCTGCTGTGACAATCCAACCACTACATGTGGTGCCAGGCACGTAAATCCACACGGGGCGCGCGTGTCGCACTCGTGACAGCGTTCGCCGCCCTGCAATACCGGGGCGGAGGCGCGGCGGACCGCGGCGCGCGACGCACGGAAGGGGCCGGTTCACGGCCGAGGGGCCGCCTGATGGCAGACTGGCCGCGGCCCGGCAGCTGTCGGCACGGTCGGCGCCCGGCCGTGAAGAGTACAGCAATCCGCTGTTTTGTCCTTCGGACGCGGCGTCAGCCATACACCCAGGTGCCTGATCACGTCAGTCAATCCCCGGTTTTTCACTCGAACGTGTGTTTGGCGCAACCTTTCGAAAGCCACTACCGTTGTCCAGCAGGGAGACCATCGAGAGGGGCCGACGTGACCACCACCGCAGACAGTGCCACCATCACTGCCCAGGACCGCTCCCAGAGCCGACTCGAGCCGGTGCATGCGATGAACGAAGCCATGAACGAGGGGCCCAAGCGGTCCCTGCCCGGCCGACCTCCAGGCATCCGGGCGGACAGCTCCGGGCTCACGGACCGACAGCGCCGGGTGATCGAGGTCATCAGGGACTCCGTGCAGCGTCGCGGCTACCCGCCGTCGATGCGGGAGATCGGCCAGGCGGTGGGCCTGTCCAGCACGTCGTCGGTCGCCCACCAGCTGATGGCGCTGGAGCGCAAGGGCTTCCTGCGCCGCGACCCGCACCGCCCCCGCGCGTACGAGGTCCGCGGCTCCGACCAGTCCTCCGTGCAGCCCACGGACACCGCGGGCAAGCCCGCCGCGTCGTACGTCCCGCTGGTCGGCCGCATCGCCGCCGGTGGCCCGATCCTCGCCGAGGAATCGGTCGAGGACGTCTTCCCTCTCCCCCGGCAGCTGGTCGGCGACGGTGAGCTCTTCGTCCTGAAGGTCGTCGGTGACTCGATGATCGAGGCGGCCATCTGTGACGGGGACTGGGTGACGGTCCGGCGCCAGCCGGTGGCGGAGAACGGCGACATCGTCGCCGCCATGCTCGACGGCGAGGCGACGGTCAAGCGGTTCAAGCGCGAGGACGGCCACGTATGGCTCCTGCCGCACAACTCCGCGTACCAGCCGATCCCCGGTGACGAGGCGACCATCCTCGGCAAGGTGGTCGCCGTGCTGCGGCGGGTGTGAGCCCGCGCGGGCGCCCTCGCCGCGCGCCCGCCCCTGACCGGGCCCCGGGACCACCTGCGCCGGTTCCGGGGCCCAGTGCTGTCCGGTCTCCCGGGTGACGGCACAGATCCGGGTCCGTCCCGAGGGACGGACCCGGACCGTTTCTACGCGTCTGCAGTGGTCACGGAGCTGTCGTCCGCCGGGACCGAGGCATCGTCCACCGGGACCGAAGTGGCCTCGGCCGCGACCGAGGCGGTCTCCGCCTTGCGGGCCGCTTCATCGATCGCGGACAGCGACCGGCGCACCTGATTGCGGTCCGTGGTGTACCAGAAATCGGGCAGCGAGGCCTTGAGATAGCTGCCGTAGCGCGCCGTCGCCAGTCGCTGGTCCAGCACGGCGACCACCCCGCGGTCCCCCGACGCCCGCACGAGACGACCGGCGCCCTGGGCCATCAGCAGCGCCGCGTGGGTCGCGGCAATGGCCATGAAGCCGTTCCCGCCCGCCTCCTCGACCGCCTTCTGCCGGGCGCTCATCAGCGGGTCGTCGGGGCGCGGGAACGGAATCTTGTCCATGACCACCAGCTGGCAGCTGGGCCCCGGCACGTCGACGCCCTGCCAGAGGGAGAGCGTGCCGAACAGACACGTCTTCGGGTCGGCGGCGAAGTTCTTGATCAGCTCGCCGAGCGTCTCCTCGCCCTGCAGCAGGATGGGGTACTCGGGGATGCGCGTGCGCAGCTCCTCGGCCGCGAGCTGGGCGGCCCGCATCGAGGAGAACAGGCCGAGCGTGCGGCCGCCGGCGGACTGGATCAGCTCGGTCAGTTCGTCCAGCATGTCTCCGCGGTCGCCGTCCCGCGCGGGACGGGAGAGATGCTTGGCGACATAGAGAATGCCCTGCTTGGGATAGTCGAAGGGCGATCCGACGTCGACGCCCTTCCACTGCGGCAGGTCCTCGCCCTCGGCGCCCTCCGGGCCGAGGCCGAGCGACGCCCCCACCCCGTTGAAGTCGCCGCCCAGCTTCAGTGTCGCCGAGGTCAGGACGACCGAGCGGTCCGCGAACAGCTTCTCCCTGAGGAGCCCCGAGACGGACATGGGAGCGACCCGCAGCGACGCACCGAAGCGGTCGTGGCGCTCGTACCAGACGACGTCCCACTCGGAGCCGTTCGTGATGCGCTCCGCCACGTCGTGCACCGACTCCACCGAGGCGAGGGCCTGCTTGCGCACGGCGTCCTCGTCCTGGACGGACTTGTCACGTGTGGCGCCGATCGCCGAGATCACCGTGCGAGCGGCGTCGCGCAGTGCCATCAGGGCGTACCCGAGGTCCTCCGGGATCTCTTCGAGCCGGCCGGGCAGGGCCAGCTCCATCAGCCGCTCGAAGCCCTCGGCGGCGGTCTGGAGCTGGTCGGCGGCCTTCTCGTTCACAAGCTTCGCGGCCCGGCGCACCGCGCGGTTGACCTGCCCCGGAGTGAGCTCGCCGGTCGCCACACCGGTGACCCGGGAGACCAGCTCGTGGGCCTCGTCCACGATCAGGACCTCGTGCTGCGGGAGGACGGGTGCCCCCTCGATGGCGTCGATCGCGAGGAGCGCGTGGTTGGTGACGACGACGTCCGCGAGCTTGGCGCGCTCACGTGCCATCTCGGCGAAGCACTCCGCGCCGTACGCGCACTTCGAGGCGCCCAGGCACTCCCGGGAGGAGACGGAGATCTGCGCCCAGGCCCGGTCGGAGACCCCGGGGGTGAGGTCGTCCCGGTCGCCGGTCTCCGTCTCGTCGGACCAGTCGCGCAGGCGCACGAGGTCCTGGCCGAGCTTGCTGGTGGGCGCGGCCGCCTCGAACTGGTCGAAGAGGCCCTCCTCCTCGTCCTGCGGCATGCCCTCGTGCAGCCGGTGCAGGCACAGGTAGTTGGAGCGGCCCTTGAGCATCGCGAAGTTCGGGCGGCGGCGCAGCAGCGGATGCAGCGACTCGACGGTGCGCGGGAGGTCCCGCTCGACGAGCTGCCGCTGCAGCGCCAGGGTGGCCGTCGCCACGACGACGCGCTCCCCGTGCGCGAGGGCGGGCACCAGGTAGCCGAGCGACTTTCCGGTGCCGGTGCCGGCCTGGACCAGGAGGTGGGATCCGTCGTCGATCGCGTCGGCGACGGCTTCGGCCATGGTCACCTGGCCGGGACGCTCCGTACCGCCGACGGCGGTGACGGCGGCGTGCAGGAGTTCGGGGAGTGAGGGCTTCGTCATAGCGCGACCACCCTACGGGGCGGGACTGACAACCGGGCGATCACGCCGGAGCCGAGGGGTGTGATCAGGACGGATGCGACGGCGGGGCCGACGGCCGGGTTGCCGGTGCCCTCGGCGCTACAGGACATCGCGCAGGGCCCGCTCCCTGACCATGAGGGCGGCCCGCTTGCCTGGCAGGCCGAGCTCGGCGGAGTACCGGAAGCCGGCTCGCAGGAACGCCGAGACGGACGGGGTGTTGCGCAGGTCGGGTTCGGCGACGACACGTGCGCACGCGGGCCGGTTCGCGAACACGAGGCCCGCGACGGCACGCAGCAGGGTGGAACCGAGGCCCCGCCCGCGGTCGGCGACCCCGCCGACGAGCAGGTGGATCCCGGTGTCGTGCGGGCGGGCCGGGTAGTGGCGGGCCAACGGGTCGAGGTCGGCGCGGTAGAGCTCCCAGTAGCTCATCGGGGTGCCGTCCAGTACTCCGAGGCAGGGCAGGCTGCGTCCGTCCCCGGCCAACTGGTCGCGCAGGTGCCGTTCGGTCACCTCCTCGGGGCCGGCGAGCTCCCAGAACGCGGCGACGGCGGGATCGTTCATCCACCGTGCGACGAGCGGAAGATCGCGCGGAAGGCGAACGGGGACGAGCTGGAAGACACCGGCCGGTGTGGCCGTCGGCCCCCAGGCACGGACGTCGTCGAGCAGGTCGTCGGCGGCCGGGGTGAGGGTGCCCGGGCCCGCAGCGTCCCGCTCCTCCTCGTCGGCCTCGCCGTGTGTCCGGGCGTCCTCGGCGAGGAGCGCGAGGAACTCGTCGGGCAGGCGCAGGTCCAGGGTGTCCTCGCCGTCCGGGCCCGGGCCGGGGCCCTGGTCGGTCCCGAGGCCGGCGACGGGGGCGGTTGCGGCGTCGGTGCTCGCATCGGTGGGAGGCACGGCGACGCTCCTCTCAGCAGACGGGGTGGGTCGTGGTCCTCAGGGGCGCAGGGGGTTGGTGAGGGTGACGTAGACGGACTGGGTGTCGACCGGGCCGACGAGCTCGTCGAGGCCGTGCAGTCGGGTCAGCAGGTTGGCCTTGCAGCGCAGGACTGCCGAGTCCAGCAGGTACGCGGGCAGGGACGTGCGCAGCCGGTCGGGGCCGCTCGCCGCGTCGGCGAGGAAGCGCCGGAAGGCGGCGAGCAGCAGCTCCTCGTGCGCGAGGCGCTGCGACCCGAAGGCGCCGATGAGGCCCAGTACGTTGTTGATGCCGAGGTAGTAGGCGAAGCGCTCGTCGGTGACCTCGTCGGAGACGAAGGTGTCGCTCGGGACGCCGATGCCGGGCAGCCGGGCGTCGAGTTCCGCGCGCCGTGACGCGCGGAAGTAGTAGCCCTGGTTGTCGCGGTAGCGTCCGCCCGCGGGCCAGCCGTCGGGGTCCAGCACGAGCAGGGTGTTCTGCTGGTGTGCCTCCAGGGCGATGCCGGCCTCCCCGTCCAGCCAGAGCACGGGACGCACGACCTGTTCGAGGTAGCGCAGGAACCATTCGGTGGCCACGGCTCCGCGGGAGCGACCGGTACGGCGGGCGAGGCGGGTGACGACCTCGGCGAGCCGGGACTCCAGGACGGGGTGCGGGCCGCGGCCGTCCTCGGCACGCGGCCGGGGCGAGACGAACCCGGCCACGCAGGAGACGTCGTCCGTCGGGCCGAAGGGGTTGTGCCGGATCACCACGTCGAGCCCCTGGACGGGGCTGCCGTCCGGGTCGTCGACGGCGAGCCACGCCGGATCGCGGACGATGTCGAAGCCCGGGTGGGCGGCCCGCCACTGCTCGGACAGGCCGGAGCGCAGCAGGCGGTGGACCTCGACGCCGCGGTGGAGTTCCTTGCGGAGGTTCTCACGACGGGAGTTGGTGATGCGCAGCGCGAGCGACACCTTGAGCATCGCCGGGGAGCCGGAGCGGTAGAGGGTGCGCACGGAGGAGGTCGGGTGCCATGGAGAACCGTACGGTCCCAGGTCGCGGAGCAGCCCCGCGGTGAACAGGGCCTCGGTCTGCGGACGCTGCCGGATCTCGCGGGCCTGCCAGGGGTGCAGCGGCAGGGCGGTGTGACCGTCGGGCAGCGGCAGTCCGGTACCGGCGAGGCGCGCGGTCAGCCGGCCGGCGGCCACGGGGCGACCGCGTTCCGTCCACGCCGAGTCCGCCGCCAGAACGGAGGGCGCGACCGCGAGCCAGTGCAGGGGGAAGGAGCCGCGCAGTTCGGGCGAGTACGGGCGGGAGTCCGCGTCGGAGAGTCCCTCGCGGCTCTTCGGCGTCGGGTGCAGGGGGTGCCCGAGGAGCAGCGCCTGCTCGGCGGCGAGGAAGTGGTCGGGCGCGTCACCCGGGCGTTCCCGGCGGTCGTCGATGAAGGACACGGTCCGACGTACGGAGTCGGCGACCCGTCCCACCAGGTCGTTCACGTCTCCGATCGCGCTCGCGCTCACGTGGGGGGCTGCTCCGGCGGCCGTCGTCTCCCTGGCCAGCAGCGCGGCCACCGTGACGGCGTCCGCGGGAGGAGCCGTCACGGGGGCGCCGGCGAGCCGGGGAAGACCGAAGCGGTGCCAGCCGGTCGGGGACCAGTAGTGGACCGCCGCGACGAGAGCCGTGCCGGTGGCCGCAAGGGGAATGCGGAGGACACCGTCGTCGGGGGCCCCGAGGTCGTTCTCCCGGACCCAGCAGCGCAGCAGGTTCTCGATCGCCGCCGCCTGGGCCGCGGTGTGCGCGTCGGGATGCCCGAGCAGGTCCTCGGCCTCCGGCGGACGCCGGCTCCCGGCCCCGGGCGTGGTCCCGTCCTTCTGCCGGGGTACCGAGACGGCTTCCGGGCCGGCCGGGGCCCGACCGCCGCTGGGCTCTCGCTCGGGGCCCTGCGGAAAGCCGTCGGGTGCGGGGGTGGGGTTCACGGGCGTTCCTTGTGAGGTCTGGGGTCGTGCGGGCGGGCTGGATCCCGGCGGGGCCGGGGGCGGGGGCAAGAGGCGCGCGAGGTGCGGGCGGGTGGTTGGCGGGCGGGTTGCGGATGGGGGCCTCGCTGCCGGTTGCCGGTTGCGGTCGGCAGGCGGCGACGATTGATCACCAGCGGCGCGGCTCCAGCCGGGGGCCCAGGTCCGGACTCGCCCCCGTCCAAGCCCGACCCCGCGTCCCCGGCACAGCCCGGACGGCCAGGCGCACGTCCCGGGCCCGCAAGCGCGGTCAAGACTCGCCGGGCGCTCTCTCACCGCGCCCGCGGCCGCCGGTCGCGCGCCCGACGGCCCCCCGGCTCACCGCCCCCACCGCCTCCGCCAGCCGTTCCAGTACGGCGTTCACCTGTTCGTCGGTGATCGTCAGGGGTGGGAGGAGGCGGACGACACTCTCCCGGCGGCCGCCGAGTTCCACGATGAGACCGCGTCGCAAGCACTCCCGCTGGACGGCGGCGGCCAGTTCGGGGGCGGCGGGCGGCGGGCCCGTGCCGGAGGCCTCCGGCCGCACCAGCTCCAGGCCGATCATCAGCCCCCGCCCGCGTACGTCGCCGACGCAGGGGAACTCCCCCGACAGCGCGCGCAGTTGACCGAGCAGACGCGCGCCCAACGTGGCGGCGCGCTCGGCGAGGTGGTTCTGGCGGACATGCCGGAGGGTGGCCGTGCCCGCGGCCATGGCGAGCTGGTTCCCGCGGAACGTCCCTGCGTGGGCGCCCGGTTGCCACACGTCGAGTTCGTCCCGGTAGACCACGACCGCCAGCGGGAGACTGCCACCGATCGCCTTGGACAGGACCATCACGTCGGGCGTGATCCCGCTGTGCTCGACGGCCCAGAAGGCGCCGGTGCGGCCGACCCCCGTCTGGATCTCGTCGGCGATCAGCGGGATGGACCGGGCCCGGGTGATCTCGCGCATGCGCCGCATCCAGTCGTCCGGCGCGGGGATCACCCCGCCCTCGCCCTGGACCGGTTCGAGGATCATGCCCGCGGGATGCGGCACTCCCGACTTGACGTCGTCCAGGACCGACTCGGTCCAGCGGGCGGCGAGATCGGCCCCCCGGGCCCCGCCCACCCCGAAGGGACAGCGGTAGTCCTGCGGATACGGCAGCCGCGCGACCCGCACCTCGGTCGCACCCCCGGATGCGTCGAGCGCCCCCGCGGTCATCCCGTGGTAGGCGCCGGTGAAGGCGAGCAGCGCACCGCGTCCGGTCGCGGCGCGCACCAGCTTGAACGCGGCCTCGACGGCGTCCGTGCCGGCCGGTCCGCAGAACTGGACGCGCGCCCGGTCGGCGAACGCGGAGGGAAGCGTGCGGAACAGCTCGGTGGTGAAGGCGTCCTTGACGGGGGTGGCCAGGTCCAGGGCATGCAGGGGAGCACCGGAGTCGAGGACCTTCCTGATCGCCTCCAGGACCACCGGATGGTTGTGGCCGAGGGCGAGGGTCCCCGCGCCGGACAGGCAGTCGAGATAGCGGCGCCCGTCGGCGCCCTCGATCGTCAGCCCGCGCGCGCGGACGGGCACGATCGGCAGGGCGCGCGCATAGGTGCGCGCCGCGGACTCGCGCGCCGACTGGCGCCGGAGGATGCCCTCGTGCGCCGCGTGCGCCGTGCAGGGCTCGCTCTCCTCCCGCTCCTTCGCGGGCTCACGCCCCCACACCGCAGACTCCGTCACGGCCACGACTACTGGTCCTCCCGCTGCTCAGAGGCGAGTTGGCGGGGGTTTCGAACGCAGGCGGGACGCCCCCCGTACATACCAACGACGAGGCAGGCGAGGGGAAGCGGGTGGGTCGAAGATCCTTGCCGTGACGGAACCGTTGCCGTTCCGTCGGGAGTCCCCCACAGCGACCGCATAGTGTGTGGTGCCGTTCAGCGGTACGGAAGGGTCATCGGCCCTGACGCTGACCGGCACCTCGCGGTCCCCACCGAGGGGTCCGGACCGGCGGATCCGTAGCAGGGCTGCCTGCGTACGGCCGTCACCGAGTCGGCACAGATGTTTCTCACGTCCAGGGGGAGTTCACACCATGCGATCCATACGCCCGCCCTTCACCGCCCGCCGAGGGGGGAGCACGCGTCGCAGAACCTCCCCCCTCCTCGCCGCCGTCGGCCTCACGGCGACGCTCGCACTGACCGCCACCGCCTGCGGCTCGGGGGACGAGCAGACCAACGCCGACGCGAAGGCCTCCGCGACCCGGAGCAGCGACGGCAAGATCAAGATTCCTCAGGACGTCAAGGACAAGCTCAAGGAGCACGGCTTCGACATCGACAAGTGGAAGGGCGGCGCCTGGAAGAACTGGGACAAGGACGACTGGCTGCGCGAGGCGGACGAGTTCGTCAATCCCATCATCAAGGACCTGTGGGACCCGGACCGGATGCGTGACGCGGACGACCCGGACCAGGACAAGGGCGTCGACGAGAACGACATCTCCGGTGACCAGGGCGTCACCGACGCGACGCCGGCTCCCGTGGCCGCGCGTTCCGTGCAGGCCGCCTATCACGACAGTGCGCCCGAGGCGGGCAAGGTGCTCTTCGACTCCCCCGAGGGCACGATGGTCTGCTCGGCGACCGTGGTGAAGGACCCGGCCCACCCGGGCAAGTCGAACATGGTGTGGACGGCGGGCCACTGCGTGCACGCCGGCAAGAAGGGCGGCTGGTACCGCAACATCGCGTTCGTCCCGGCCTACAACAACGCCGGGAAGAACGCGGACCAGTTGCAGAACGTCGCCAAGGAGGAGATCGCTCCCTACGGTGTGTGGTGGAGCGACTGGGCGCAGACCTCGGACCAGTGGATCGAACAGGGTGGTGCGACGGGCGGCGAGGGAGCGCCGTACGACTTCGCCGTGCTGCACGTGACCCCGGAGAAGGGCAGCAACGGCAAGTCCCTGGAGGAGACCGTCGGTTCGGCCCTGCCGGTGAACTTCAACGCCCCGGCCGTACCGAAGGTGTCGAGCATCACGGCGACCGGTTATCCGGCCGCCGCTCCCTACGACGGGCAGAAGCTGTTCCAGTGCACGGACCGGCCGGGACGGCTGTCGATCGTGAAGTCGGACCCGACGATGTACCGCATCGGCTGCACGATGACTGGCGGCTCGTCCGGCGGCGGCTG
Source organism: Streptomyces sp. NPDC026417 (assembly GCF_055567695.1). Lineage (NCBI taxonomy): Bacteria > Bacillati > Actinomycetota > Actinomycetes > Kitasatosporales > Streptomycetaceae > Streptomyces > Streptomyces sp. NPDC026417. The sequence continues at coordinate 191,907 of NZ_JBVHPY010000013.1, forward strand.
GGTCGCGACGGGGTCGGACGGCAAGCCGGCACTGGTCTCCAACACCTCGATCGGTCCGGTGAGTTCGGGATGGCTGGCGGGTCCGCACCTGGGGGCCGAGGCCAAGGGTGTGTACGACTCGGTCAGCGGGAAGTTCGCCGGGCAGTGACGCGTCCGGCGTGACGGGCGCCCGGCCTCCGCGGAACGCGGCACGCGCCGGGCAGGCCCGTCCCCCTGCGAGACACGGCGCTCGTGGCGCCCGCACTCCGCGAGACGCAGTGCTCACCACACAAGCGCGCATCCTGCGAGACGCGACGCGTACGGCGAAGGCCCGCCCCCTGCGAGAGGGAGCGGGCCTTCGTACGTCCTGCGGTCCGCCCGGCGCCGGTCCTGGCCGTGCCGCGGCGGGACGGCCCGGATCAGGCGAGCGGCGCCGGAGTGTACGGCGCGAGATCCGCCGCGAGCTCCTCGTGCACCCGCGCCTTGAGCAGGGTGCCCTCCGGGGTGTGCTCCTCGGAGATGACGTCGCCCTCGTCGTGCGCCCGCGCGACCAGCTGGCCCTGGGTGTACGGCACGAGCGCCTCGATCTCGACCGAGGGACGCGGCAACTCGTTGTCGATCAGCGCGCGCAGCTCGGCGATGCCCCGGCCGGTACGGGCCGAGACCGCGATGGAACGCTTCTCGATCCGCATCAGCCGCTGCAGCATCAGCGGGTCGGCGGCGTCCGCCTTGTTGATCACCACGATCTCGGGCACGTTCGTCGCGCCCACGTCGCGGATGACCTCGCGCACGGCGGCCAGCTGCTCCTCCGGAGCCGGGTGCGAACCGTCCACCACGTGCAGGATCAGGTCGGCGTCGCCGACCTCCTCCATCGTGGAGCGGAACGCCTCGACCAGGTGGTGCGGCAGGTGCCGGACGAAACCGACCGTGTCGGCCAGCGTGTACAGCCGCCCGCTGGGGGTCTCGGCCCGGCGCACGGTCGGGTCGAGGGTGGCGAACAGCGCGTTCTCGACGAGCACGCCCGCGCCCGTGAGGCGGTTGAGCAGCGAGGACTTGCCGGCGTTGGTGTAGCCCGCGATGGCGACCGAGGGCACCTTGTGGCGCCGGCGCTCCTGACGCTTGATCTCGCGGCCCGTCTTCATGTCCGCGATCTCACGACGCATCTTCGCCATCTTCTCGCGGATACGGCGCCGGTCCGTCTCGATCTTGGTCTCACCGGGACCACGGGTGGCGAGGCCGCCGCCCTTGCCGCCGCCCATCTGGCGGGACAGCGACTGACCCCAGCCGCGCAGCCGCGGCAGCATGTACTGCATCTGCGCGAGCGCGACCTGCGCCTTGCCCTCTCGGGACTTGGCGTGCTGGGCGAAGATGTCCAGGATGAGGGCGGTCCGGTCGATGACCTTGACCTTGACGACGTCCTCGAGGTGGATCAGCTGGCCGGGGCTCAGCTCACCGTCGCAGATCACGGTGTCGGCGCCGGTCTCCAGGACGATGTCCCGCAGCTCGTTGGCCTTGCCGGATCCGATGTACGTGGCCGCGTCGGGCTTGTCGCGCCGCTGCACCACGCCGTCGAGCACGAGCGCCCCCGCGGTCTCCGCGAGGGCGGCCAGCTCGGCCAGCGAGTTCTCCGCGTCGGTCATCGAGCCCGTGGTCCAGACACCGACGAGTACGACGCGCTCCAGACGGAGCTGCCGGTACTCGACCTCGGTGACGTCCTCCAGCTCGGTGGACAGGCCCGCGACACGACGCAGGGCGGCTCGCTCGGAGCGGTCGAACTGCTCGCCGTCCCGCTCTCCGTCGATCTCGTGGCTCCAGGCGACGTCCTCTTCCATCAGGGCATCGGCCCGAAGACCTTCGGGGTAGTTCTGCGCGGGGCTCTGCGCGTCCTGGGAAGGGGAAGAAGAGGAGGTCATTGGATCCTTACGTCGATGGGGACTGCGTGTCGGCGACGGACACCGCCCGTCATGGTGGACAACGCCCGGGGCCTCCGGGAGATTCCCGGCTTCCGCCGCACCGGCCCCGAGGGGGCCGTGCCGCCGACCTGAAAGATGGTCGCACGGCACGCCCCGTCTCGTCACGTGAGTTATCCCTTGGCGTGCGGCGCCTGCGGGGCGTCGCTCCGCCAGTCCGGGTGCCCCGGCATCGGCGGGGTCCTCTCGGCGTGGAGCCACGCCTCGAAGAACCCGCTCAGATCACGCCCGGACATGGTCGACGCGAGGTTCACGAAGTCCGCGGTGGTCGCCGTGCCGTCCTGGTGGAGGGCCACCCAGGTCCGTTCCAGGCGCTCGAAGGCCGGGATCCCGATCTCCTGCCGGAGCGCGTACAGCACCAGCGCGGCCCCGTCGTAGACGCTGGGCCGGAAGATGCTGATCTTCTGGCCGGGCCTGGGCGCCTTCGGTGCGGCCGGCGGACCGCCCGAGGCCCGCCAGGAGTCGGAGGCGCGATAGGCCGCCTTCATCCGCGTCTCCATGGGCCGGTCGGCCTTCTCCTCCGAGTACAGGGCCTCGTACCAGGTGGCGTGGCCCTCGTTGAGCCACAGGTCGGACCAGGTGCGCGGGCTGACGCTGTCGCCGAACCACTGGTGGGACAGCTCGTGCACCATGATCGACTCGACGTACCACTTGGGGTACGCGGGCTCGGTGAAGACGTCCTTCTCGAACAGCGAGAGGGTCTGGGTCTCCAGCTCGAAGCCGGTCTGCGCCTCGGCCATCAGCAGCCCGTACGTCTCGAAGGGGTACCGGCCGACCTTGCCCTCCATCCAGGCGATCTGGCCGGGTGTCTTCGCGAGCCACGGTTCCAGGCGGTCGCGGTCCGCGGCGGGCACCACGTCGCGGACGGGCAGTCCGTGCGGTCCGCTCCGGTGCACCACGGCGGAGCGTCCGACGGACACCTGCGCCAGCTCGGTGGCCATGGGGTGCTCGGTGCGGTACGTCCAGGTGGTGGCCCCGGCACGCCGGTCGGTTCCCGCGGGCAGCCCGTTGGCGACGGCCGTGTACCCCTCGGGCGCGGTGACGCGGATGGTGAACATCGCCTTGTCGGACGGATGGTCGTTGCACGGGAACACCAGGTGGGCGGCGTCGGCCTGGTTGGCCATGGCGAGCCCGTCCTTGGTCCGCACCCAGCCGCCGTCCCGGCCCGGGGCGGACACGGGGTCGCTGGTGTGCCGCACGGTGACGCGCAGGCCGGTGCCGGCCGGGACCGGTGCCTCCGGGGTGACTACCAGGTCCTCACCGGCGCTCGTGAAGGTCGCCGGGACGCCGTCGATCTCGACCGCCCGCACGGTGCCGTGGGCGAAGTCGAGGTTGATCCGGTCCAGCGGGCCCGTCGTGCGGGCGGCGATGGTGGTGACGGCGGTGAGCGGCTTGTCGTTCGTGCCCGGGTAGGTGAAGTCGAGGTCGTACGAGGTGACGTCGTAGCCGGGGTTGCCCAGGTGCGGGAAGAGGCGGTCGCCGACCCCGAGCGGGACGGCCGGCGAGGGGGCGCTCGCGGCGAGGAGGCAGACGGACACGGCGGAGGCGAGCAGCGCGGTCGTGACGCGTCGCCTCCCGGTGCGGGGGTTGGGCAGCATGGACCACCGCTACCAGCGCGCACCCGCCCGGCGGCGGCGACGCGCACCGGGCCCACCCGAACGGGTTCCCGCCGGACGCCCTCGGCGGGTCACCGGGCGGCGGCCGCCTGGTGCTGGGCGCGGTTGACGTCGAAGACACCGGGCACGTTGCGCATCGCCCGCATCAGGGCGGGAAGGTGCGCGGCGTCCGGGAGTTGGAGCGTGTAGGTGTGGCGCACGCGCTGCTGGCTGGGCGGTTCGACGGTGGCCGAGACGATCGCGACGCCCTCCAGGGCGATGGCCTCGGTCAGGTCGGCGAGCAGGTGGGGCCGCCCGAAGGACTCGGCGACGAGGGTGACCCGGCACTCGGTGGTGTCGCCCCAGCTCACGCTGACCTCGGCGCGTCCGACGGACTTCATGCGCCCCACGGCGGCGCACTCCAGCCGGTGGACGGTGACCACTCCGCCGCGTACGAGGAAGCCGGTCACCTCGTCGGGCGGTACGGGCGTGCAGCAGCCGGCCAGGCGGACGGACGCACCGGGCCGGTCGACGACGGCGTTGGCGGCGCCCGGGCGTGCCGCGGGCGCTTCGGCGAGGGGCCGGGGGGCCGCCGCGGGGCCCTCGGGGGCCGCCGTGTCGCGCGGCGAGGGATGGGCGGCCAGCCAGCGCTGGATGGCGATGCGGGCGGCGGGCGTGTGGGCGTGCTCCAGCCACTCCCGGGAGGGCTCGGAGGCGGGGTCCTGGCCCATCAGGAGCTGCACGGTGTCGCCGTCCCGCAGGACCGTGCTCAGTGTCGCCAGGCGGCCGTTGACACGTGCGCCGATACAGGCGTGGGCGTCCTCGCCGTACTGGGCGTACGCGGCGTCCACGCAACTGGCGCCCTCGGGAAGCCCCAACGAGCCTCCGTCGGCGCGGAACACGGTGATCTCGCGGTCCTGGGCGAGGTCTTCGCGCAGCGTGGACCAGAACGTGTCGGTGTCCGGCGCGGCCTCCTGCCAGTCCAGGAGGCGGGAGAGCCAGCCGGGCCGCGTGGGGTCGGCGCGCTCGCCGTCGAAGGAGCGCTCGCCGTCCGCCTGCTCCTCCGCGGGAGCCGCGTAGGGATTGCCCAGCGCGATGACGCCCGCCTCGGCCACCTTGTGCATCTGGTGCGTGCGGATGAGGACTTCGGCGACCTCGCCGTCCCCGCGGGCGACCGCCGTGTGCAGCGACTGGTACAGGTTGAACTTCGGTACGGCGATGAAGTCCTTGAACTCCGAGACCACCGGCGTGAGACAGGTGTGCAGTTCGCCCAGGACGCCGTAGCAGTCGGCGTCCTCGCCGACGAGCACCAGGAGCCGGCCGAAGTCCGAGCCGCGCATCCGCCCGCGCTTGCGCGACACCCGGTGCACGGAGACGAAGTGCCGTGGCCGGATGACGACTTCGGCCTGGATCCCGGCCTCGCGCAGCACCCCGCGCACCTCGTCGGCGATCTCGGCGAGCGGGTCCCCGCCGTGGGCCGCGTTGTCGACGATCAGTTCCCGGGTGCGCTCGTACTCCTCGGGGTGCAGGATCGCGAAGACCAGGTCCTCCAGCTCGGTCTTGAGCGCCTGCACGCCGAGGCGTTCGGCCAGCGGGATGAGCACGTCCCGCGTCACCTTGGCGATGCGTTCCTGCTTCTCCGGACGCATGACGCCCAGGGTGCGCATGTTGTGCAGGCGGTCGGCGAGTTTGATCGACATCACGCGGACGTCGTTGCCGGTGGCGACGAGCATCTTGCGGAACGTCTCGGGCTCGGCGGCGGCCCCGTAGTCGACCTTCTCCAGCTTGGTGACGCCGTCGACGAGGTAGCAGACCTCCTCGCCGAACTCGGTACGCACCTGATCGAGTGTCACGTCCGTGTCCTCGACGGTGTCGTGGAGCAGGGAGGCGGTCAACGTCGTGGTCTCCGCGCCGAGTTCGGCGAGGATCAGGGTCACGGCGAGCGGGTGGGTGATGTACGGCTCGCCGCTCTTGCGCATCTGGCCGCGGTGCGAGGACTCGGCCAGGACGTACGCCCGGCGCAGCGGCTCCAGGTCGGCGTCGGGGTGGTGGGCGCGGTGGGCCTCCGCCACGTGCCCGATGGCGTCCGGCAGCCGGTCGCGGGCCGCGGGCCCCAGCAGTGCGGCCCGGCCCAGGCGGCGCAGGTCGATCCGCGGACGGCCCTTCCTGCGGTGCACCGGCGCCACGCCCTGTTCGAGCGGGAGCGCGAGCTCGGTGGACGGCTGCACTGGGCCTGGCGTCGCGGGATTCGTCGCCTCCGCACTCATGGGCACCTCCGGCTGCGTAGACCGGCGGACGGGGCGCCCCATGGCGTACACGGCTCAGGGGCTGGCGTCGTTCCCCCGTCCGGGCCGGTGCTTGATGCTACCGAGCCCACCACGCCCGGCTGACCGCCTCTCGCCGAGCGTGAAACGGATCACCCATTCGAGCGACGGTCAGGGGGTTTAGGGTTTCGGACGTTGTGCGAAGCCGGGAGGGCGCGACCGGCTCAGCCGCGGACGGCGTCGAACCACTCGGTGTCGATCTCCCCTTCGGCGACGATCACGGCGGGGCCGGTCATCTCGATCTCGCCGTCCGGGTGCTCGGTGATCACGAGGGTGCCGCCGGGCACGTCGACCGTGTACGTCACCGGAGTGCCCGTCACGGCAGGGTCGGCGCCGTCGCGGCGGGCGGCCGCGACGGCCACGGCGCACGCGCCCGTGCCGCACGAGCGGGTCTCGCCCGAGCCGCGCTCGTGCACCCGCATGCCGACGTGCCGCGGGCCGCGGTCGACGACGAACTCCACGTTCACCCCGTCCGGGTACGCCGACGCGGGGCTGAAGGGCGGCGGGGTGTAGAGGTTGCCCGCGTGCGCGAGGTCGTCCACGAAGGCCACCGCGTGCGGGTTGCCCATGTTCACGTTGCGCGCGGGCCAGCTGCGCTCGCCGACGGTGACGCTCACGTCCCCCTCGGGGAGGACGGCCCGGCCCATGCCGACGGTGATGTCGCCCGCGGCGGAGCCGCCGGGGGTACCGGCCTTGGCGATGTGGACACGCTTCACGCCCCCGCGCGTGGCGACCGCGAGGTCCTCCTCGGTCACCAGTCCGGCCCGCTGGAGGTAGCGGGCGAAGACGCGCACTCCGTTGCCGCACATCTCGGCGACGGAACCGTCGCCGTTGCGGTAGTCCATGAACCACTCCGCCTCGGCCGCCATCTCGGCGGCCTCGGGGTGCGCTGCGGACCGCACGACGTGCAGGAGGCCGTCTCCGCCGATGCCCGCGCGGCGGTCGCACAGGGCGGCGACGGCGGCCGGGGGCAGGTCGACGGCGTTCTCCGGGTCCGGGACGATCACGAAGTCGTTCTCGGTGCCGTGACCCTTGAGGAAGGCGATCCGCGTGCTCATCCCTCGATCGTACGGGGTGCCCACGACAGTCGGCCGTCCCGGTCCGGAGGGCGGACCGGCCCCGGTCAGCGCAGTCGGGCCACGCGCCAGACGGCGAGCACGGCCACCGCGGCGACCACGACGACGTACCCGATCACGACCCGCCAGTCGGGCCGCCGTCCGGAGCCGCGCTGCGGCAGTCCCGGCCAGGTGTAGCCGACCCGGCGGGCGGCCATCATGCCCCAGCCCGCGGAGCACGCGCAGATCAGCAGACCGAGCATGGCGACCACGGCTCCGCCGTCGCCGAACTCGAAGGCCAGCGGGAAGGCGAACATCAGCGAGCCGACCGCGGCCAGCCCCACGATGGGCGCGAGCTGCCAGATCCGCAGCCGGCGCTGCGGGCGCAGTTCGACGACCTCGACCTCGGCCTGGGCGGACAGCTCGTCCGGTCCCGGTCCGTCGGCGGTCACGCCGTCCGGGGTGTCCTCGGGCCCGTCGGAGCTCAAACGCGCGTCCGGGCCGAGGCCCAGACCTTCTCCGTCCGGGTCGGCGATCAGACGTCCTCCGTCCGGACCGATGCCCGGACGCCGTCCGTCCGGATCGGCGTCGTGCTCAGCGTCACGTGCGGTGTCACGAGGGCCGGCCTCCATCGCCACGCGCCCTCCCAACTCGGACTTCACTGGTCGATCGAAGCTCGATGATGGCACGGCGCCGGAGGCCCGGATGACGCCCGGAGCGTCCCGATGCCAGGACGTGATCAGGCTGTGACCGGTCGTTCGACCAACGCCAGTGCGAGCTCGGGGAGTTCTGTGAGATCCGCCGCAGCCCCACTGAGCCAGTGCACCCGGGGATCGCGCCTGAACCACGAATCCTGACGGCGCGCGAAGCGTTTGGTGGCGCGGACGGTCTCCGCGCGTGCCTCGTCCTCGGTGCTCTCGCCCGCGAGCACGGCGAGCACCTGCTGGTAGCCGAGGGCCCGGGACGCCGTACGCCCCTCGCGCAACCCGCGCGCCTCCAGTGCGCGCACTTCGTCGACGAGTCCGGCGTCCCACATCCGGTCCACCCGGCGGGCGATGCGCTCGTCGAGTTCGGGACGGGCGACGTCGACGCCGATCTGGACGGTGTCGTAGACGGAGTCGTGGCCGGGCAGATTGGCGGTGAAGGGCTTGCCGGTGATCTCGATGACCTCCAGGGCGCGGACGATCCTGCGGCCGTTGCTGGGCAGGATCGCGTGGGCGGCCTCCGGGTCGGCGGCGGCGAGCCGGGCGTGCAGGGCGCCGGAGCCGCGGAGCGTGAGCTCCTCCTCCAGCCGGGCCCGCACCTCGGGGTCGGTGCCGGGGAACTCCAGGTTGTCGACGGCGCCGCGCACGTACAGTCCGGAACCGCCCACCAGGACCGGCCAGCGGCCCTCGGCGAGCAGGGCGTCGATGCGGGCGCGCGCGAGCCGCTGGTATTCGGCGACGCTCGCGGTCACCGTCACGTCCCAGATGTCCAGCAGGTGGTGCGGGACGTCCCCGCGCTCCTCCGGCGTCAGCTTGGCGGTACCGATGTCCATCCCACGGTAGAGCTGCATGGAGTCGGCGTTGACGACCTCGCCGCCGAGGCGCTGGGCCAGAAAGACGCCGAGATCGGACTTTCCGGCCGCGGTCGGACCGACGACGGCGATGACGCGGGGGGCGGGGGGTGCGCTGCTCACCGCCCCAGTCTCGCAAACCCCGGGACCACTCCTCCAACGAGCTACGTGACGCCACGGGTCCGGGGTCGTTGCCTGTTGCGAGGTTTCAGCCGCCGGTTTCGAGAGCCGGTGACCCGGGCGGCGCAAACGGACGCACCGGTCGACGCGGGATTTCGCCCGCACGAGTAACGTATGGAGTGGATATGGGCGTTTTTGCACGACTTCTCCGGAGGTCGAAGGCTACGGAGGAGGCGTCGACCACCGACGCGGCGGCGGGCACGGCGGCAGCCGGGACCGACGCCGGGGTGGCCGAGGATGCGAAGGGCCCCGGGACCGAAGGCGAGGCCGCGACGGAGGAGTCCGCCGAGGCCGGAGCGTCCGACGGCGTGGAGATCCCCAAGCAGCAGTCCGCCGACGAGGCCGCCGACAGCGAGGCCGGCGACGGCGCCCGCAAGTAACTGCCCCCGCGCGGGAAGGTGCACCATGGGTCTTCTGGACAATCTCAAATCCAAGCTCGCCCCGGCCAAGGACAAGGTCTCCGACCTCGCCCATCAGCACGGTGGAAAGATCCACCACGGTCTCGACAAGGCCGCGCGAGTGGCCGACGAGAAGACCAAGGGCAAGTACAGCGACAAGATCCACACCGGTACGGGCAAGGCCAAGGGCGCCGTGGACCGGCTCGCGCACAGGGACGCCCGGGGCGCCACGCCTCCGGACGCGCCGGCTCCTCCTCCGGCTTCCTGAACACAGCGGATGGACGGACGGCCGCGGAGCACTTCGGGCTCCCGGCCGTCCGCCGCGTCCGGGCGGTCCCGGGGCCGCGGAGCACGTCGGGACGCCGGACGTGGCCTAGGACCAGGCCGCGACCAGGTATCCCACGCCGTACGGGGCCTCGTCGTAGAGGAGGGCGCCGCCGAGGCCCGCGCCCGCCGCCGCGCCCGCGAGGACCTGCCACGGAGCCCGTCCGGCGGCCTTCAGCTCGTACGCCAGTTCCGCGTCGAGCGCCTTGAGGGCAGCCACGTCCGCCGCTCCCAGGGCCCGGGCGACCTCCGCGTCGAAGCCCGCGGCGCGCTCGTCGAGATAGCCCGGCGCCTTGAGCGTCCGGCACGCACTCGCGTCGCCCATCACCAGCAGCGCCACCCGGTCGGCCCGGGCACCGATGCCCTCCCCGACCTCGATGCACCGCTCGGCCGCGAGCGGCTCCCCCACGCCGAGGCCCTCCAGCGGGGCGTCCGCCCAGCCCGTGCGCTCCAGCAGCCAGGCGGCGACCGCGAGCGACGGCGGCAGCTGCCGCTCCCCCGCAGCCGGGCCCGGCGCCGCTGCCCCGAGCCGAACGTCGAGGTCCACGCCGAACGCCCGGAAGGAGCCCGGCGTACCCGCCGGATGGGATCCGCGCGCGCTCTGCTCGGCGGGCCCGACGACGACCAGCAGGTCCGCGCGCGCCGCGGCGAGCACGCCCAGCGCGTCCGCGCAGGCGGCGCGCGCGGCGTCCAGCTCGGGGGCCGCGCCCGCGGCGACCTCGGGCACGAGCAGCGGCGGACAGGGACACACGGCGGCGGCAACAAGCATGATCGGCAGCGTACGCGTTCAGTGCGTGATCGGTCCCGAGTCCCATTCGAGCTCGGTGAACAGGAAGCGGTAGGCGAAGACGCCACCGCTCGACCCGTCGCCGAGGACCATCCAGCCGTCGCCGGTGCGGTACCGGCGCACCCGGACCGGGAACCGCGGATGCTGCGGCCGGTACAGCCGCACGAACTCGCCGAAGCGCTCCTCCGCCTCCGCGCGGGTGCCGTCGATCGTGGCCATGGTCCGGTACGGCTCCCACGCCGCGACCCCGGCGGGCTTCTCCAGGAGCAGCGCCCAGCGCGCCGTCCGTCCCTCCCCCGTCATCGACACGTCCCCGTCAGTCGCAGCCGCACCCGCTGCCCGTGGCCGCCGGCAGCGGCGCCGGGGCACCGATCTTCGGCAGCCCCAGCAGCACACCGGCCGGCTTCGCGGCCTCGGCGGCGTTGCGCTTCTCCCAGGCGTCGCCCGCGCGGGTGCTCCGCACGTCCAGGACGGCGCCCTCGGCGAGCAGGTGGTGCGGGGCGGCGTAGGTGATCTCGACGGTGACCACGTCACCGGGGCGCACGTCCTGGTCGGGCTTCGTGAAGTGGACCAGGCGGTTGTCGGGGGCGCGGCCGGAGAGGCGGTGGGTGGCGCCGTCCTTGCGGCCCTCGCCCTCGGCGACCATCAGCTCCAGGGTGCGGCCGACCTGCTTCTTGTTCTCCTCCCAGGAGATCTCCTCCTGGAGCGCGACGAGACGCTCGTAGCGCGCCTGGACGACCTCCTTGGGGATCTGCCCCTCCATGGTGGCCGCGGGGGTACCGGGTCGCTTGGAGTACTGGAAGGTGAAGGCCTGCGAGAAGCGGGCCTCGCGGACCGCGTGGAGGGTCTGCTCGAAGTCCTCCTCGGTCTCGCCCGGGAAGCCCACGATGATGTCGGTGGTGATCGCCGCGTGCGGGATCGCGGCCCGCACCTTGTCGATGATCCCGAGGAAGCGCTCCTGGCGGTACGAGCGGCGCATCGCCTTCAGGACCGTGTCCGAGCCGGACTGCATCGGCATGTGCAGCTGGGGCATCACGTTCGGGGTCTCGGCCATGGCGGCGATCACGTCGTCGGTGAAGTCGCGCGGGTGCGGCGAGGTGAAGCGCACGCGCTCCAGCCCCTCGATCTTCCCGCACGCCCGCAGCAGCTTGCTGAACGCCTCGCGGTCGCCGATGTCGGAGCCGTACGCGTTCACGTTCTGGCCGAGCAGCGTGATCTCGGAGACGCCCTCGCCGACCAGGGCCTCGATCTCGGCGAGGATGTCGCCGGTCCGGCGGTCCTTCTCCTTGCCGCGCAGCGCGGGGACGATGCAGAAGGTGCAGGTGTTGTTGCACCCGACGGAGATGGAGACCCACGCGGCGTACGCGCTCTCGCGGCGGGTCGGCAGCGTGGAGGGGAACGCCTCCAGCGACTCGGCGATCTCCACCTGCGCCTCCTCCTGGACGCGGGCGCGCTCCAGCAGGACCGGCAGCTTGCCGATGTTGTGCGTGCCGAAGACGACGTCCACCCAGGGCGCCCGCTTGACGATGGTGTCGCGGTCCTTCTGGGCGAGGCAGCCACCGACGGCGATCTGCATGCCGGGGCGCTTCGTCTTCATCGGCGCCAGCCGGCCGAGGTTGCCGTACAGCCGGTTGTCGGCGTTCTCGCGGACCGCGCAGGTGTTGAAGACGACGACGTCCGCGTCGCCGTCCGAGCCCTCGGGAGCGCGGACGTACCCGGCGTCCTCCAGCAGTCCGGACAGCCGCTCGGAGTCGTGGACGTTCATCTGGCACCCGTAGGTGCGTACTTCGTAGGTCTTGGATTCCTGAACGTCCACTGCCTGACTCCGGTCGCTGCTGCTCATGTGACAAGGGTAGGCGGTGCCCGGAGTGCCTCCGGTCGGGTCGGGGGGCCCAGCCCTGCGAGCGCAGGACCTCGGCGACGTCCGGGGCTTCCTCGGCGCGCACTCGCCGCGGTGGGACGCGAGCGCGGGGAGACCGCGGTGGGCTGCCCCCTGCCGGGCCGTCCGCGCGGCCCCTCCCCGGCCCGTCCGGGCCCGTTTCGGTGGTTCCGGGAGACGTCGGCCGGGTCCGGCCTGGTCAGCACGGCGTCCGGGCTGGCAGGATCGCGCGCATGTTCCAGGCACTCGCGCGCACCGGCAGACGGTCCGTCCTGCTCGGCTCGACGGCCGCCCTCGTGGTCGTCGGGCTGCTGCTGTGGTGGCTGCTGCCGCTGGGCGAGGACTCGCCGGGCGGGGAGATCGACTTCAGTACGGGGACACCGACCGGCGTCTACCAGACGTACGGGGACCTCCTGCAGCAGGCCGCCGCGAAGGACATGCCCGATCTGGAGATGACCCTGCGGCACAGCGACGGGTCGCAGGACAACGTCCAGCGGGTGGCCACGGGCGAGGCGGACTTCAGCATCGCGGCGGCCGACGCGGTGCAGACGTACATCGACCGGAAGGGGAAGGGCTGGTCGAAGCTGCGTGGCTGCGCCCGGCTCTACGACGACTACGTGCACCTGGTGGTCCCCAGGGGTTCGACCGTGGAGTCGGTGGCGGACCTGAAGGGCAGGAGGGTGGCGGTGGGTCCGGACGGCTCCGGCGTGCGGCTCATCGCTGACCATGTGCTCCAGGCGGCCGGTCTCGACCCGCGCAAGGACATCACGCCGCTGCCGGACGGCATAAGGACCATGCCCGAGCAGTTGGAGAAGCACCGGATCGACGCCTTCTTCTGGTCGGGCGGACTGCCGACGAGCGCGGTGGAGACGCTGTCGCGCCACTTCGCCGTCAAGCTGGTGCCGATCGACGGCGAGGTCGTCGAGGACCTGCAGGCCCAGAAGGGCCCGTCCCGCCACTACCGGGCCGCCGTCATGCCCGCCACGGCGTACCCGCAGGCGCAGCACGGCCTCCCGGTGCGGACGGTGGCGGTGGCGAACCTCCTCATCACGCGCGCGGACATGGACACGGACCTCACCAAGGAGCTGACCCGCACGGTGATCGACAGCCGTGACTCCATCGGCTCGGAGGTGCACGCGGCCCAGCTGGTCGACCTGCGCACGGCCCTCTACACCGACCCGCTCCAGCTGCACGAGGGCGCACAGCGGTACTACCGCTCGGTGAAGCCGTAGCGGGAGCGGGACCGCACGGCGCTGCCACCGCTCGATGCACGGCGGTGTCACCGCTCGGTGAAGCCGAGGCCGGGGGCGCGCACAGCGCCGGCAGCGCTCGGCGAGGCCGTGGCCCGGTCAGGACGCCGGGGCGGTCCTCGGCACGGTGACCGTCACTTCGAGCCCGTGCGGCTCGTGGCGGGCGTACGCGATCGAGCCGCCGCCGGCCGACAGCAGCGCGCGCGAGATGGACAGGCCCAGCCCGGAGCCCTTGATGTTCTGGTGCCCGGCGCTGCGCCAGAAGCGGTCCCCGACGCGGGCGAGCTCCTCGTCCGTCAGCCCCGGCCCGCCGTCGGTGACGACCACCGTCGACACCTCGCCGTTCGAGGTCACGGCCACTTCGACGCCCGCGCCCTCGGGCGTGAACTTCAGGGCGTTGTCGATCACCGCGTCCAGGGCGCTGGACAGGGCGACCGGGTCCGCCCAGGCGGTGGTCGCCGGGCAGGTCCCGGTCAGCCGCACTCCCTTGCTGTCGGCGACCGGCCCCCAGGCCGCCACTCGCTCGGCCGCGAGTTCACCGATGTCGGTGAGGCACAGGTCGGCCTCGGCGTGCTCGGCCAGCGCGAGGTCGAGCAGGTCGTCCAGGACCTGGGCCAGGCGCTTGCCCTCGGTGCGGACCGAGGCGATCTCCTCGTTGCCCTCGGGCAGTTCGAGGGCGAGCAGCTCGATGCGCAGCAGCAACGCCGAGAGCGGGTTGCGCAGTTGGTGCGAGGCGTCGGCGACGAAGGCCCGCTGCTGTTCCAGCACGTCCTCGACGTTGTCGGCCATCTCGTTGAACGACCTGGCCAGGCGCCGGAGTTCGGGCGGTCCGCCGGCAGCCGCGACCCGGGATTTCAGCCGTCCCGTCGCGATGTCGTGGGTGGTGGCGTCCAGGATCCGTACGGGTTTGAGGACCCAGCCGGTCAGGCGCAGCGCGGCGCCGACGGCGAGGAGCATCGCGGCGATCTCGCCCGCGCCGATCAGGAGCCAGCCGTTCAGCGTCCGCGACCTCAGCTGGCCCGTGGGCGAGTCGGTCACGACGACCGCGATGACGTCACCGTCCCGGATGACCGGGGACGCCACGACGAGCCTGCGGCGCTGCCAGGGCCAGACCTGCTCCGGGTCGTGGCTGCGGCGGCCCAGGAAGGCCTCGTCGAACGCGTCGCGCCCTTCGCCCTCCTTGGGCACGTACCAGCTCTGCGGGGCGTTGGCCATCGGCGCCTCGTCGTTGCGGTAGAAGACGCCGGCCCGGATGCCGTAGACGCGGTAGTAGGTGGCGAGCTCCTGGCCGAGGATGTCGCGGCGCTCGTCGGCGGGGTCCGTGCGGGATCCGGTGGGGCGGTCGGTCACGAACTGCGCGAGGGAGGCGAAGCGCGCGGTGTCGTCGATGCGGTCGACGACCACCTTCTGCTGCTCGGCGGCCGCCACGCTCACGGCCAGCGGGATGCCGAGCGCGAGCAGCACGGCGGCCATCAGGACGATGAGCAGGGGAAGGAGGCGAGTGCGCACCGGTGCACGCTACGACGCGGGGGCGACGAGCCGGTACCCGACGCCGCGCACGGTCTCGATCAGCGCCGGCATGCGCAGCTTGGAGCGCAGCGAGGCGACGTGCACCTCCAGGGTGCGCCCGGTCCCCTCCCAGCTGGTGCGCCACACCTCGCTGATGATCTGTTCGCGGCGGAACACCACACCCGGGCGCTGGGCCAGCAGCGCGAGCAGGTCGAACTCCTTGCGGGTCAGCTGGACGACCGAGCCGTCGACGCTCACCTGGCGGGTGGGCAGCTCGATGCGCACGGCGCCGAGCCGCAGGGCGCCCTCACCGGCCGCCGAGGCGTCCTCGGGGACGGTGCGCCGGCTGACCGCGTGGATACGGGCCAGCAGCTCGCCGGTGTCGTACGGCTTGACCACGTAGTCGTCGGCGCCGAGGTTCAGGCCGTGGATCCGGGACCGTACGTCGGCACGGGCCGTCACCATGATCACGGGGGTGCTGGTCCGCTTGCGGATCTTGCCGCAGACCTCGTAGCCGTCCTGGTCGGGCAGACCGAGGTCGAGCAGGACCACTCCGAATCCGGCCCCCTCCGGGACCAGCGCCTGGAGGGCCTCCTCGCCGCTGCGGGCGTGCGTGACGTGGAAGCCGTGCCGCGCCAGGACCGCGGACAGGGCGGCGGCGACATGGTTGTCGTCCTCGACGAGAAGCAGTCTCATCCCGGCCCCCTCCGGTTCATCGGTCGTACGCTGAAGGCGTGTAATGGTCGGGCACACGCGTGTGCACCCTGGCAGTCACGCCGATGGAGGACGACGGCGTCAAGAGGGTTCCGGCCGCGGAGGGCTTCCGTTACCCAGCCGGTACGCGCTCCGTTCGCGGCCGTCACCGCTCGTGTCCGGACGCTACCGGATCGTTATGCTCAATTTCCCCTCAGATGTAATGACGCTGGTCGTACGGGGTCACTACTGTCCTGCGAAACCGAGGAGGACGGAGCCCCAGAGCGATGACCGAAGTATCGGTGGCCAAGGACGCCGTGGCCGCGACCGACGAACTGGTCGTCCTGAAGAGCGTCAACAAGCACTTCGGCGCGTTGCACGTGCTCCAGGACATCGACCTGACGATCGCCCGTGGCGAGGTCGTCGTGGTCATCGGACCCTCCGGGTCCGGGAAGTCCACCCTGTGCCGCACCATCAACCGCCTGGAGACGATCGACTCGGGCGACATCGCGATCGACGGCAAGCCGCTGCCCGAGGAGGGCAAGGCGCTCGCCCGGCTGCGTGCCGACGTGGGCATGGTCTTCCAGTCCTTCAACCTCTTCGCGCACAAGACGGTGCTCGAGAATGTGATGCTGGGTCAGATCAAGGTCCGCAGGACCGACAAGAAGGCCGCCGAGGAGAAGGCCCGCTCTCTGCTCGACCGCGTCGGTGTGGGCACGCAGGCGGACAAGTACCCCGCCCAGCTCTCCGGCGGCCAGCAGCAGCGCGTCGCCATCGCACGGGCGCTCGCGATGGACCCGAAGGTCATGCTCTTCGACGAGCCGACCTCCGCGCTCGACCCCGAGATGATCAACGAGGTCCTGGAGGTCATGCAGCAGCTCGCGCGGGACGGCATGACCATGGTCGTCGTCACCCACGAGATGGGTTTCGCTCGTTCGGCTGCGAACCGAGTGGTGTTCATGGCCGACGGACGCATCGTCGAAGAGGCTGTGCCGGACCAGTTCTTCAGCAATCCCCGCAGCGACCGGGCCAAGGACTTCCTGTCGAAGATCCTGCACCACTGACGCCCGCATCTCTTCAGTACTGAAGACCTGCATCTCTTCACCACCAAAAGGATGTTCACGATGAAGCTCCGCAAGGTAACCGCCGCCTCGGCCGCCGTACTCGCACTCGCGCTCAGCGCCACCGCGTGTGGTTCCGACGACAAGGACGACAGCGGCTCCTCGGGCAGCGACAAGAAGATCACTGTCGGCATCAAGTTCGACCAGCCGGGCATCGGCCAGAAGACGCCCGACGGTTACTCGGGCTTCGACGTCGACGTGGCCACGTACGTCGCCAAGCAGCTCGGCTACGACGCCGACCAGATCCAGTGGAAGGAAGCGAAGAGCGCCGACCGCGAGACCATGCTGCAGCGTGGTGACGTCGACTTCATTGCGGCCTCCTACTCGATCAACGACGAGCGGGACGCGAAGGTCGACTTCGCCGGCCCGTACCTCCTCGCCCACCAGGACGTCCTGGTCCGCGCCGACGACAACTCCATCAAGTCGCCCAAGGACCTGAACAGCAAGAAGCTCTGTTCGGTGACGGGCTCCACCTCGGCCCAGAACGTCAAGGACAAGCTCGCCCCCAAGGCGCAGCTGCAGGTCTACCCGACCTACTCCGCCTGCCTGACCGGCCTGCAGAACAAGGCCATCGACGCCCTCACCACCGACGACTCGATCCTCGCCGGTTACGCCGCGCAGTCGAACTTCAAGGGCAAGTTCAAGCTCGGCGGCTTCAAGATGACCAACGAGAACTACGGCATCGGCGTCAAGAACGGCAGCGAGCTCAAGGCCAAGATCAACACGGCCCTCGAGAAGATGGTGAAGGACGGTTCCTGGGAGAAGGCCGTGAAGGCCAACTTCGGTCCGGCGAACTACAAGTACGAGCAGGCCCCGGAGATCGGCAACGTCGTCAAGTGAAGCAGGGCCCGAACTGACCAGGTGCGTCGCCTCCGGGCGGCGCACCTGACCGGAAGAGCCCTCCCCACACGCGGAAGCGCGGGAGATCGTGTTCGACTTTCTTGAAGGTTACGACCTGCTGGGAGCGTTCTGGACGACGGTGCAGCTCGCCGTCCTCTCAGCCGTCGGTTCCCTGATCTGGGGAACGCTGCTGGCCGCCATGCGGGTCGGTCCGGTGCCCCTGATGCGCGGTTTCGGCACCGCCTACGTCAACATCGTGCGGAACATCCCGCTCACCGTGATCATTCTGTTCACCTCGCTGGGCCTGAACCAGACACTCGGGGTGAAGCTCGGCGCCGAGGCGTTCGAGACCATCAACTTCCGCCTGGCCGTGCTCGGTCTGATCGCCTACACCTCGGCGTTCGTCTGCGAGGCGCTGCGGTCCGGCATCAACACGGTGCCCGTCGGCCAGGCCGAGGCGGCGCGTGCCATCGGCCTCAACTTCACCCAGGTACTGACGCTGATCGTGCTGCCCCAGGCGTTCCGTTCGGTCGTCGGCCCGCTGACGAACGTACTGATCGCTCTGACGAAGAACACCACCGTGGCCGCCGCGATCGGTGTCGCCGAAGCGGCGACCCTGATGAAGGAGATGATCGAGAACGAGGCACAGCTTCTCCTGATCTCCGCGGTCTTCGCGTTCGGATTCGTGTGCCTGACGCTGCCGACCGGTCTGATTCTCGGCTGGGTCGGCAAGAAGGTGGCGGTGAAGCGATGAGCTCGGTCCTCTACGACGCCCAGGGCCCGCGGGCCAAGCGCCGGAACATCATCTTCACCGTGGTGTTCACGCTGGTCTTCGCGGCGGTCCTGTGGTGGGTTCTCACCAGCCTCGCCGACAAGGACCAGCTGGCCTGGGAGAAGTGGAAGCCCTTTTTCCACTCCGAGGCCTGGACCACCTACCTCTTGCCCGGCCTGAAGAACACGCTCAAGGCCGCGGCCCTCGCCATGGTCATCGCACTGCCGCTCGGAGCGGTTCTGGGCATCGCCCGGCTCTCGGACCACGCCTGGGTCCGTGTCCCGGTCGCGGCCGTCGTGGAGTTCTTCCGCGCCATCCCGGTGCTGATCCTGATGATCTTCGGCATCGCGCTGTACTCCGAGTACACCAACGTCAGCTCGGACGACCGCCCGCTGTACGCGGTCGTGACCGGACTCGTGCTCTACAACGCCTCGGTCCTCGCCGAGATCGTCCGGGCGGGCATCCTGTCGCTGCCCAAGGGCCAGTCCGAAGCGGCCATGGCCGTGGGCCTGCGCAAGAACCAGGTCATGCGCTTCATCCTGCTGCCGCAGGCCGTCACGGCGATGCTGCCGGCCATCGTCAGCCAGCTCGTCGTGATCGTGAAGGACACGGCGCTCGGCGGTGCGGTCCTGACATTCTCCGAGCTGCTGGCCTCCGTCGGCCCCATGAGCGGCTACTACGGCGCCAACACCATCGCCAGCTTCACCGTCGTCGCCCTCATCTACATCGCGCTCAACTTCTCCCTCACCACGTTCGCGGGCTGGCTCGAAGGCAGGCTGCGGCGCGGGAAGAAGTCGACCGGCGCGGTCGTCGGTGCGGGTGCGGTCGAGGAACTGGCGGCGCCCGGCGAGCACGGGGACGTGACCAAGGGCCCCTGACAGACGTGCTCCGCATCCCGAGCACGCGCACGACGTGAACCGACGGAGGCAGTGGCGCGGTCGCCACTGCCTCCGTCACTTGACGCAAGCACCGGCAATGGGTTGCATACGTTCTGTGATCGTGCACCCCGCTCCAACTGCCTGTTTCCGTACGTCTTCGAGGACACCGCTCCGGGCAGGGGGCGCCGCGTCATGGACCCGGTGATCATCGTCGGTGCGGGGCCCGTGGGGCTCACGCTCGCCCTTGCGCTGGCCCGCCACGAGGTCCCCTCCGTGGTTCTCGACGAGGGGCCGGGCAAGGACGAACAACGGCTGGCGCGCAGTGTCGTCCTGCGTGAGGACACCGCCGCGCTCGTCGAGCGGCTGACCGGCGTCCCGCTGGACACCGCCGGGCTGCGTTGGGCCGGATGGCGGTCGATGCGGCGCAAGCAGGTGATGCGCGAGATCGGATTGCGCGGGGACGACGCGGCCACGTCGGCGGGCGGCACGCGGAGCTCCGGCGGGCCGGGCGAGCCGGGAGTTCCGATGCAGGGGCCCGGCGGCGCGCGAGGCATCGGCCGTCCGGGAGGCCCCGGCCACGCGGGCGGCCACGACGGTCCGGGTGCCGCCGCGGGCGGCCACGGCGGGACCGGGGGCTACGGCGGTGGAGCGCAGGACCCGGCCGACGCCCTGCCGGCCGCGCCCCTGCACATCGCGCAGTACGTCCTCACCGCGGCTCTCCGCGAGGCCATCGCCGCCGAGCCCCTCGTCAAGGTCGCGGTGAACAGCCGGCTCGACGCGCTCGAACAGGAGAAGTCCGGGGTCACCGCCCACACCCGGGGCCCCCAGGGCACCTGGTGGCGCGGCAGCCATCTGGTCGGCTGCGACGGACCGCGCTCCACCGTGCGCAAGCTCCAGGACATCCGCTTCCCCGGCCGTACCGCCGTGGAGCGGCACGCCGTGGCGGCACTGCGCACGGAACTGCCCTGGCCCGGTGAGGCGGTGCTGCACCGGCTGCCGCCGTGGCGGACGACCGGCCCCTCGGCCGGGGAGGTGACCGGGCGCCCCCTCCCGGACGGCGTGTGGCGGCTGGACTGGCTCCTGCCACCGGGCAAGGACCTGGTCACCCCGGAACTGCTGGTGTCCCGCATCAGGGAGACCCTGGCCGGCTGGAGCGGCGGCTCCACACCGCCGTACGAACTGCTCGACACGGGCGTCCACACCGTGCACCACCGGCTCGCCCGCCGGTGGCGCGTCGGCCGGGTCTTCCTCGCCGGGGACGCCGCGCACCTGCTCGGCGCGCTGGGCACCCAGGGTCTGGACGAGGGGCTGCGGGACGCCGACAACCTCGCCTGGAAACTCGCCCTGGCCTGGCACCACGGCTCCCACGAGGCGCTGCTCGACAGCTATCAGGCGGAGCGCCGTGCCGTCGTCGCCGCCCGGCTGCGCGCCGCCGACCAGGCGCTGCCCGTCGTACGCGGCGGTGGCGGACTGCGCTCCTACGCCCCCGGCTCGGCCCGCGGACACGACGCGCTGCTCACCGACGGCCATCTGGGACGCGGACCCCTGGGCGCGCCGGGGGCGTACGCCGATTCACCGCTCGCGCCTCCGCACGCCGAGGCGGAGGCCGCGGTGACGACGGCGCCCGGCTCCCCGGTGACCGACGTCCGGGTGACCGCCGAGGACGGTTCGTTCGTACGGCTGCGGGACCGGCTGGGCCGCGCGGTACTGCTCGTGGTGCTGATCGCCCCGGGGACGGGCGTGTGGGAGCGCAAGCACTGGGTGTCGGCCGGGATCATGCCCCGGCTCGCGGCCGCCGTCACGGCCCTGCCGCATCCGGCCGAACTGCTGGTCGCCGAGAGCTATCCGGGTGCGGCCGCACACACCGTGCTGCTGATCCGCCCCGACGGTCACCTGGTCACCGCCCTGAGCGGCGTCCGTCCGGCCGACCTCTACGCGGCGGCCGAGGCGGCCCTGGGCGGACCGGCACGAGCCGAGGCGGAGGCGACGGCGGGCAGAAGCTGAGGCGGACGTCCATGCGCCGTGACACGACTGTCCCGGGGGCCGAGGCGCGACGCTCCGCGGCCGGCGCGGGAGTCGGGGGGCGATGCGGGAGCCGTGCGGCCGGGCGGGGGTCAGAGCCCGGGGTCCGGCGTCAGGAGCCGTAAGGCAGGGCGTCCGCGGCCGGCGCGGGAGTCGGGGCCGATGCGGGGGCCGGGCGGGCGGGCGGGCGGGCGGCCGGCCGGGCGGCCGGGCGGGAGTCAGGGCCCGGGGTCCGGCGTCAGGGGACGCGGTGCAGAGTTCGGCGGCGCGTGCCGGTTCGAGCGACGCTCCAGCCGGGTGCGAGGCCGCGCGGTGACCATCCGCAGCCACCCGGTGGCCGTCCGCACCCACAGTCACCGCAGGGTCCACATAGTGACAGTGAGTTGAACAGCCCGCCCGGTCGTGGTGTACTCCCGATCGTGACCGACACCTGCGTGCACCTGTGGCGGAGGGTCCACATGGACCTCGTCCGCTATGCGGGCTGCGTGTGTCGCCCGTCCTGCTGACTTCGCCTCCCTCCACCCGCGCGCCCACCGTCCACGGTGTCGCGCGCGCCCACGCGAAAAGCCCAGGACGGTACCCGTGTCCGTGTCACCCGCTGTCTCCGCACCCCCGCACACCCCCACCCAGGCCGAGCTGCTGGACTTCGTCCGCCGCGCCGCCGCCGACGCCGAGCTGATCGCCTCCCTGCCCCTCGACCCCGAGGGCCGCACCTGGGTTCGCCTCGAAGGCCCCGGCGGCAGCGAGGCCTGGCTCATCGGCTGGCCGCCCGGTACCGGGACCGGCTGGCACGACCACGCCGACTCGGTGGGCGCCTTCCTCACCGCGTCGGGTGAGCTCAAGGAGAACTCGCTCGCCGCCCGGCTGCCCACCGACGGCTGGCGGACCCTGGAACTCACCGACGGCGTGGACCGCGAGCGGCGCCTCACCGCAGGCAAGGGCCGTTCCTTCGGCCGCCACCACGTGCACGAGGTGCTCAACGAGTCCACCGAGGAACACGCCATCTCGGTGCACGCCTACTACCCGCCCCTGCCGCAGATCCGCCGCTACAGCCGTACGGGCCAGGTGCTGCGACTGGAGCAGGTCGAACGTCCGGAGGACTGGCAGTGAACGCACATCCCGAACGTCCGCCGGGCATCGACGAGTTGCTCGAACGGGTCCGCGAGAGCTTCGACCGGGTGTCGGCCGAGGAGGCATACGACGCGTCGCGTGCGGGCGAGGCCCTGCTGGTCGACATCCGGTACGCGGCCCTACGCGAGCGCGACGGGCTGATCCCCGGTGCGCTCGTCGTCGAGCGCAACGAACTGGAGTGGCGCCTCGACCCCCAGGGCAGCCACCGCGCCCCGGAGGCCACGAGCCACGACCTACGGGTCGTGGTGGTCTGCAACGAGGGCTACGCGTCGAGCCTGGCCGCGGTCTCGCTACGGCAGTTGGGCCTGCACCGGGCGACCGATCTGGTCGGCGGCTTCCAGGCCTGGAAGGCCGCCGGGTACCCCGTCACGGCCTAGGTCTCCGCAGCACACCTCGACACCCGTACGGCCGTGCAGCAGCGCCGTACACGAGTGCCGTACATCGGTTGGGCGCCCCTTCCGGTAAGGGGCGCCCTCCCTCGCGCACCGCCCCTTACTCCTGGGCGGTCGCCACGGTGACCGGGCGGACCCGCAGCGCCACCCGGCCGGGCAGGGCGGTGGCGACCAGGGCGAGCAGTCCGGCGGTCGCGACCACGGCGACGTACAGGAGAGGCCGGACGGCGGGTGCCGCGCTGCCGGTCATACCGGTGCTGAACGCGGTCAGCACCGCGAGCGCGATCCCGCTGCCGAGCACGGTGGCGACCCCCACGACGGCCAGCGCCTCGGTGCGCAGCATCCGCAGTACTTGGCGGCGATGGGCCCCGGCGAGACGGAGCATCGCGAACTCCCGGATGCGCTCGGACACCGACATGGCGAGTGTGTTGACGACGGCGATGGCGGTGAAGGCCAGGACGAGCCCCATGGCCAGGTAGTTCACCTCGGCGTTCGCCTGGCGCCGCTCGGCCTGGATCGAGTCGGCGGCGGCCGGCGTGAGGACGTGGACTCCCGGGAACTCACGGAGCGTGGTCGCGAGTTGTGTCTGCGTACGGGAGGTGGCGACGAGGACGGAGGAGGCGAGCGGGTTGTTCACATGGCGGGCGACCAGGTCGTGGGCGAGGGTGAGGTCACCGAAGCCGAGACCCTTGGCGTAGACGGCGGCGACGGTCAGCCGGACGGGTGTGCCGTCACCGAGAGTGAGTTTGAGCGGGCTGCCGGGCCGGAGGTGGAGCTGATCGGCGGCCAGCTCACTCACGGCGACCGTGGTGTTCTTCAGTCCGTCGAGTGAGCCCGCCGTGACCCCCGGGTCCCAGGTGCGGGTGAGCCCGGCCGGCGTGACGCCCTGCGCCGCGTACTTGTCGAGTCCCACCCGGACCGTCGTCCGGACGACCTCGGTGACGGTGTCGTGGCGCATGCGCAGCTGTCGCGCGGCCTCGGCCGGGACGCCCGGCCCCCGGGCGGCCACCACCCAATCGGCCCGGACGCCTTCGCGCGCCTGTGCCCGGGCGGCGTCGCCGAGGGTCGGCTGGACGAACAGGACCGTGCAGGTCATGCCGACGAGGAGGGTGAGCGGGGTGACGACGGAGGCCATGCGGGTCGCGTTGCCGCGCAGGTTCGCGGTGGCGAGCCTGCCGCCCGGGCCCGTCATCCGCAGCGGACCACCGAGTACGGCCATCGCTCCCCTGAGGAGCAGCGGCCCGAGCAGCGCCACGGCGCACGCGAGGACGACGACGGCCAGGAAGGTGACGGGGGTCGAGGCGGGCTCCGTACGCAGCCTGCCGAGCACGGCGGTCAGGACGGCGCCGCCGGCCAGCGTGAGCAGTCCGGCCAGGATCCGGCCCCGGGCGGGTCGGGTCCGCTCGGTCCTGGCTTCGGCCAGCGCCTCCGCCGGGCGGATCCGGGTGATGCGGCGAGAGGTGATCCGGGCGGCGGCCCACGCGCCGAGGAGGGTCGCACCCACCGCGGCGAACACCGGGAAGACGCTGACCCTGTGGTCGAGGGTGGCGGGTACGGCGTCCATGGCGACGAAGCGTCCGTGCAGCCAGGCGCCCAGAGGCAGACCGGCCAGGGCGCCCGTGATGCCGGCGAGTGCGCCGACGATCAGGGCCTCGCGGCCGAGAAGCCTGCGGACCTGGCCCGAGGTGGCGGCGACGGCGCGCAGCAGGGCGAGTTCGCGGTGGCGCTGCTGCACGGAGAGAGCGAAGGTCCCGACGACCACCAGCACCGCCACGAGCAGGGAGGTGCCGCCCATGGCACCGCCCATGCTGACCAGCCGGACCCGGGCGTCCGCCGCGTCGAGGAATTCCACCGGACCGCGCTCGCCCCCCGTGGAGACCTGCGCGGTGGTGCCGTGCAGTGCCTCGCCGACGGCCCGGTCGAGCGTTGCGGTGTCCGTGCCCCTGACCGGCAGGACCCCGAAGGCGGTGACCTGTCCGGGGTGTGCGGCCAGGCGCCGGGCCTCGCCGGTGGAGAAGAACAGCGCGGTCTGATGCCGTACGACGGCCTTCGGCGCGGCGATCCCGCTCACGCGGTAGGTGCGCGGGGACTGCGTCGACTGCACGGTGAGCCGGTCACCGACCTTCAGGTGGGCGCGCTCGGCGAGGTAGCGGTCGACGACGAGATCACCGGCGGACCGAGGCGCCGATCCGCTGGTGAGCCGGTAGGGGGTGAGCTCGGCGGAGTCCCAGGCGTGGCCGTAGGTCGGCCTCGACTTCCCGTCGACCCCGGCCGGGGTCGACGGCTGCGCGAGAAAGGTCAGTTCGGGGACGACGCGGCCGACACCTGGAGCGGCGCCGATGCGGGCGGCGAGGGCGGCGGGAAGCCAGGCCCGCTCGGCGATCGGCTTGGCCTTGTGCTTGACCTTGGTCTTGCCCTTCTTGTGCTTGACGGTGGTCTGGTGGACGTTCTGGTCGGCCGAGACCACGACGGGCGCCGCGGCATAGCGTTCGGTGCTGATCGTGCCGCGCAGCCCCGTTTCCAGGAGGGTGCCGCAGGCGGTGATGAGAGCGGCGGCGCACATGAGGGCGAGGAAGGCGCCGAGGAAGCCGCCCTTGCGGGCGCGGACGGTGCGGAGGGCGTAGCGCAGCATCATGCGGGATCGGCCTCATCTGTGGTGGGGGGCAGCGCGTGGCTGTCCCTGCCGGTGACGTCGGGGTCGTTGGTCTCGGAGGCATCGGCCCCTCGCCCTGCGGAGGCCGATTCGGCTCCGGGGGACGCGGGGAAGGCCAGGAACCGGGTGAGCACCGTGCGGGCGCCGGGCGGCGTCGCGTCGTCGGGGCGCTTGTAGCGGTTGAGGAGCGCGATGTACTCCTCGAAGAAGTCCCGGAGCTCGGGAAGGGTCAGCCGGACGGTGCCGCGCGAGTACGGAAAGGCGTCGTCCCACGGGTCGCCGTCGTCGGTCCGGCGGAGCTGCAAGCGCTCGAAGAGTTCGAGGTCGGCGGCGTATGCGTGATGGTTCAACTCGTCCATCACGAGCCGCATTTCGGGGCTCTGGCGGCTGCGCGGCGGGAAACGCCGGTCGCCCGGCACGGCTCGCCACCAGCGCTCGCGGCCGTGGGCGCCCGCGTCGGTCGTCTCTTCCGTGAACCCGTGCCGTGCCAGTTCGCGCAGGTGATAGCTCGTGGCCCCGGTGTTGAGCCCGAGTGCTCTGGCGAGCGTCGCCGAGGTGGCCGGACCGTGCACCGTGAGGTGCTGGAGGATGCGCTGCCGACGGGGCTGAGCCAGTGCCTTCAGCGCACCGAGGTCGGAGAGCTCGACGGGTGCGGGCGACGTCTGCGGCGCTTCTTCGACGCCGGGTTCCTGTGCCATGCGTACACAGTCGTCTGTGCACAGGGGACCGTGCACTCCGGCGATCCGGCGTCCTGACCGGGGGTTAACCCCACCCCGGGGAGCGGGAGTTGGCGCCTGCGGGGCCGGTGCGGGGATGTCGGTGCTGGTGGGCGTGGGGTCCGGCGCGTGGCGTCCGGCGCGGAAACGCCGTGCTGACGCGCGTCGGGTGGCGCAGGGATGTCCGTGCCGGCGCACCTGGGGTGGCGCAGGAATGCCAGTGTCGGCGCGCCTGGGGTCAGGCGCGGAAACGCCGTGCTCACGCCCGTGGGGTCCGGCCCAGAGAAACGCCTTGCCGGCGCCCGTGGCGTCGGAGCACCAATGCCCGTACTGGCGCCCGTGGGGAACACGCATGCCTGCGCTGACTCCGTGGAGTCGGCACACGCATGGCCTGTGTCAGTTCGTGCCGCCGGGATGGGTGGGCCGGCGCACCCTTGCGTCGCCTGGCCCCCCGGCTGTCGTCCCGGCCCCGCACGCGATCGGCGCCCCCGCGCGTCCACCGTGTCCAGGGCCGGGACGCGACCGCGTCCCCGTGCAGCGGGGCACCCCGGGCCCCTGGCCGACCTCCGGCCGTGGGGCGTCGAGGTCACCCCTTGCCCCACCCCGGGGAACCCCCGCACTCCCCCGAGGAACGCGGTGCCGCCCGGACCCCCGGAAACAGGCCCACCGTCGGCCGCCCGGCGGGCTCGCACCGGGCCCGCCGGGCGGCCTCACCCGAGTGGGCGAGGCCGATCACCTGCACCCGCGAACCGAACCTTCCGCAGTCCCCCGCGACCCCCTCGGAAGGTCAGAAACCCTCGTCCCCCAGTCCCTCCGTGTCCTCGCCCTCTTCCTCCAGTGCCTGTCGGACGACCCGCAGGGCCATGCCCTCGGAATAGCCCTTCCGGGCGAGCATGCCCGCGAGACGGCGCAGCCGTTTGTCACGGTCGAGGCCGCGCGTGGAGCGCAGTTTGCGGGCCACGAGTTCGCGGGCGGTCGCTTCCTCCTGGTCGGAGTCGAGCCGGCCGACGGCTTCGTCGATGAGCGTCGAGTCCACCCCCTTCGTGCGCAGCTCCCGTGCGAGCGCTCGCCGGGCCAGCCCCCGGCCGTGGTGCCGGGACTCCACCCAGGCGTCCGCGTAGGCACCGTCGTTGATCAGTCCGACCTCCTCGAACCGGGACAGCACCTCCTCCGCCACGTCGTCGGGGATCTCGCGCTTGCGCAGCGCGTCCGCGAGTTGCTTGCGGGTGCGCGGGGTCCCGGTGAGCAGGCGCAGACAGATCGCCCGTGCCTGCTCCGCCGGGTCCCGCGGGGGCTCCCCCTGCTCGGCCCTCGACGAGAAGGGGGGACCTCCGTCCTGTGGGCCGGAGGGGTCGCCGGACGGATCACCGAAGCCTCCGCGCCGCCGACGGCCACGGGTGCGCCCGTCCCCGCGCGGACCCCCGTCGCCCTCGC
Source organism: Streptomyces sp. NPDC026417 (assembly GCF_055567695.1). Classification (NCBI taxonomy): domain Bacteria; kingdom Bacillati; phylum Actinomycetota; class Actinomycetes; order Kitasatosporales; family Streptomycetaceae; genus Streptomyces; species Streptomyces sp. NPDC026417. The sequence continues at coordinate 219,364 of NZ_JBVHPY010000013.1, forward strand.
GCCGGCCACTGCCGCGGCGCGGACCGTCCCCCGACGCCGCCTCGCCGCCCGTGTGGCCGACGCCCTCACCGGGGCCCTCGCCGTACAGCTCGTCACTGCCGTGGTCCGCGCCGGACGGCCCGTCGCCCTCGTACATTCCGGGGCCCTTCCGCCCGTCGCCTTCCGAGGACACGGCGCCCCTGGGGAACAGCCGTTCGTCGGGGGCGACGGGTCGGGCGTACTCGGCCCATTCCGTTCGCCGTGTCACGGGCTAGCTCTTTGCCGCCGCGGCCTTGGACTTGGTGGTCTTGGCCGCGGGAGCGGGAACCGTCTTGGCGGCGTCGTCCGAAGCGGCGGGAGCCGCAGCGTCCGCACCCGGCTCGGCGGTGGCGCTCTCCGGCTTCACTCCGACGCCCAGCTTCTCCAGGATCTTCTTCTCGATCTCGTTGGCGAGGTCGGGGTTGTCCTTGAGGAAGTTGCGCGCGTTCTCCTTGCCCTGGCCGAGCTGGTCGCCCTCGTACGTGTACCAGGCGCCGGCCTTGCGGACGAAGCCGTTCTCCACTCCCATGTCGATCAGACCGCCCTCGCGGCTGATGCCCTGGCCGTAGAGGATGTCGAACTCGGCCTGCTTGAAGGGCGGCGCGACCTTGTTCTTGACGACCTTGACGCGGGTGCGGTTGCCGACCGCGTCGGTACCGTCCTTCAGCGTCTCGATACGGCGGATGTCGAGACGCACCGAGGCGTAGAACTTCAGGGCCCGGCCACCGGTCGTGGTCTCCGGGGAGCCGAACATGACGCCGATCTTCTCGCGGAGCTGGTTGATGAAGATCGCGGTGGTCTTCGACTGGTTCAGCGCGCTGGTGATCTTGCGGAGGGCCTGGCTCATCAGACGGGCCTGCAGACCCACGTGCGAGTCACCCATCTCGCCCTCGATCTCCGCGCGCGGCACCAGGGCCGCGACGGAGTCGATGACGATGAGGTCCAGCGCGCCGGAGCGCACCAGCATGTCGACGATCTCCAGGGCCTGCTCGCCGTTGTCCGGCTGCGACAGGATGAGGTTGTCGATGTCGACGCCGAGCTTCTTCGCGTACTCGGGGTCGAGAGCGTGCTCCGCGTCCACGAACGCGACCTGGCCGCCGGCCCGCTGTGCGTTGGCCACCGCGTGCAGGGTCAGGGTCGTCTTACCGGAGGACTCCGGTCCGTACACCTCCACCACGCGGCCGCGCGGCAGGCCGCCGACGCCGAGGGCGACGTCGAGTGCGGTCGACCCGGTGGGGATGACCTCGATGGGCTCGTTCGGCCGCTCGCCCAGACGCATCACCGCGCCCTTGCCGAATTGCCGTTCAATCTGTGCGAGCGCGGCGTCCAGCGCCTTCTCGCGGTCGGTTCCTGCCATGGGTTCCACCCGATTTGCTTGAGTCGATCGCTTCACGTCAAAGACGCTAACGCCTGCCACTGACAATGCGCCTCGACGCCCGCCCGCCCTGTGGATAACTCGGACACTTCTGCCTGAAATCCCCGTCGAAAGCCCTGCCGGAGACTCCATAAGAATGGATGTTCGATTTCAGTGTCAAGCGCACCACGCGGCCGCACGACGACCGGTCGCCCCTCTTTCCCGCCCTCCGCAACCGACCCGGACGAGCCGGGCGGGCCGCGCCCTTCGCGCCCCCTACTCCCCCGGTCGTACACCGGGAGACTCCGGCCGTACGACGACCGCGGGGCCCGTACTGCCGAAGCTGGGCCCATGGAACGTCGCAGCGGCACCCTCACCCTCGCTCACACCGCCGCCACCCCTCACCGTGCCGCCGAACGCCTCTGCTACGGAACCGGTGCCGCGCTGACGCTGTCCGGTCTGGCCCATCTCGCGGTGTACGCCGTCGACGGCGGCCCCTGGGACGGTCCGGTCTCCTGGCGCAAGCCCGTCACCTTCGGACTCTCCTTCGGGCTGACCCTGATCGCGATCACCTGGGTCACCTCCTACCTGTGCACGAGTCCGCGACTACGGACCACCCTGCTGGTCGTGTTCGCCGCGGACTGTGTCGTCGAGGTCGGCGGGATCACCCTTCAGGCCTGGCGCCGGGTGCCCTCGCATCTCAACATGGAGACCTCCTTCGACACCGGGGTGTCCATGACCCTGGCGGTGGGTGGGGGCGTGCTGGTCGTCCTCCTCACCGCGTTCGCCGTCGCCTCCTTCCGGCGGCGCCCGACCGGCCCCACCGGAATGCCGGTCGCCCTGCGCGCGGGCTTCGCGATCCTGCTCGTGGCGCTGGTGTCGGGCGCCGCGATGATCGCGCGCGGCGTCGTCCTCACCCGGACCGGCCATCAGACGGCGGCGTACCACTCGACGGCTCCGCTCAAGCCGCTGCACGGGGTGAGCCTGCACGCCGTGCTCGTCCTGCCGGCGGTGGCCTGGTTGCTGTCCCGCACACGCTGGAGCGACAGGACGAGGGAGCGGGCCGTGCTGGCGGCGGTGGCCTGTTACACGGTGGCCGTCATCGGCGCGGGGGCGTGGGCGCTCCTCACCTTCTGAGGCCCGCGCCCGGACCCGGTCCCCCGGAACTCCGCAACCGGTCGAGGCCTCCGCACGCCTACGAGGAGGAGTCGTCCCCGGACTCGGTCTCCCCGTGCGTCCGCAGCCCCCGCGCACGCTTCAGGAGGCTGCCCGGTCTCCGTCCCCGGTGGCCGTGCACGCGTGGATCGTCCGTGACGTCGTACCGCTTCACGTACGCGCCCAGGAACGCCTGGAGCGTGGCGACGACCGGAATGGCGACCAGCGCACCGATCGCGCCGAGCAGAGCGGTGCCCGCGATGACCGAGCCGAAGGCGACCGCGGGGTGGATGTCCACGGTCTTCGAGGTCAGCTTGGGCTGCAGCACATAGTTCTCGAACTGCTGGTAGACCACGACGAAGAGCAGCACCCACAGCGCGTACCAGGGGTCGACCGTGAAGGCGATCAGCATCGGCAGGGCGCCCGCGAGGTAGGTGCCGATCGTGGGGATGAACTGGGACACCAGGCCGACCCAGACCGCGAGCACGGGCGCGTAGGGGATGCCCAGGAACTGCAACAGGACGTAATGGGCGACGCCGGAGACCAGCGCCATCAGGCCGCGCGAGTAGAGATAGCCGCCCGTCTTGTCGACGGCGATCTCCCAGGCGCGCAGCACCTCGGCCTGGCGGGCGGGCGGCAGGACCGAGCACAGGGCACGGCGCAGCCGCGGCCCGTCGGCGGCGAAGTAGAACGAGAACAGCGCGATCGTCAGAAGCTGGAAGAGGCCGCCGAGGACCTGCGCGGACACGTCGAGGACGCCCGTGGCGCTGTTCTGGACGTACTTCCGCAGCCAGTCGGAGTGGACCAGGCTGTCCTGGATGTCCACCCGTCTGAGGTCGGTGTGGAAGGTCGTGTTGACCCAGTGGATGACCGAGTCCAGATACTCGGGAAAGCCCTCGACCATTTTGATGATCTGTCCGGCCAGCATCGAGCCGAGCAGCGTGACGAATCCGGCGGTCACGATCATCGCGCCGATGAAGACGAGGAAGGTGGCCAGCCCTCGGCGCATGCCGTGCGCGGCCATCCAGCTCACCGCCGGCTCGATCGCGAGCGCCAGGAAGAACGCGATCAGGATGTTGACCAGCAGCCCGGTGAGCTGGTGGAAGGCCCAACTGCCCAGTTGGAAGACGGCGACCAGGGCGAGGGCCAGCACCATGGCACGCGGCAGCCAGCGAGGCATGCGCCCGCCACGCCCGGCGGCGTCCCCACCGGGAGGGCCGGTGGGCGGCGTCGTGCCGAACGGCGACGGCTGCTGGGCGACCTGCGAGGTCTCGTCTGTCGGGGCCACGGTGCAAGTCTCGCCCACACCACCGACAATCGACTCCCGTCGTGCGATCTCGTGACCGTTCAGCGGCCCGGCAGCCCCGACCTCGTGTGCACTGTCGCGGCTCGGCCGTCGGGTCCCGTGATCGCGGGCGGTGGCGCGAGGAGCGCGGAGGGACCCGGCCCTCGGAGCCCGCGTCAGCGGTTCTCGTGCGGAACGTTCATGGTCGTGCACACCACACGCCACACGTCCTTGGCCTCCCAGCCCGCGTCCAGCGCCTGCTGCACCGTGCGCCCGCCGAGCTCCGTCATCACATGATCGCGCGCGAAGGTGTCGGCGTACCCCGCTCCGAAGTGATCCGCCATTCGCTGCCAGAAGACCGTCAACCGCATGACCCCAGTATCCCGCCCTGGGGGTGGGCCCCGGCCGGTACCCCGTGTCGGAAACGCTTTCCGCCCTACGGTCTGACCCATGGCCGAAACAGGAGCATCCCCACTCCCCCCGACGCCCCCGGCGCAGACCCCGCTCTCACGCGCCGAGCACTTCGTCTGGCTCACCGCGCGCGTGCTGGAACAGCGCCGGTTCGCCTACCACTTCCTCGACGACGGCGACGGGAGCGCCGACGCGGTCGAGACCGCACTAGCCGCCTACCGCAACGAGGACGGGGGGTACGGTCACGCCCTCGAACCGGATCTGCGCGGCCCCGTGAGCCAGCCCTTGCACACCGCTCACGCGCTGCGCGTCCTGGACTCGATCGGACGGTGCGGCGGGCAGCGGGTGGAGCGCGTGTGCCGCTATCTGACGTCCGTGTCGACCTCGGACGGTGCCCTGCCCGCGATCCATCCCAGCCAGCGCGGCTATCCGGCGGCGCCGTTCGTGCCGATCGTCGACGACCCGCCGAGCGACCTTCTCGCCACCGGCCCCGTGGTGGGGCTGCTGCACCGCAACGAGGTGTGGCACGCCTGGCTGTTCCGGGCCACCGACTTCTGCTGGCAGGCGGTGGAGTCCCTGGAGAAGTCCCATCCCTACGAGATCGAGGCCGCGGTGGCCTTCCTGGACTCGGCCCCCGACCGTTCCCGGGCGGAGGCCGCCGCGGACCGGCTGGGCCGTCTGGTGCGCGAGCACCGACTCGCGGCTCTGGACCCGGCCCGCCCGGACGAGTACCCGGTGCCGCCCGGCTACGCGCCGGGCGAGCACCACTTCCCGTACGACTACGCCAGGACGCCGGACTCCCTCGCGCGCGCGTGGTTCACGGACGACGAGATGGCGCGCTCGCTGGACCATCTGACGGACGAGCAGCAGGAGGACGGCGGCTGGCCGGTCCGCTGGCGCCAGTGGGCCCCGGGTGCGGCGCTGGAGTGCCGCCCCATGGTGACCATCGAGGCGCTGCGCACCCTTCGCGCGTTCGGGCGGTCCGTCGGTTGACGGTCGGGGGCTACGGGTTACGGGCGAGGTCGGCGACTCGTGCCCGCCCAGCCGTCGGCTCACCGCACCCGGTTTCAGATGCCGCCGGCCGAAAGCGCCCACCCAGGGCGCCTGCCCAAGGGGAGCCCGGCCCGACGGGAGCGACCGGCCGACCCGGTGCGCCGCGGGTCCGGCGCGCCGCCCCGGCGTCAGCCCGTCATCGCCCGCACCCCCGCCGTCACCACGACGGCCGCGAGGACGACGAGGAGGAAGGGCGCGCGCAGGACGAGGGCCACCGCGGCCGCGGCGAGCCCGGCGGCCTTGGCGTCCAGCACCAGGACGCGCCCGTCGGCGAAGGTCTGCTGGGCGGTGAGGGCGGCGAGCAGGGCCACCGGCAGGAGCGCCGCGAGGCGCTGCACGAGGGGCCGTTCCAGGACACCCGCGGGGACGAGCAGCCCGGCGAGTTTGACGAGGTAGCAACCGACGGCGGTCGCACCGATCGCGATCCAGATGCTCAACGTTCCTCCTCGGGTGCTTCGTCTTCGGTGGCCGTACGGCGACGCCCGGTCGCCCAGAGGACTGCGGGTGCGGCCAGCGCGGCCACCAGGACGGGCACGCCGGCGGGCAGGACCGGCAGGAGGCCGAGCCCCAGGACGACGGCCACGCCCGCCACGGTGCGCTCGGTCCCGGTCTTCAGCATCGGCGCGAGGAGCGCCAGGAACACGGCGGGCCCGGCCGCGTCCAGCCCCCACGCGTCGGTGTCGCCGATGGCCTCGGCCCCGATCGCGCCGAGCAGCGTGGTGAGGTTCCACAGGATGTAGAGGCTGAGTCCGGTGACGGTGAAGCCGATGCGGACGCTGCGCCGGGTCGGCTGGGCGAGGGCCACGGCCGTGGTCTCGTCGATCACCCACTGCGCGGCGAACGGCCGCACCGCGCGCGGGAGTGCCAGCAGCTGCGACAGGCGCAGTCCGTAGAAGGCGTTCCGCACGCCCAGGAAGAACGCTCCGGCCGCCGCCGTCAGCGGGTTGCCGCCGGCGGCGAGCGCGCCCACGAGCGCGAACTGGGAGGCACCGGTGAACACCAGGAGGCTGAGCGCGCAGGTCTGCAGCAGGGTCAGACCGCTGCCTGCCGAGGTCACCCCGAAGGCGAAACCGGACAGTCCGACGGCGACCCCGACTCCGAGTGCGTCCCGTACGACGGCGGAGTCGGGCTTCCCGGCCCGTCCGCCGTCCTGTCCGCCCTGACTCCCGTGCACTGCTTCTCCATCGGCTCCGGTCCCTCTCGTGTGGCCGGTGTCTTCGTGGTGTCGGGCGTTTTTGTCGCGGCCGTCCCGGCTGCGTATGTCTGCGGTTGCTGCTGGCTGTTCTCCCACGCCCCCGACGGTAGGAGAAGGCCGCCCCCTGGGTCTTGTACGTTCTTGCGCCGTCCGTCGTCCCGGCGCTCCGGCCCGCCGTCCTCCGAGCCTCGGCGCTCCCGCTGGTAGGCGCCAGGAGGCACGCCCACGATGCGGGTGAAGTGACGGTTCAGATGCGGCTGATCGGTGAAGCCGACGGCGACGGCGGCCTCCACGGGGGCGGTGCCGGCATCCAGGAGGTGCCGTACCCGGCGTACGCGGGCGTCGGTGAGCCAGGTGTGGGGCGGCATGCCGTAGGTGTCCCGGAAGGCGCGCAGCAGCGCGAAGGGGCTCACGCCGAGGCCGTCGGCGAGCCGCTCCAGAGACGGCGGGTCCGCCATCCGTTCCTGGAGGACGGCACGCGCGCGTGCCGCGATGCGGGCGCCCGCGGTGCGAACGGCCCTGCGGGGCATCGGCCCGCCGTTCAGCCGCAGGAGCCGGGTGACGGCCACCCGCAGCAGGGTGTCCGCGGCGAGGGCGTTGCCCTCGTCGGCCGCACGGAGCACCTGGTGGACCAGTCCGGCCGCGTACGGGTCCTCCAGTACCGGGCTGGTGAAGCCGGGCGTTCCGCGGATCGCCGTGGTCTCGGCGGCGATCTCCGCCACCAGCTCGGGCGAGGGGTACACGGCCCCGTAGCGCCAGCCCTCGGGAACGCCGGCGCGGCCCGTGTGGGGAGTGTCCGGGTTGACCAGCGCCAGGGAGCCGGGGCCCGCGTACCGGTCGGCGCCGCCGTGGTGGAAGACCTCGACACCGTCGGCGATGGCGGCGATCACGAAGTTCTCGTGGGTGTGCCGCACGAAGATCTTCTCGACGTAACTGGCCCGCAGCAGGTCGACGCCGGGCAGCTCCGCGTACTGCCAGTGCCGTGCCCGCTCCCCGGAACCTGCCATGTCCCCCATTCTGCGCCAGGCGCCGGGACAGCTCCGTGCCGACCGCCGGTGGCGGTGACGGGCGGGGTGCCTGACAAGGGCCCGCTCCCTGGCACGGGCCGGCTCCCCGACACGGGCCCGCTCCCTGAGACGCGGCGGTGCCGTCCACCAGCCGCTGCCCGCCTCGGCCCCCACCGTCCATCACCTGCGGTCCGCGCCGACCGCCCGCCTCGCGATCCCCGTCTCCCCGCGCCACGCCGCACGGTCCAGCGTTTCCGCAGGTCAAGCGCAATGTCAGTGGTCGGGTGCAGGATGGACGCATGGCGAGCTCTGCGCACCGAGCCCTCGAGGGCTTCTCCCCCGCGACCCGCGGCTGGTTCACGGGGGCCTTCTCCGCGCCCACCGCGGCCCAGGCCGGGGCGTGGCAGGCGACCCGCGAGGGCTCGGACGTGCTGGTGGTCGCCCCGACCGGATCCGGCAAGACCCTGGCCGCCTTCCTCGCCGCGCTCGACCAGCTGGCCTCGACCCCGCCGCCGGCCGACCCCAAGAAGCGCTGCCGGGTGCTGTACGTGTCACCCCTCAAGGCCCTCGCGGTCGACGTGGAGCGCAATCTGCGCAGCCCGCTGACCGGCATCCGGCAGGAGGCGGTCCGGCTCGGCCTCCCCGAGCCGGAGGTCAAGGTGGGCATCCGCTCCGGGGACACCCCGCCCGCAGAGCGCCGCGCCCTGGCCACGCGCCCTCCGGACATCCTGATCACGACCCCGGAGTCCCTCTTCCTCATGCTGACGTCGGCCACGCGCGACGCGCTGACCGGCATCGAGACCGTGATCCTGGACGAGGTGCACGCCGTCGCGGGCACCAAGCGCGGCGCGCATCTGGCGCTCTCCCTGGAGCGCCTCGACGAGCTGCTGCCCAAGCCCGCCCGGCGGATCGGCCTGTCGGCGACGGTGCGCCCGGTCGACGAGGTCGCGCGCTATCTGTCACCGCGCCGCAAGGTGGAGATCGTCCAGCCTCCGTCCGGCAAGGAGTTCGACCTCTCCGTGGTGGTCCCCGTGGAGGACCTCGGCGAGCTGGGCGGCTCCCCGGTCGCCGACGGCAAGGAAGGCGCCGAGAAGCCCTCCATCTGGCCGCATGTCGAGGAGCGGATCACCGACCTCGTCCTGTCCCACCGCTCGACGATCGTGTTCGCCAACTCCCGCCGCCTCGCGGAGCGGCTGTGCAACCGGCTCAACGAGATCGCGTACGAGCGGGCGACCGGCGAGCCCCTGGACGAGCACCACTCCCCGGCGGAGCTGATGGGCGGCTCGGGCGCCGCCCAGGGCGCCCCCTCGGTCATCGCCCGCGCCCACCACGGGTCGGTCTCCAAGGAGCAGCGCGCCCTCGTCGAGGAGGACCTGAAGGCGGGCCGCCTGCCCGCGGTGGTCGCCACGTCCAGTCTCGAGCTGGGCATCGACATGGGTGCGGTGGACCTGGTCATCCAGGTGGAGTCGCCCCCGTCCGTGGCCTCCGGCCTCCAGCGCGTGGGCCGGGCCGGCCACCAGGTGGGCGCGGTCTCGACGGGCGTCGTCTTCCCGAAGTACCGGGGCGACCTCGTCCAGGCGGCCGTGGTCACCGAGCGGATGCGCACCGGCTCGATCGAGTCCCTCCGGGTCCCCACCAACCCCCTGGACGTGCTGGCCCAGCAGATCGTCGCCATGACCGCCCTCGACAGCTGGCAGTTCGACGACCTCCTGGCCACGGTCCGCCGCGCCGCCCCCTTCGCCGCCCTCCCGGAGTCGGCGTTCACGGCCGTGCTGGACATGCTCGCCGGCCGCTATCCGTCGGACGCCTTCGCCGAGCTGCGCCCGCGCGTGGTGTGGGACCGGGTGGCAGGCACGATCACCGGACGTCCCGGTGCCCAGCGCCTCGCCGTCACCTCCGGGGGCACGATTCCCGACCGGGGCCTCTTCGGTGTCTTCCTCGCGGGCTCCGACCCCAAGAAGGGCGGCGGCCGGGTCGGTGAGCTCGACGAGGAGATGGTCTACGAGTCCCGCGTCGGTGACGTCTTCACCCTCGGCACCAGCTCCTGGCGCATCGAGGACATCACGCGCGACCGCGTCCTGGTCTCGCCCGCGCCCGGAGTCCCCGGCCGGCTGCCGTTCTGGAAGGGCGACCAGCTGGGCCGCCCCCTCGAACTGGGCCGCGCACTCGGCGCGTTCCTGCGCGAGGTCGGCTCGCTGTCCAAGGACGACGCGCGCGTCCGGCTCCTCGCCGCCGGACTCGACGACTGGGCCGCGGACAACGTCCTGTCGTATCTGGCCGAGCAGCGGGAGGCCTGCGGACACATCCCGGACGACCGCACCATCGTCGTGGAGCGCTTCCGTGACGAGCTGGGCGACTGGCGGGTCGTCGTGCACTCCCCCTTCGGAGCGCAGGTGCACGCGCCCTGGGCGCTCGCGCTCGGCGCCAAGCTCTCCGAGCGGTACGGCATGGACGCCCAGGTCATGCACGCCGACGACGGCATCGTGCTGCGGCTGCCCGACGCCGACCTGATGGGCCTGGACCTCCTCGACCAGGAGCCGGTCAAGCTGGGCCGGGAGTACGACGCCGAGCAGGCACCCGTAGGCGCCGCGGACGTCGTCTTCGACAAGGGCGAGGTCGACCAGGTCGTCACCGACCAGGTCGGCGGCTCGGCGCTGTTCGCGTCCCGCTTCCGCGAGTGCGCCGCCCGCGCGCTGCTGCTGCCGCGGCGCAACCCGGGCCGCCGCACCCCGCTCTGGCAGCAGCGTCAGCGTGCGGCGCAACTGCTGCAGGTGGCGAGCGAGTTCGGCTCGTTCCCCATCGTCCTGGAAGCGGTCCGCGAATGCCTCCAGGACGTCTTCGACGTGCCGGGCCTGACGGAGCTGATGGGCGACATCGAGTCCCGCAAGGTCCGTCTGGTCGAGGTCACCACGCCGGAGCCGTCGCCGTTCGCCCGCTCCCTGCTCTTCGGCTACGTCGCACAGTTCCTGTACGAGGGCGACTCGCCGCTGGCCGAGCGGCGCGCCGCCGCCCTGTCCCTGGACTCACGGCTGCTGGCCGAGCTGCTCGGCCAGGCCGAGCTGCGCGAGCTGCTCGACGCCGACGTGCTGACGGAACTGGAGCGAGAGCTCCAGTGGCTCACCGACGACCGCCGTATCAAGGACGCCGAGGGCGTCGCCGACCTGCTGCGCGTACTGGGTCCGCTCACGGACGCCGAGTTGGCCGAGCGCGGCGCCGAACCGCAGTGGGCCCGGGAACTGGCCTCGTCCCGCCGCGCCATCAGGGTGCGGGTCGCCGGGACCGACCACTGGGCGGCGATCGAGGACGCCGGCCGTCTGCGCGACGCGTTGGGCACGGCGCTCCCCGTCGGTGTCCCGGAGGCCTTCACCGAACCGGTGAAGGACCCGCTGGGTGACCTTCTCGCCCGGTTCGCGCGGACCCACGGCCCGTTCACGTCGGCAGCCGCGGCGGCCCGCTTCGGGCTCGGTACGGCCGTCACGGAGGGGGCGCTGCAGCGGCTCGCGGCCAACGGGCGCGTCGTACAGGGCGAGTTCCATCCGGCGGGCATCGGCCAGGAGTGGTGCGACGCGACCGTCCTGCGCCGGTTGCGCCGCCGGTCCCTGGCCGCTCTGCGCCACGAGCTGGAGCCGGTTCCTCCCGCCGCGCTCGCCCAGTTCCTGCCCCAGTGGCAGCACGTGGACAGCGGGCACGGCCTGCGCGGTGTGGACGGACTGGTCCGCGCCGTGGAGCAGTTGCAGGGAGCGTCGGTTCCGGCGTCCGCGCTGGAGAAGCTCGTTCTGCCGTCCCGCGTCGCCAACTACACCCCGGCGATGCTCGACGAACTGACCGTGGCCGGAGAGGTGGTCTGGGCCGGTGCCGGCGCCCTGCCCGGCAAGGACGGCTGGGTCTCCCTCTATCTGGCGGACGCGGCTCCGCTCCTCCTGCCGGCGCCGCACCCGCTGGAGTTGACCGCGCTCCACCAGTCCGTCCTGGACGCCCTGTCCGGGGGCTACGGCCTGTTCTTCCGCCAGATCGCCGACCAGGTCCGGGCCACCACGCATCCCGAGGCCTCGGACCCCCAACTGGCCGACGCCGTCTGGGACCTGGCGTGGTCCGGCCGCCTGACGAACGACACACTCGCCCCGATGCGCTCGCTGCTGGGCTCGGGACGCACCGCCGGCTCCACCGCCCACCGCGCGAAGCGCTCGATGCCGCGCGGCAGGTACGGCTCCTTGACAGCCGCGGCACGTTCTCAGTCCCGTACCGGCCCCCCGACCGTCGCCGGGCGCTGGTCGCTGCTCCCCGACCGCGAGGCCGACCCCACCGTGCGCGCCCACGCCCTGGCCCGCACGCTGCTCGACCGCCACGGAGTGGTGACCCGGGGAGCCGTCGCGGCGGAGGGGGTGGAGGGCGGTTTCTCGGCGGTCTACCGCATCCTGTCCGCCTTCGAGGAAACGGGCCAGGCCCGCCGCGGGTACGTGGTGGAGGGCCTCGGCGCCGCCCAGTTCGCGATGGACGGTGCCGTGGACCGCCTCCGTGCGGCAGCCAACGCGCGGGACCGCGGCGACGCGATGCCCGCTCAGGGGTTCTCGTCGGGCTTCCCTGCCGCGGACCCCGGGTTCCAACCCGAGATCGCCGGGGCGGCACGAGGGGGCGCGGACGTCCGGTCCGTTGCCGCCGGGGACTCCGAGGGCACCCCCGGCTTCCCCGCGACGAGCGACGGCGGCTACGGCCCCGACTTCGGCCGCAGCTCCTCGGGCGCCGCGAGCGACTTCGGTGCAGACTTCCCCCACGCTCCGGCGGACTCCGGCAGGCCGGCGGACTCGTACTTCCCCGAGGGCCCGGCGGGCCCCGGTTCCTCCGACGGCTTCGACCCGTCGGGAGACTTCACGTTCCCCGGCGATCTCGTGTCCCCGGACGGTGCCGACCCGTTCGCGACCGGCACCCGCACGGGCCGACCCGGCTTCCCCGGCCGTCCCACAGGAAACCGTGGCTATGCGAACGGGCTGTACCCGAACGGCGGGGGCCAGGGCGGCCGTGCCGGATCGAACCGGACCTCACGTGCCGTCGTCCTCGCCGCCGCCGACCCCGCGAACGCCTACGGCGCGGCCCTCTCCTGGCCCGAGCCCCCGACCGGCGCCGGGCACAAGCCGGGCCGCAAGGCCGGCTCGCTGGTCGTCCTGGTCGACGGCGAGCTGACCCTCTACATGGAGCGCGGCGGCAAGACCCTGCTGGCCTGGCCCTCCGCCCCCGAGACCGACATCGCGGACGATCCCCGTCTCCGCGAAGCCGCGGATGCCCTCTCCACGGCGGCCCGCGCGGGTTCCCTCGGCACGGTCACCGTCGAGCGGGTCAACGGCGCCTCGGCTCTCACCTCCCCCTTCGGCGCCGTGCTGGAAGCCGCGGGATTCATCGCGACCCCACGCGGCCTGCGCATCCGGGCATGAGCCGACCGAGGAGGCCGGGGCCACCCACTGGCCCCGTCACCGCCGCCACCGACCACCCGCGCCACGCCCGGCCCGAGCCACCACCGCCACCCATCGCGGCACCCCGGCCGGTCCGGGCAGCGGGTGCAGGTGCGCGCCGGCCCCTTCGCGCGCGTACCCGGGGCTGTCTCCCGGTCCCCCGAGCCACTGCCGTAATACTCCACCCTCCCGCCCCACAGCCGTCTCCTGCCAACCCCAGCCGCTGACAGACACGGCCCACCCCACGCCCCAAGCGCCACCGACCGACCCCGGCCCCGCCACCCCCGGCCCGAACCACAACCGCCACCCGCCGACCACCCGCACCACCCCCGGCCCGAGCCACCACCCCGAGACCCGTGCCACCCTTGAAGTCATGCCCGAAGGAGACACCGTCTGGCAGGCCGCGAAGCGACTGCACACCGCCCTCGCGGGCAAGGTGCTGATCCGCTCCGACCTGCGCGTGCCCAGGTTCGCCACAGCCGACCTCACCGGCCGCACCGTGCTGGACGTCACCCCGCGCGGAAAGCACCTCCTCACCCGTATCGAGGGCGGCCTGACACTCCACTCCCACCTGCGCATGGACGGCTCCTGGAGAGTCTTCGAGAACGGCAGCCGCTGGACCGGCGGCGCCGCCCATCAGATCCGCGCCATCCTCGGCAACGCCGAGCACACGGCCGTCGGTTACCGCCTCCCCGTACTGGAACTGCTGCGCACCACCGACGAGGAGCGCGCGGTCGGCCATCTCGGCCCCGACCTCCTGGGCCCCGACTGGGACCCCGAGAAGGCACTGGCCAACCTGCTCGCGGCCCCCGAGCGGGAGCTCGGCGAGGCTCTGCTGGACCAGCGGAATCTCGCCGGGATCGGCAACGTCTTCAAATGCGAGCTGTGCTTCCTCCTCGGAGTCACACCCTGGCTGACGGTCGGCGCGTTGCCGGCGGACCGCACCGCGCAGCTGCCCGCGCTCGCCCAGAAGCTCCTCGAGATCAACCGGGAGCGCCCGAACCGCGTGACGACCGGCCTCCGAGAGCAGAGGTTCTTCGTCTACGGCCGGGCACCCCGCCCCTGTCTGCGCTGTGGGACGCCCATCCGTCTCGCCGACCAGGGCGACGGCTCACGCGAGCGGCCCACGTACTGGTGCCCGGTCTGCCAGGTGGGCCCCGCACCGCAGCGCACGGCCCACTGGGCCAAGGGCCCGTCGACCCGTACCGCACCCCCGGGAGCCGCCGGGCCCGGGCCGGCCGCCGGTCGCCGTACCGGGGGGCCCGGCCCGCGCTGAGCCTGCCGCACGATTTCACCCCGCACAGGTAATTGACGCCCCGTCAGAAAAGCTCGTACCGTCCCCTCATGCCCATCCAGGCGTACGACCTCACCGGACGCGTCGCGTTCGTCACGGGCGCCGCGAGCGGCATCGGCCGGGCCTGCGCCGTTCTGCTCGCCCAAGCCGGCGCCGAGGTGCACTGTGCGGACCGCGACGGGCAGGGCCTGCACGAGACGGCCACGCTGATCAAGGACGAGGGCGGTACCGCGCACACCCACCAGGTGGACGTGACCGACCGGCGCCAGGTGCAGCGGGCCGTGGAGTCCTGCGAGCGCCTCGACGTCATGGCGGCGGTCGCCGGGATCATGCACAGCAGTCCGGTCCTGGAGACCCGGGACGAGGACCTCGACCGGGTGCTGAACGTCAACTTCAAGGGCGTGCTGTACGCCTGCCAGGAGGCGGCCCGCCACATGATCGCGCGGCAGGTACGGGGCAGCATCGTCACGATGGCCTCCGGTGCTGTCGACACCGGAGGCCCCGGCCTGCTCTGCTACGGCGTCACGAAGGCGGCCGTCGTGCAGCTCACGAAGACACTGGCGACCGAGATCGGCATGCACGGGATCCGCGTGAACGCCGTGGCGCCCGGCTGGGTGCGCACGCCCATGACCGACCGCCACGGGGAGGCGCAGGCGCACACCGAGGCCTTCATGGCCCGGATGTCCCCGCTGGGCCGGGTCGGCGAACCCGAGGACGTCGCGCACGTCGTGCTCCATCTCGCCTGCGACGCGTCGTCCTTCACCACGGGCCAGATCCTCCGCCCGAACGGCGGCGTGGCCATGCCCTGGTGACAGCACCTTCCGCCCCTGCCTCCGACGCGGGCGCCGGGCCCCCACCACGCCCGCCGCAGCGCCGACGCGGCCCCGCCACACCTCTCACCACGGATGGCCACGCTCACCGAGGCCTCGCGCGGCGGCACATGCTGTCGCCACGGCAGACCCCCGGCCCCCGGAACCGGCAGCCCCCCGACCCGGAACCGGCCGGCCACCGGGTGACGCAGCGGCGGCGGGTGAGCGCGTACGCCCCCGTCGCGCACGGCCGCCGGCTCACCCCCGAGCCGCTCGTGCGACCGCACCCCTACTCCCCCGCTGCGCCACCCGCACGAGCGACGGCGGCCGACGCCCCCCGCGTCGCACCTCCGCGCCCGCCGGCCGGGGCCACACGCCCCGTCCCCCGGCGGAAGACGGAGCCCGCAGCCCAACGCCCCGTCCCACCGGGCACCCCCCGTGCCCCACACCCCCCAAGCCCCGTCCCACCGGGCACCCCCATGCCCTACACCCCCCGCTCCGGCCCCTCCCCGGACCCCCGTCGCTCCGTCCCCGCCACCCCGAGACTCCGTATCGCACGTTGATCCGCGATCACGGCCCGGGCAGCCTGCGCCTTCGGCACACAGTGCACGGGCAGCAGGCTCAGCCCCCACCCTCCGGCCGCGACGGCCCCTTCCCACACCCCTGCGTCAGGAGCCAGCGCGAGCCGGAGGACCCCCCACCACCACAGCGTCCCGAGCGCCAGCGTCGCCCCCCAGCGAGCTATCCGCCCTGCCATGGCTGCCACCTCCGGCCCGACGCTAGACCTCGGTTCCCCGCGACGGGGAGGGCGCACCACCGGCACAGAGGCGCACCGCACGCACACACGTGCCTCGCCCTGCCGGCCCACCGGCCCGGCACCGCGTCCGGTGCCCGGCGCACCGGACCGCGCGCCTGCCACGCGCCCCGCCCGACCGCGGGCGCCGGCGCGGGCGGCCGGGCCCAAGCCGGCAGGGAGTCCGGCGGTTCCCGGTGCCCGGCGATTCCCGGTGGCGCGGCCCGCCCGCCGTTCACTGCTCCGGCCTCAGCCGTTCTCCGCCTGGAACATCCAGTGGTGCTTCTCCAGATCCGCGGTGATGCCGATGAGGAGGTCCTGACTGACCGGATCCGGGCTCTCGGTCGCCTTCACCCGCTCCCGCATCCGCGTGATCACCGCGCCCAGCGCGTCCACGAGTGTCCCGACGGCGTCCGCGTCCTTGACCCAGCCGTTCGCGACGGTGCCGATCCCGCTGCCCGAGGCGACGGTCGCCGCGCGCCCGTCGGGTGAGACCCCCAGCGCCGAGGCACGCTCAGCCACCGTGTCGGAGTGCTGCCGCGCACTGGCCACCACGTCGTCGAGCTGGAGATGGACGGACCGGAAACGCGGACCGACGACGTTCCAGTGGACCTGCTTGGCCACCAGCGAGAGGTCCACCAGATCGACCAGCGCGCCCTGCAGCGCCTCGGACACGATCTTCAGGTCCTCGTCGGACAACGGGCTCTTCACGACGTACATCCGAATCCTCCGATTCAAGATCACTCGATACGGCCCCGAGCCACCGCATTCCCACCATGACCGCCCCGGGACACCCCGGCAAACGGGGTTCCGGCGCACGCTCGCACGGGAACGCGAGAGCCCCGGCCGGTCCCCCTCCGGGTTTCCCCGGAGAAGCCCCGGCCGGGGCTCTCGTGCACGTGGTTCAGTCCAGGACCGCGAGGTCGTGAACGCTAGGCCGCGACGACGTCGACCGCCTCGGCGGGTGCCTTGATCGTGACCCGTTCGGGTGGCACCCCGGTCACCGATACGGAATTGAGCATCGGGCGGCGCACCGGTGCGGGCACCGGTTCGGTGGCCGCAGCCGACTGTGCCAGCTCGGCGAGGGCGAGCTCGTCGCTCACTTCCCGCATGAGCTCGGACATCCGTACGTCAAGCGCGTCGCAGATCGCGGAGAGCAGCTCGGAGGATGCCTCCTTCTGCCCCCGCTCCACCTCGGAGAGATAGCCGAGTGAGACTCGGGCGGACGAGGAGACTTCGCGCAGAGTACGGCCCTGGCGCTGGCGCTGCCGACGCAGCACGTCACCCAGCAGGCGACGGAGCAGAATCATCGGTGGCTCCCTCCTCGGACCGCGTAGCCGCATCCTTCACGCCCCACCGTACCGCCTTGCGCCGCGGCCGTGCGGGGAGCGATGTCGTGTTCACTCAGGGCTGCAAACATCAAGTCCCCCCGTTCTGTTCCGTATCCTGTGCCCGCTCGTTTCCGGTCTGTTCGTCCGCGAGCTCCGCGAGAAGCAGCGCGAGTACGCTCCGTACACTCTCCATACGAATTTCCGCCCGGTCGCCGTTCAACCGCAGCGAGGCCACTTTCCCGCCATCATCGGCATCGAATGTGTCCACCGAGGGCCCGTCGACGGCTACGAAAACCGTACCCACCGGCTGTCCGTCCTGGGGATCGGGGCCCGCGACGCCGGTGGTCGCGATCCCCCAGTCCGCACCGAGCGCCTTGCGCACCCCGGCCGCCATCTGGGCCGCGACCTGCGGATCCACCGCGCCGTGCTCCGCCAGCAGAGTGGCGTCGACCCCGAGCAGCTCGTGCTTGAGCGGGGTGGCGTACGCGGTCACGGAGCCCCGGAAGGCCTTCGACGCCCCGGGCGTCCCTGTGATCTCCGCGGCCACCAGGCCACCAGTGAGCGATTCGGCGACGGCGAGCGTCTCGCCCCTCACCGTGAGTAGTCGCACCACTTCAGCGGCCTGCAAACTCACCGCTCCGCCTCCTCGGCCGTCGCCCGGCGCGCGGCGATTCCCTGTTGGCGCAGCACAATGGCCTGTCTTACGTAGTCGAGTCCCGTCACCACGGTCAGGGCGACCGCCACGGCCATCACCCAGAACCTCAGGGTCGCCAGCGGCCCCGTCAGTGCCAGAACGTACATCCCCACGGCGGTCCCCTGGGCCAGGGTCTTCATCTTGCCGCCGCGGCTGGCCGGAATGACCCCGTAACGGATCACCAGGAAACGCATCAGGGTGATCCCGAGCTCGCGCCCGAGGATCACCCCCGTCACCCACCACGGCAGATCGCCCAGCGAGGACAGACAGATCAGCGCCGCCCCCATGATCGCCTTGTCGGCGATGGGGTCGGCGATCTTCCCGAAGTCCGTGACCAGGTTGTACGTGCGGGCCAGGTGGCCGTCGAAGATGTCGGTGATCATGGCGACGGCGAAGGCGGCCCAGGCCCACGCACGCCATACGGGGTCGTAGCCGCCGTCGGCGAGCAGCAGCAGCACGAAGCCGGGCACGAGCACGAGCCTGAGCATCGTGAGGAGGTTCGCGACGTTCCAGAGGCTGGCCTGATCGACGGCCGCAGCGCCCAGCTTCCGCACCGGCTTCGTTCCTCCCGGGGTGCCGGACGTGCCGGCCGCGCCTTTCGCGCTGGGGGAACCACCCGCCGCGGATGCCGGGACTCCGGTCATCTGCCTGCCTCCTCAGTCCCCGCGAACGAGCCAGGGAGCGGCTCGGCCACCAGGTCGACACCTTCCGTGCCGACCACCTTTGCCTCGACCATACGACCGACGGTCAGACCCGCGCTGCTCGTGAACAGCACCTGTCCGTCCGTCTCGGGCGCCTGGTGGGCGGCACGGCCGACCGCGCCCTCCTCGTCGTCGATGGACTCGACCAGGACCTGCAGACTCTCGCCGACGCGCTCCTCGGCGCGCTGCGCGACCAGCTCCTCGGCGAGCCGCGACACGCGCGCGAGACGCTCGGCGACGACGTCCTCGTCGACCTTGTTCTCGTACGTCGCGGCTTCGGTGCCGTCCTCGTCGGAGTACCCGAACACGCCGATGGCGTCCAGGCGCGCGTGGGTGAGGAAGCGCTCCAGCTCGGCGAGGTCGGCCTCGGACTCGCCGGGGAAGCCCACGATGAAGTTCGACCGCACTCCGGCCTGCGGGGCCTTGGAGCGGATGGTGTCGAGCAGTTCGAGGAAGCGGTCGGTGTCGCCGAAGCGCCGCATCGAGCGCAGCACGTCGGGCGCCGAGTGCTGGAAGGACAGGTCGAAGTAGGGCGCGATGTTCGGCGTCGACGTCAGGACGTCGATCAGGCCGGGCCGCATCTCCGCGGGCTGCAGGTAGCTGACCCGCACGCGCTCGATCCCGTCGATCTCCGCGAGCTCGGGCAGCAGCGACTCCAGGAGGCGGATGTCGCCGAGGTCCTTGCCGTACGAGGTGTTGTTCTCGGAGACCAGCATGACCTCCTTGACGCCCTGCTCGGCGAGCCAGCGGGTCTCGTTCAGCACGTCGCTGGGCCGGCGCGAGATGAACGAACCGCGGAAGGACGGGATGGCGCAGAAGGAGCAGCGCCGGTCGCAGCCGGACGCGAGCTTCACCGAAGCGACCGGGGAACCGTCCAGCCGGCGGCGCAGGGGCGCGCGGGGGCCGGAGACCGGGGCCACGCCCTCCGGCAGGTCCGAGGGCGCGCCGTGGCCGGGGAGGGCCACCTCGTCGCCGGCGGTCTGCCGTTCGGCCGGGCTGATCGGCAGCAGCTTGCGCCGGTCGCGGGGGGTGTGCGAGGCGTGGATGCCGCCGTTCAGGATGGTCTGGAGGCGGTCGGAGATGTCGGCGTAGTCGTCGAAGCCGAGCACTCCGTCGGCCTCGGGCAGCGCCTCGGCGAGTTCCTTGCCGTACCGCTCGGCCATGCAGCCCACCGCCACGACGGCCTGGGTCCTGCCGTGCCCCTTGAGATCGTTGGCCTCCAGGAGGGCATCCACGGAGTCCTTCTTGGCGGCTTCGACGAACCCGCAGGTGTTGACGACGGCGACGTCCGCTTCCTCGGCGTCCTCCACGAGGTGCCAGCCGTCCGCCTCCAAGCGGCCTGCGAGCTCCTCCGAGTCCACCTCGTTACGGGCGCAGCCAAGAGTGACGAGTGCGACGGTACGGCGTTCAGGCATGGGCTCAAGACTACTTCGTCCCGCCGAGGCCCCACGTCGACGGGGTTGGCCGATCATGGCCAACCCCGTGCGCGCCTTGGCCTGCGGGCCCGTTATCCGACCTCGGGGTCGCCCTTGGTGTAGGTCAGACGCTCGACCTGACCGGGCTGGAAGTCGTCCTCGATCTTCTTGCCGTTGACGTGGAGCTGGATGGCGCCGGCGTCGCCCAGGATGAGGTTGATCTTCGTGTTGTCCTGGAAGGTCTTGGACTGGCCCTTCTTGAGCAGCCCGTCGAAGAGCATCCGGCCGTTGTGGTCCTTGGCGGAGATCCAGCTGCGGCCGTCGGTGGCGGTCACCTGGACGGTGACCTTGTCCTGGGGCGCGGCGGCGATGGCGCTGTCGGACGGTTCCGGCTTCGGGTCGGTGGGCTTGGTGGCGGTCGGCTTGGCCGCGGGCTTGCTGGCGGTGGGCGTGGAGCCCTCGGCGACCTGGGCCGTCGTGTCGTCCCCGTCGTCGCCCTTGACCATGGTGAAGCCGACGAAGCCGATCACCGCGACGATCGCGGCGACCATGGCGGCCGTCCAGTTCGGCCCGCGGCGCTCCGGACGGATCCGTTCCGCCTCGAAGAGGGGGGCCGCGGGGGTGGGCGCGGGGCGTCCGCCGTGTTCGGCGTCGTACTGCTTCAGGAGCGGAGCCGGATCGAGCTGGACGGCGCGTGCCAGCGTCCGGATGTGACCGCGTGCGTAGACGTCACCGCCACAGGGCGCGAAGTCGTCCTGTTCGATGGCGTGCACGATGGCGATGCGGACCCGGGTGGCGGTGCTGACGTCGTCGACGGTCAGCCCGGCCTCGATGCGCGCCTGCCGCAGGGCGTGACCGATCGAGGGGCGTTCCGCCTCGCGACCGTCTTCGAACGGACGCTCGTCTTCGGGGGAGTTGCCGTCAGGGGAGTTGCCGATGGACACGGGGGCGCCTTTCGAGCGTGTAGCCACCTGTGCTGGAGGTTCAGTCTAGGGGGGGTACGAAAGGGTGGGGCAACCGGGCGGTGGGACTTTGTACGCCATCAGAATGGCCGGTCATCCTGATGCTGGGACATGTACCTGTACCCTCGCTCAACTTGACGTACGGCGTAGGGAAACGGTTGCTCACAGATCCCTTACAGCTGAGTCACGTTCGAATACCCGCCCGCCGCGGAATCACTCCGCGGAGGTGCGCGCCCCCGCTTCCCTACCCTTCCGTCTCCCCCCGGATCACGGCGAGCACTCCATCCAGCTCGTCGGCCTTCACAAGAACGTCACGTGCCTTGGAGCCCTCGCTGGGGCCGACGATGTTCCGCGACTCCATGAGGTCCATCAGGCGGCCGGCCTTGGCGAAGCCGACACGCAGCTTGCGCTGGAGCATGGAGGTGGACCCGAACTGCGTGGAGACGACCAGTTCGGCCGCCTGGCACAGCAGGTCGAGGTCGTCGCCGATGTCCTCGTCGATCTCCTTCTTCTGCTTGGTGCCGACGGTGACGTCGTCCCGGAAGACCGGCGCCATCTGATCCTTGCAGTGCTGGACGACGGCCGCGACCTCGTCCTCGGTGACGAAGGCGCCCTGCATACGGGTCGGCTTGTTCGCCCCCATCGGCAGGAACAGACCGTCACCCTTGCCGATCAGCTTCTCGGCGCCCGGCTGGTCGAGGATGACCCGGCTGTCGGCGAGCGAGGAGGTGGCGAAGGCGAGCCGGGACGGCACGTTCGCCTTGATCAGGCCGGTGACGACGTCCACGGACGGCCGCTGCGTGGCGAGCACCAGGTGGATGCCGGCCGCGCGGGCGAGCTGCGTGATGCGCACGATCGCGTCCTCGACGTCACGCGGGGCGACCATCATCAGGTCAGCGAGCTCGTCGACGATGACCAGCAGGTACGGGTAGGGACTCAGCTCGCGTTCGCTGCCCTCCGGCAGCTTCACCTTGCCGTTCCTGATGGCCTCGTTGAAGTCGTCGATGTGCCGGTACCCGAACGCCGCGAGGTCGTCGTACCGCAGGTCCATCTCCCGTACGACCCACTGCAGCGCCTCGGCGGCGCGCTTGGGGTTGGTGATGATGGGCGTGATCAGGTGCGGGATGCCCTCGTACGCGGTCAGCTCGACGCGCTTGGGGTCGACGAGCACCATGCGCACGTCCTCCGGGGTCGCGCGCACCATCACCGAGGTGATCAGACAGTTGATGCAGGACGACTTGCCGGAGCCGGTCGCGCCGGCCACCAGGACGTGCGGCATCTTCGCCAGGTTGGCCATCACATAGCCGCCCTCGACGTCCTTGCCGAGCGCCACCAGCATCGGGTGGTCGTCCTCGGCCGCGTCGGCGAGGCGCAGCACGTCCCCGAGGTTGACCATCTCGCGGTCCGTGTTCGGGATCTCGATGCCGACCGCGGACTTGCCGGGGATCGGGCTGATGATCCGGACGTCCGGGCTGGCCACGGCGTACGCGATGTTCTTGGTGAGCGCGGTGATCCGCTCGACCTTCACGGCGGGGCCGAGCTCGACCTCGTAGCGGGTGACCGTCGGACCGCGGGTGAAGCCGGTGACGGCCGCGTCGACCTTGAACTCCATGAAGACGTTCGACAGCGAGGCCACCACGGCGTCGTTGGCGGCGCTGCGCGTCTTGCCCGGGCCGCCGCGCTCCAGCAGGTCGAGCGAGGGCAGCGCGTAGGTGATGTCCCCGGAGAGCTGGAGCTGCTCCGCGCGTGCGGGCAGGTCGCGGGGCGCGTCGGGTGCGGCCTTGGTCAGGTCGGGCACGACGGCGTCGGCCCTGAACGGGTCCTGCTTGGCCGGCTTGGCCTTGGCGGGCGGGGCGGCGGGGGCGGACTTGGCCCGCGCCGCCGGGACCGGCGTCGTCTCCTCGTAGCCGTCCCGCTCCACGCTGACGCCCTGCGTGAGGTCGGCGACCAGCGGCGAGGGCGGCATCCCGTGCATGACGGCACCGTCCAGCGCGGCGGCCGCGGCGGCCGCCACGTCGACCGCGTCCATCGGCCGCTCCATGTCGGGCTGCTGGACGGCGGCCCGCCGGGGGCGGCTCCGGCGCTTGGTGAGCGCCTCATGCTCGGCCCCGTCGGGGTCGTAGTCCTCGGGGGCGCGCGAGCGCCGGGAGCGCGCGGGCAGCGCCTCGCGCCACTGCTCGTCGTAGCGCTCGTCGTCCTCACCGAAGGCGTCGGCGTCCTCGGGCGAGGCGAGGATGCCGAGCTTCTCGCCGAGCAGGCGCAGACGCTGCGGGATCGCGTTGACCGGGGTGGCCGTGACGACGAGCAGCCCGAAGACCGTCAGGAGGACCAGCAGCGGCACGGCGAGGACGTCGCCCATCGTGAAGGTCAGCGGGGTCGCCGCGCCCCAGCCGATCAGCCCGCCGGAGTCCCTTATCGCCTGCATGCCGTCGCTGCGCGCGGGCGCCCCGCACGCGATGTGCACCTGGCCGAGCACGCCGATGACGAGCGCGGACAGGCCGATCACGATGCGGCCGTTGGCCTCGGGCTTCTCCGGATGCCGGATGAGCCGCGCGGCGACGATGCCGATCAGTATCGGGACGAGCAGGTCGAGGCGGCCGAAGGCGCCGGTCACCAGCATCTCGACGAGGTCACCGACCGGGCCCTGGAGGTTCGACCAGGTACCGGCCGCGGTGATCAGCATGAGGCCGAGCAGGAGCAGCGCGACGCCGTCCTTGCGGTGCGCCGGGTCGAGACCCTTCGCGCCCGCTCCTATGCCGCGGAACAGCGCTCCGACGGCGTGCGCGACTCCGAGCCAGACGGCGCGCACGAGCCGGTACACGCCCCCGGTCGGACTGGGCGCCGGTCGCGGAGGGGCCTTCTTGACCACGGCCCTCTTGGCGGGCGGCCGTTTCGCGGCGGCCTTTTTCGCTGGGGCCTTCTTCGCCGGAGCCTTCGTCGGAGCGACCGCCTTCTTCGCGGGCGGCTTCTTGGCTGCGGACTGACGTGAGGCCATGAGTGTGAGGTTACCGGTGGAGACGACAGCGGACACGTGTGCCTACTGCTTCACCCGTTCGTGTCGCCCTTGCCGAGGACCGGAACTGACGCCGGTTCACCGGATCCGGGTCCCGCGACGGTGCCCGTTCCACCGGCCCCGCGGGTCGACTGACGCCGTCTCACCGCTCGCCCACCCACCGCGCGCGAGGCGGCGACACCGCCTGCGCCCTCGGGAAGATCGCCCGCCCTCGGGAAGGTCGCGTTCCGGCCCGGCTTCCACGCCGGACCGGGGAACAGCCCCCGCTCCCCGGCGGGGAACCCCTCGGTGCGGCGCGTCAGTTCTGCGAGGGCAGCGACGGGGCCCCGCTGCCCGTGCCGGGCTCCAGGGCGTCCAGCGCCCTGCGCAGGCCCGTCAGTTTGCGTTCGAGATGGGCCGCGGTCGCCACGGCGGCGGCGTCGGCCGCGTCGTCGTCGAGCTGTTTGGACAGCGCCTCGGCCTGCTCCTCGACGGCCGCGAGCCGCGCGGACAGCTCGGCCAGCAGTCCGGCCGGCTCCTTGGTGTCGCCGATCGCCGCCTTGCCGCCGCCCTCCAGCTGGAGCCGCAGCAGCGCCGCCTGCTCCCGGAGTTGGCAGTTCTTCATGTAGAGCTCGACGAAGACGGAGACCTTCGCCCGCAGCACCCACGGGTCGAACGGCTTGGAGATGTAGTCCACCGCACCCGCCGCGTACCCGCGGAAGGTGTGATGCGGACCGTGATTGATCGCGGTGAGGAAGATGATCGGGATGTCCCGCGTCCGCTCTCGCCGCTTGATGTGGGCAGCGGTCTCGAAACCGTCCATGCCCGGCATCTGCACATCCAACAGGATGACCGCGAAATCGTCCGTCAGCAGCGCTTTGAGCGCTTCCTCCCCGGACGATGCCCGCACCAGTGTCTGATCGAGCGCAGAGAGGATGGCCTCCAGCGCCAGCAGATTCTCCGGCCGGTCATCGACCAGGAGGATCTTGGCCTTCTGCACCATGGCCCGCCCTCCTCGCCCCGGCAGTGCACCGGGCGCCGCCCCAGGGGACGACTCCCTTGCGCCGCCCGTCCTTGTGCCGGTCATGGTAGCCGCACCCCGCCTGTCGCCACACCCTGTCACCGCGATGTCACTGTGCACGTAGCAGAAACGTAGCGGGAGACCAGAAGGTTCCCCGAATCCCGGGTTTCTACACGGCTTCGACCACCCTGAGTCATGGCACGTCGGGCGCACCCCGCGGACGGCCGGGCGGCCGGAGCCGGCGGAACGGGCCGCCCGGCGGCGGGATCCGACCGCCCGCCCCGGCGACCCGGCCGCTGACACCGAGTAGCCGTCCCGGCCGCGCGATCACTGTCCGCGCATCCACTGCTCCATCACCGAGAGCAGGTGATCGGGATCGACCGGCTTCGTCACGTAGTCGGAGGCGCCCGACTCGATGGCCTTCTCCCGGTCGCCCTTCATCGCCTTCGCGGTGAGCGCGATGATCGGCAGACCGGCGAACTGCGGCATCCGGCGAATCGCCGTAGTCGTCGCATACCCGTCCATCTCCGGCATCATGATGTCCATCAGGACGACCGTCACATCGTCGTGCTGCTCCAGGACTTCGATGCCCTCGCGGCCGTTCTCGGCGTACAGCACGGACAGGCCGTGCTGCTCCAGGACGCTGGTGAGCGCGAAGACGTTGCGGATGTCGTCGTCGACGATCAGCACCTTCTCGCTGTCGAAGCGGATGCCGGACCTGGGCCGCGGTGCCGCCTCCTGCTGCCCGCCGGCCGGCCACTGCTCCTGCCCCTGGCCCGCCCCGGCCGCCGGCGGGGCGGTGAGCCCCGGCCGCTGCTCGGCCGCGGGAACCGCCCGGCGGCGCCGCCGGAAGAGCGCGGCGGGCCCGTTCTGGGTGTCCTGGTACGACCTCACCTCGGCCGGCGTCTCGATGTCCGGCCCGGCCGGCTCCTCCTCGGAGGCGAGCAGCTCGCCGGCTCCGAGCGCCGGTGCCAGCTGCCCGTAGCCCTGCGGCGGCAGTTCGCTCGGGTGCAGCGGCAAATACAGCGTGAAGGTCGAGCCGCGCCCCGGTTCGCTCTGCGCGTGGATCTCGCCGCCCAGCAGCCGCGCGATCTCTCGCGAGATGGACAGCCCCAGGCCCGTGCCGCCGTACTTGCGGCTGGTCGTGCCGTCCGCCTGCTTGAACGCCTCGAAGATCACCCGCATCTTGCTCGCCGCGATCCCGATGCCGGTGTCCGTCACCGAGAAGGCGATCAGGTCGCCGTCCGCGTCCCGCAGCGAACCCGACTCCAGGAGCTGCTCCCGGATGGCCACGGGAACGTCCGCCCCGGCCGGCCGGATGACCAGCTCCACCGCCCCCGAGTCGGTGAACTTCACCGCGTTCGACAACAGGTTGCGCAGCACCTGCAGCAGGCGCTGCTCGTCGGTGTGCAGCGTGGCGGGCAGTTCCGGCGAGACCCGCACGGAGAAGTCGAGCCCCTTCTCCGCGGTCAGCGGGCGGAAGGTGGCCTCCACGTAGTCGACGAGCTGCACCAGCGCGATCCGGGTCGGCGAGACGTCCATCTTGCCCGCCTCGACCTTCGACAGGTCGAGGATGTCGTTGATCAGCTGCAGCAGGTCCGAGCCCGCGCCGTGGATCGTCTCGGCGAACTCGACCTGCTTGGGAGTGAGGTTGGAGTCCGCGTTGTCGGCGAGCAGCTTGGCCAGAATCAGCAGGGAGTTGAGCGGCGTGCGCAGCTCGTGCGACATGTTGGCGAGGAACTCGCTCTTGTAGCGCATGGACACCGCGAGCTGCTCGGCGCGCTCCTCCAGGACCTGCCGCGCCTCCTCGATCTCGGTGTTCTTGACCTCGATGTCGCGGTTCTGCTGGGCCAGCAGCTCGGCCTTGTCCTCCAGTTCGGCGTTGGACTCCTGGAGGGCCTTCTGCCGGTTCTCCAACTCCGCCGACCGCTCTCGGAGTTGCTCGGTCAGTTCCTGGGACTGCTTCAGCAGCAGCTCCGTCTTGGTGTTGACGGAGATGGTGTTGACGCTGGTCGCGATCATCTCGGCGATCTGGTTCAGGAAGTCCTTCTGGATCTGCGTGAACGGCGTGAACGACGCCAGTTCGATCACCCCGAGCACGGTCCCCTCGAAGAGCACCGGCAGGACGATCACCTGGGCAGGGGGCGCCTCCCCGAGCCCGGAGGAGATCTTCAGGTAACCGCTCGGCGCGTTCTCCACCAGGATCGTGCGCTTCTCCTGCGCAGCCGTCCCGATCAGCGCCTCACCCGGCCGGAACGACGTCGGCATCGACCCCATCGAGTAGCCGTACGAGCCGAGCATCCGCAGCTCGTACGCCTCCTCGTCCTGGGCGGCCGCGTCCTTGCCGTCCATCAGCGGCATGGAGAGGAAGAAGGCGCCGTGCTGGGCGGAGACCACCGGCGTCAGCTCGCTCATGATCAGGGAGGCCACGTCGTCGAGATCGCGCCGTCCCTGCATCAGCGCCGAGATACGGGCCAGGTTGCCCTTGAGCCAGTCCTGCTCCTTGTTGGCGATCGTGGTGTCGCGCAGGTTGGCGATCATCTTGTTGATGTAGTCCTGAAGCTCCTGGATCTCGCCCGAGGCGTCCACGTCGATCTTCAGGTTCAGGTCACCGCGGGTCACCGCGGTCGCCACGCGCGCGATGGCGCGCACCTGCCGGGTCAGGTTCCCGGCCATCTCGTTCACCGACTCGGTGAGGTCGCGCCAGGTGCCGTCGACGTCACGCACCCGCGCCTGGCCGCCCAACTGCCCCTCGGTGCCCACCTCGCGGGCGACGCGGGTGACCTCCTCCGCGAAGGACGACAGCTGGTCGACCATCGTGTTGATGGTGGTCTTCAGCTCCAGGATCTCGCCGCGCGCGTCGATGTCGATCTTCTTGGTCAGATCGCCCTTCGCGATGGCCGTCGTGACCATCGCGATGTTGCGCACCTGGCCGGTCAGGTTCGACGCCATCCCGTTCACCGACTCGGTGAGGTCCTTCCAGGTACCGGACACCCCCGGCACCCGCGCCTGCCCGCCGAGGATGCCGTCCGTGCCCACCTCGCGGGCCACCCGGGTCACCTGGTCGGCGAACGAACTCAGCGTCTTCACCATGGTGTTGACGGTGTCGGCGAGCTGCGCCACCTCACCGCTCGCCTCGACCGTGACCTTCTTGGTCAGGTCGCCGTTCGCCACCGCGGTCGCCACCTGCGAGATGTTCCGCACCTGATTGGTCAGGTTGTTGGCCATCACGTTGACGTTGTCGCTGAGGTCCTTCCAGATGCCCGTGACGCCCGGCACCCGCGCCTGGCCGCCCAGGTTGCCCTCGGTGCCCACCTCGCGGGCCACCCGGGTCACCTGCTCGGCGAAGTTGGAGAGCTGGTCCACCATCGTGTTGACGGTGGTGACGAGTTCGAGGATCTCGCCCTTCGCGTCGACGGTGATCTTCTTCGACAGGTCGCCCTTGGCGACGGCGGTCGTGACCTCGGCGATGTTGCGCACCTGAATGGTCAGGTTGTTCGCCATGAAGTTCACGGACTGCGTGAGGTCCTTCCAGGTGCCGGAGACACCCTGCACCTCGGCCTGCCCGCCCAGCATGCCCTCGGTGCCCACCTCGCGGGCCACCCGCGTGACCTGCTCGGCGAAGTTGGAGAGCTGGTCCACCATCGTGTTGAGGGTGTTCTTCAGCTCCAGGATCTCGCCGCGCGCGTCCACGTCGATCTTCTGCGACAGGTCGCCCCGCGCCACCGCGGTGGCGACCTGGGCGATGTTGCGCACCTGGGCGGTGAGGTTGCCGGCCATGCCGTTCACGGAGTCCGTCAGGTCACGCCACACACCGGCCACGCCGGGGACCTGCGCCTGACCGCCGAGGCGGCCCTCCGTACCCACCTCACGGGCGACTCGCGTCACCTGGTCCGCGAACGCCGAGAGCTGGTCGACCATCGTGTTGATGGTGTTCTTCAGCTCCAGGATCTCGCCGCGCGCGTCCACGTCGATCTTCTGCGACAGGTCACCCCGCGCCACCGCCGTCGTCACCTGGGCGATCTGCCGCACCTGCGAGGTGAGGTTGCCCGCCATGAAGTTGACGGAGTCGGTGAGTTCCTTCCAGGTACCGGACACGCCGTCCACGCGGGCCTGGCCGCCGAGGCGGCCCTCCGTGCCCACGTCCCGGGCCATCCGGGTCACCTGGTCGGCGAAGCTCGACAGCTGGTCCACCATCGTGTTCACGGTGTTCTTCAGCTGGAGCATCTCGCCGGACACGTCGACGGTGACCTTCTGCGACAGGTCGCCGTTCGCCACCGCCGTCGTCACCTGGGCGATGTTCCGCACCTGGCCGGTGAGGTTGCGGAAGGCCGTGTTGACGGAGTCCGTGAGGTCCTTCCACGTACCGGCCGCGCCGGGCACCTGCGCCTGGCCGCCCAGCTCGCCCTCCACACCGATCTCGCGCGCCACCCGCGTGACCTCGGCGCCGAAGGACGACAGCTGGTCGACCATCGTGTTGACGGTGTTCTTCAGCTCCAGCATCTCGCCGGCGACCTCGACGCTGACCTTCTGCGACAGGTCACCGTTGGCCACCGCCGTCGTCACCGCGGCGATGTCCCGCACCTGAGTGGTCAGGTTCCGGAAGACCGTGTTCACCGAATCGGTGAGGTCCTTCCAGGTGCCCGCCGCACCCGGCACGTTCGCCTGGCCGCCGAGCCGCCCCTCGCCGCCGACCTCGTTCGCCACCCGGGTCACCTCGTCGGCGAACGTCCGCAGCGTCTCCGTCATCTGGTTGATCGTCTCGGCGAGCTGCGCGACCTCGCCGCGCGCCGACACCGTGACCTTCTGCGAGAGGTCACCACTGGCGACCGCCGTCGTCACCTGCGCGATCCCGCGCACCTGGGCCGTCAGGTTCCCGGCCATCAGATTCACCGAATCGGTGAGGTCCTTCCACACACCCGCCACACCCGGCACCTTGGCCTGGCCGCCGAGCTCGCCCTCGGTACCCACCTCGCGGGCGACCCGCGTCACCTCGGAAGAGAAGGAGGACAGCTGATCCACCATCGTGTTGACGGTGTTCTTCAGCTCCAGCATCTCGCCGGCCACGTGAACCGTGACCTTCCGGGACAAGTCGCCCTTGGCGACCGCCGTCGTGACGAGAGCGATGTCACGCACCTGGGCGGTGAGCCGGTACGCCATCGTGTTGACCGAGTCCGTGAGGTCCTTCCACGAACCCGACATCCCGCGCACCCGGGCCTGCCCGCCGAGCTTGCCCTCCGTGCCCACCTCACTGGCCACCCGCGTGACCTCGTCGGTGAACGTCGACAACTGGTCGACCAGGTTGTTGACCGTGCGCCCGACCTTGAGGAACTCGCCGCGCAGCGGATGCCCGTTGCCGTCCGGCTCCTGCGCCCGCAGTTCCATACGGGGCGACAGATCGCCCTCGGCCACCGCGGACAGCACCCGGCCGACCTCGGAAACCGGGCGTACGAGATCGTCGACCAGAGCGTTGGAGGCGTCGATCGCGGCCGCCCAGGAGCCCTCGCAGGCCCCCGTCTCCAGCCGCTCGGTGAGCTTCCCCTCCCGCCCTACCATCCGCCGCACCCGCGACAGCTCGCCCGTGAGCTGCAGGTTCCGGTCGGCCACCTCGTTGAAGACGGCCGCGATCTCGGACATCACGCCGTCGCCGGAGACGGTCAGCCGCTTGCGGAAGTTGCCGTCCCGCATCGAGACCAGAGCGGCCAGCAGCCGGTTCAGGGCGGCGGTGTCCACCGCGGTGGTACCACCCCTCGGTTTGCGCTGGTCACTCAGGGACTGTCCGCCCTTCGCGCGCGTCTTCGTGCCCCGCGTCGCTGCGCCAGACTCCACTGTGTCCCTCCCGCAGGGGTCGACCATTACTGCTCTGCGTGCTCAGGTACTCCCGCTCGGCGTACCGGGCGTACTGCTGCTCGGCACACTCGGAAGGCCCTCTGCCTGCCCGGACCTTCTCATCAAGCCTGCCCAGTGTTTCACCCCGACCGAACCAGGCCATAACAGTTCGGCAGCTTCGCACATCGTCCGCACACCCTCTGGACGGAAACACTGGCGACCGGCATCCGCATGGACGGCGAAGGTAAGTAACCTTGCATGCGGCTGTCCAGCCACGCCGGTTCCGTCCGGACTGGGCGGTGGCACGAGCACGAGCGGGCAGGCATCGGAGGGGCGCCGCACCATGACCACCGGACTGCATCCTGAGGAAACGCCTCAGGATCCCCGGCCGACGGGGAACCAGCCCCTGCCCCGGCAGGAGCGGGTGGACCCCGGAGCCCTGCACGCCGACAACCGGACGAGGAGTGCTGTGATCACCGCGCGCGCGGCTGCCAGCTTCGAGCCCTTGGGGCGGTCGGTCGCGACCGCCCGCGCCTTCGTTCGTGACACCCTCCAGGGCTGGGGCTTCGCCGACATCGTCGACGACGCCGTGGTCCTCACCAGCGAACTGGTCACCAACGCCGTGGTGCACGCGGGTACGTCCGCGGACGTCCTGTGTCTGCGCAGCGACGACGGCGTACGCATCGAGGTGGCGGACCGCTACCCAGAACGCGAGATTCCACTCCAGGGCAACGCCGTCAACATGGGCAGCCCCGACCGGGAGGGCGGCCGCGGCCTCCAGCTCTGCGCGGCCCTCGCCGACCGCTGGGGCGTCGAGTACACACCCACGCAGAAGCAGGTCTGGTTCCAGCTCGACCTGCCCGAGCGCGCCGTGGGAACCCGCACCGCCGGCCCCTCCCTCCCCGCCGCCCTGCTCCCGCTCGCCGACGGGCGGGTGCGCGTCGCCGTCGTCCAGATCGACCGCGTCGGCGCCATCACCGCGTGGAACGAGGACGCCGAGGAGCTCTTCGGGTACACGGCCGAGCAGGTCACCGGCAAACCGCTCACGGACCTCGCCGCCTGGCCGCACACCCCCGGCACCAGCACCGGCATCGTCGAGGCCCTCCAGCTCTCCCGCTGGGAGGGCAGTTACGGCCTCCGCGGCGCCGACGGCCGGGTGACCGCCGTGTACGCCTCGCACCTCCGCGTCCGCGACACCGGCGGCGAACCGTCCACCGTCTGCCTCCTGGTGCGCAACCACGAACGCGCCGTCCTGCAGACCCCGTTGCGCGGCGCCTCCGCCGACTCGGGCGCGATGTCCGAGGGCCAGGCCACCGACCCGTTCGAGGTCTTCATCGGCTCCCCGGCCCCGGACGACCTGGACGGCCTCCTCCAGCGCACGGTGGAGCGGGCCCGCGACATGCTCGACGCCGACTCCGCGTTCCTGCTCCTGGCCACCGACGACGAGACGGAACTGGAGGTACGCGCCTCGACGGGCCTGCCCTCCGCCCGCCAGCGCTTCGCCCGGGTCCCCGTCGAGGCCGGCCCCGGCCGCTACGGCTCGGCCCGCATGCCTGCCGTGCACGACGACCTCTCGGCCGTCCCCGGCGCGGTCCCCCTGCTGAACGGCACCGGGATGCGCTCGGTCGTCACCGTGCCGCTGAAGGTCGAGGGCCGCCTCACCGGCTCCCTCGGCGTCGCGGCCGAAGCGCCCGGCAGATACTCCAACGAGGAGGCCCTGCGCCTGCAGTTCGCCGCCGACCGCATCGCGCTGGCCGTCGAGTCCGCCCGGCTCGGCGAGCTGGAACGCCTGCGCCGCGGCTCCCTGTCCTTCCTCGTCGAGGCATCCGACCTCCTCGCCGGCACCCTGGACCGGGACCAGACGCTGGCCCTCATGGCCCAGATGACGGTCCCGACCCTGGCCACCTGGTGCGCGGTGTACACGATCGCCGACCAGTCCTCCGACCCGTACCTCTCCTACGTCCTGCACGAGGACGAGGAGCGCATCGACGGCCTCAAGGCCCTGCTCTCCAAGATCGACCCGCCCGACCCGGTCCCGACACCCGGCGCCCGCGTCTGGTCGGCCCCCGCCGAGGCGGCCCACCAGGCGGCGCTGCGGACCTCCATGCGCAGCCTCGGCCTGGGCGAGTCCCCGTCGGTGGGTTCGGGCATCGGCACCACCCTCGCCACGGCCGCCGCGGTCGGCGGCGAGACGGTCGTCCTGCCCCTGGTGGCACGCAACCGCGTCATCGGCATGCTCACCCTGGGCAAGCCGACGGACGAGCACTTCCGCCAGGAGATCCTGGAACTGGCCGAGGACCTGTCCCGCCGAGCCGCCCTCGCCCTGGACAACGCCCGCCTCTACTCCGAGCGCACGGCCATCAGCCAGTCCCTCCAGCGCAGTCTGCTGCCGCCCGAGCTCCCCGTGATCGACGGCGTCGAGGTCGAGGTCATCTACCGGGCGGCCGGCGAGGGCAACGAGGTCGGCGGCGACTTCTACGACCTGTTCCCCATCCGCGACGGCGCCTACGGCTTCGCCATCGGCGACGTCTGCGGTACGGGTCCGGAGGCGGCGGCAGTCACCGGCCTCGCCCGGCACGCGCTCCGGCTCCTCGCCCGCGAGGGCTTCGGTGGTCCGGCCGTCCTGGAGCGCCTGAACTCCGCGATCCTCGACGAGGGCGCCCGCAGCCGCTTCCTGACGCTGCTGTACGGCGAGTTGTGGCCCCAGGAGGACGGCTCGGCGGTCCTCAAGGTGGTCTGCGCCGGCCATCCGCTGCCGCTGCGCCTGCGTCAGGACGGCACGGTCACGTCCGCGGCAGAACCGCAGCCGCTCCTCGGCGTGATGGACGACCTGGAGCTGTACGAGGAGACGGTGACCCTGGACCCCGGCGACGTGCTCCTGTGCGTGACCGACGGCGTCACCGAGCGCCGTGAGGGCACCCGCATGCTCGGCGACGACGGCCTGGCCGACGTCCTCACCACGTGCACGGGGCTGACCGCCGGCGCGGTGGCGGCCCGCATCATGCGCGCCGTGGAGCGCTTCGCCTCCGACGCCCCGTCCGACGACATGGCGATTCTCGCGATGCGCGTGCCCGGCCTGCAGAAGGACTGACCGAAAGGCCCGGAATTCCGGGCCCTCGGAAGCCCTCGGAACGAGAAAAAGGCCCCCGCCCGAATGGGCGGAGGCCTTTTCTTTTGGAGCCCCCCAACGGAATCGAACCGTTGACCTTCTCCTTACCATGGAGACGCTCTGCCGACTGAGCTAGGGGGGCAGGTCACCTTTTCGAGGTTTCCCTCGCGGCAACGGAATAGATCATACCCCGAACAGAACCGTGCACCCAACCAGTCCGCCCGATTCAGAAGGCGGGCTGCAGCAGTCCCCCGAGCGCGTTGCACGCGGAGACCATGCGCTGCATCTGGCGCCTGGTCAGCGACGCGTCCACGGGCAGTGCGAGGGTCTCGTCGGCGGCCCGTTCGGTCTCGGGAAGGCAGACGTCGCGCCGGAATCCGGGCAGGCGGTGCACCGGTGTCTTCACGGGGACCCGGCAGTCGATTCCCTTGGCCCGCACCGCCCGCGCGAACGCGTCCCGGTCCGGCCGCCCGTTGCCGGGCACGCGCACGACGTACTGCTGGTAGGTGTGTCCGGCACCGTCGTCCGGTGTCCGTACGCCGCTGAGTCGAGCGTCGAGATACGCGGCCCGCGCCCTGCGCTGCGCGATCTCGTCGTACGGCACCTCGGACTCGCCCTGTTCCAGGACCAGAAGACCGTGCCGCTGTCCGACGGCGTGCAGCCGGGCCGTGTCGGCCGGCCGCCCGAAGCGGTGGACGACGACCACGGCGGCGGTCCGCGGAGTCACCGCGTCCTCGACGGCCGGTGTGTCCAGGCAGTACGTCGCCGGGTCTATGTCGGCGAACACCGGTGCCGCCCCGATGAGGGTCACGGCTTCGGCGACCTCGGCGTTCCCGAAGGCCGGCACGACGACTTCGTCGCCGGCTCCGACGCCCGCGGCCCTGAGCATTGCAGCTGTACCCATGCCTCGGATGGTCGTCGCGCAACGTGAACGACAAGTGACACCCAACAAAAAAGAGCTGGTCCCCGAACCGAAGTTCGGGGACCAGCTCTATTAAAATTTGTTCGGCGGCGTCCTACTCTCCCACAGGGTCCCCCCTGCAGTACCATCGGCGCTGTAAGGCTTAGCTTCCGGGTTCGGAATGTAACC
>NZ_JBVHPY010000014.1:0-246103 GCF_055567695.1 Streptomyces sp. NPDC026417
TCTTGCGGGGTGGTTGTGTTCCCCCCCGTGCGGGCTGCATGGGGGAGGTTGGCAAAAAACACGTGGACCCAGCGGGGGGGGGGGGGGGGAGGGGGGGGGTGGGGGGGGGGGGGGGCGGCCGTGGCGGCGCCCCCCGCCAGGCTGAGCGTGCTGAACACGGCGATGAGCACGCGCCGCAGTGGGGCGCGTCTGCCGGAGGTGCCGGACGTTTCACTCATGGGGGTGCCCTCTTCAGGTACGGAGTGAGGTGCGCGGGTGTGGTTGAGAGCGCTCTCAATTCGACTGCGCGGCCAATGTGCTCTCCGGCACCCCGACCGTCAAGAGGTTAAGCCGAGAAAGTCCTTACGCCGCTGGGGAGTTCACGGTGTGAAGGAGGAAGGCCCCGCCTTTGCTCGGCGGGGCCGGACGGGGGGTGCACTCGGGCGTCCTTGCCGCCCTCCAGGACCCCGGGCCGCCGGGACCCCGGGGTGCCGGGCCTTCGGGGTGTCGGGCCGCCGGGCCGCCGGGAGAGGTTGCCGCGGCTGCCCGTGTGCGGGGCCGGGGTGCGTTCAGCCCTGGTGCGTCGTCCCGTCGAGAATCTGCTCCCGGAGGATGTCGGCGTGCCCGCAGTGCTGGGCCAGTTCGCGCAGCGTGTGGAGGTAGACCCAGCGCAGCGGCAGGGGTCCCCGGCGGTTTCCGAGCAGCAGGTCGTCCAGCGTCAGTTCCGCCGTCGCCCGACGGGACTCGGCGCACGCCTGCCGGTAGGCGCGCTGGACCGAGGCGACCGAGTCGTCCTCGTGGAGATCGAACGACTCGTCGGGGGATCCGGGAATGCCGATCTCGGACCGGGACCGGCAGGTGATCGCCTCGTCGAACCAGACCTTCTCCACGAACGCGGCGTGCTTGACCAGACCCAGGAGGGTGGTCTTGGACGTGACCAGCGATCTGCGGGCCTGCTCCTCCGTCAGCCCGTTCAGACTGTCGTGCAGCGCGGACCGGTGCTCGTCGAGGAACGCCTCGAACTGCTCGCGGAACGGCGCCTGGAAGATGGCGGGTTGTACTGACGGATGGGAGACCATGGCGGCAACGATAGTCCGCTCCCGCCTTTCGGGACGGCGACTCCGCCGCCCTGTGGAACCGGGCCGGGGCGGCCGCGGTGTCCGCGCGGAAACGGCGGGCTCGGCCGCCGCGGAGGGCGCATGGCCGGCGGAGCGCTCTTGACGCCGTCACTACCGTTTTCGGTAGGGACCAGTTCCTGCTGGAGAGCGTCACCCTCGTCGTCCCGTGGCCGGAGTTCGGCCAGGAGCAGCGGCTGCCGGCCGACGCCACCGTGCGCGTCCACGGCGACGGGAGCTGGTCGGCCTGGGTTGACGTCAAAGCCCCGCACAAGGGCACGGACTCCGAGGGCTTCGAGAAGGCCGTGCTCGTGTACCGAGGCGAGTCGTTCCCCGTCCCCGTCACCCGCCTCACGACAGCCGCCTGGATGGACGGCTTCCGCGGCGGTTTCGCATGTGGCGTCGAAGGCACCGGCGTCGCGCCGTCGCCGCCCCGCGGCCGTCGGCCGACGACACCCCCGTAGGAGCCGGCGGGCCGGGCCCTCAGCCCGCTGCGGGCGGGCGGCTCGCGGGGGCCCCGGGGTGCGGGTGGCTGGTGGCCCGGTGGGCGAGGGCGAGTGAGACGGCGATGCGGAGCGGGGGCGGCACGGGGGTCACCAGGATCCGCACGAGCCTGGCGAAGCGCCGCAGCGAGCGCTCCTGCCGCCCGCTCCAGGTCAGCCGCAGCCGTGTCCGCAGCTCCGGCGGCAGCGTGCCGACGGTGACCAGCAGGGCGTAGTGCGCGCTGACGCCGGCGAGCGGACGCCACAGGACGTCCGGAATCCACCGGGACGGCTTGGCGGGCCGGGCGAGCTCGTCGAGGACGTCCTGCACGGAGCGGTTGTAGTCGAGCCGGTGGGCGACCATGTCGTCGTAGTAGGCGCAGAAGGACGCCCAGTCCGGGGGCAGATGGTGGTCCCTGAGCCCCCACACCCGGCCGACGTCCCGCATCTCCCGGTAGTACTGCTCCAGTTCGGACTCGTCGAGCCCCTTGCCGAACAGGCGCTGCGCGTCGACGGGCCCCATGACGAGCGTCGCGTGCACCCAGTGGTACGCCTCGGGATCGAGGGCGCGGTAGCGGTGCCCGGTGGAGTCCGTGCCCCTGATGGAGGCGTGCAGGTGGATCAGCCGCCGGGCCTCGGCGGTGGCGGCACTCTGGCCGCCGTAGATCACCGTGCTCAGCGAGAGGACGGTGCGGACCAGGCGCGCCCAGGGCTCGGCGCGGAAGTTGCTGTGGTCCGCCACGCCCGCTCCGACGACGGGGTGGGCGACCTGGAGGAGGAGCAGCCGGGGGGCGACGAGCGTGGAGCGGATGTCGCCGAAGTAGCGCCAGGCCGTGCCTCCTCTGCGCGGCGCCCTGATTTCCGAGCGACCCCGGCCGACGGCCACGGGCGACCGGGCCGGGTCGGCGGGCGGGGGCGGCGGACCGGTCATGACGTCTCCGATTCTCCGGGTTCCTGGCGGCGTCCGGAGCGCCGGCGTGCTCCCCGGCCCGGAAGGGCGGCCTCCGTGTCTGCGCCCACCGTACGGGGCCACGCTCACCTCCCACCTTCACACGTTCTCCGGTGACGCGCCCCGGCAGCCCCGCAGGGCGGCGCGGTACCGAGCGGAGGCAGCCGACGGCGGTCGGTACGCCCCTCGGGCACACCGACCGCCGAGGGCCGGACGGCGGGCCGCGTTCAGCCGTCGTAGAGGCCCGCCAGCGACGCGGCGTACTTGTCGCGGATCACCCGCCGGCGCATCTTCAGCGACGGGGTCAGCTCACCGGTCGCCGGTCCCCACTCCTCCGCCAGCAGCTCGTACCGCTTGACCTGCTCGGTCCTGTTCAGGCGGGAGTTGGCCGCGGCGACCGCGCGGTCCGCCTCGGCACGTACCGCGGGGTGACGGGCCAGCGCGTCCAGGCCGGCCCCCGCGTCGATGCCGTTCGCCGCCGCCCACGCCGGTGCCGCCTCCGGGTCCAGCACCAGCAGGGCGACCAGGTAGGAGTGGTGGTCGCCGTGCACGAGCGCCTGGCCGATCAGCGGGTGTTCCTTGAGCGCGTTCTCCACCAGGGCGGGCGAGACGTTCTTGCCCGTCGAGGTGATGATCATCTCCTTCTTGCGGTCCGTGATCCAGACGAAACCGTCCTCGTCGACGCGGCCGATGTCCCCGGTGCTCAGCCAGCCCTCCGGGTCCACGGCGGGCTCCACCGCCCCGTCCGGCCGGAGGTACCCGGCGAACACGGACTCGCCGCGCACCTCCAGCTCACCGTCCTCGGCGACCCTGATCTCCACCGAGGGCACGGGACGTCCCACGGAACCGAGCCGGAAGCCGCTGCGGGGGCTGTTCGCGGTGGCCACGCCCGCCGTCTCGGTCATCCCCCAGGCGTCCATGACGACGATCCCGAGACCGGCCCAGAAGCGCACCACGTCGATCGGCATGGGCGCCGAGGCGCTGGCCGCCCAGGTGACCCTGTCGAGCCCTCCGAAGGACAGCAAGGGCACCAGGACCTGCTCCCGGCACCGGGCGTAGGCCGCGGCGACCTCGGCCGGCGGCTCCTCGCCGCGCTCCTGGAAGGCGGTGTGCTCCCGCGCCACCCGCATGGCGTCCGCGACGGCGGCCTGCCGCTCGGGCGGCAGGGCGGCCAGCCCGGCGCGCACGGTCGCGGCCAGCTTCTCCCAGATCCTGGGCACCCCGAAGAACTGGGCGGGGCGCACCGACCGGACCGTCTCGGCGACGCCCTGCGGGTCGGGGCACAGGTAGACGTGGGAGACGCGCAGGCAGGGCACGTAGATGCTCAGCATCCGTTCCGCGATGTGCGCGAACGGCAGGTAGCTGATGTGGTCGACGTGCGGCGGGAGTTCGACCACCCCGTCGATCGCGCGGGCGTTCGCCAGCACCTGCCGGTGGGTGAGTACGACCCCCTTGGGTTCGCCGGTGGTGCCGGAGGTGTACACGACGGTGAGCGGGTCGTCGGGGCGGGCCCCGTCGAGTGACTTGCCCAGGTGGTCCGGCACGGGCTCCTCGGCCAGGGCGGCGTACGGCAGATGGGCGTCCTCGCCGCCGGGCTCCGCCACGACCAGCCGGGCGAGCGGGGTGTCCGCGTCGTCCAGCAGGGGTGTCCAGCGGTCGGCCTCGGCGGCACCCTCCACGACGGCCACCCGGGCCCGGCAGTTGCGGGCGATGTGCCTCATCTGGGGCAGCGCCGAGGTGCCGTAGACACTGACCGGCACCGCGCCCAGCCGTACCAGCGCGAGGTCGGACAGCCAGTGCTCGGGCCGGTTGGCCATCATCAGCAGGACGTGGTCGCCCCGGCCGACGCCGAGTGCCGCGAATCCCGCCGCGAGCCGCGTGGTGCGCTCCCGGACGCCGGCCCAGTCGAGGGTGTGCCAGCCGTCGGCGCCGGGCTCCCGCCAGGAGAGGGCCGGCCGGTCGGGATGGAGGCGGGCGTTGCGTTCCACGAGCTCGGGCACGGTCCCCGGCTCGGTCGGATCCCCGGGTGTGCGCGGGGCTTGCGTCATGACGGCCTCCTGGCGGACTGCGGCGGCATCGTGGGCACCCTGCTTAGCGCTCGCTCAGACACTAGGAGTGGTGTCCGGGACGGTCAACGCCCGGGGCGGGCCCAGTTCGCCGGGTCTCAAACAGGTACGCCTGCACGGTACTTGGCGCCACAATTCCGTCATGGCGTGTACCGGGCAGGCCTACCGCGCCTCGGACGGGTGCACCGCATTGAGCGTGCGTTCAGTGCCCCGCACAGTCCGTACGGGGGCCCGCGGACGTACGATGTCCACTGCCGCCGACCTGTTCCAGGAGCCCAGTTGAGCACCGCATCGAGCCAGGACGCCGTTCCCGCGCAGCACTGGCGCACGTACGGGCCGCTCGACCTGCACCCGATCCTGCTGCACGCGATGGAAGCCTTCAACGAGCAGGGCTACCACGGCACTTCGGTACGGGACATCGCCGGCCGGGTCGGCGTCACCGTCCCCGCTCTCTACTATCACTACGAGAACAAGCAGGCGCTGCTCTCCACGCTGCTGGAGACGTCGGTGAAGGACGTCCTCGACCGCTGCCGGGCCGCCGCCGCCGAAGCCGGGGACGACCCCCTGCTCCGCTTCTGCGCCATGGTCGAATCGATCGTGCTCTACATGGCCAACCGCAAGGGCCTGGCGTTCCTGGACACCGAGATCCGCAGTCTCGATCCGCAGAACCGCGCCCGGTACGTGGCGCTGCGCGACTACCTGCAGCACATGCTCCTGGACACCGTCGAGGCGGGCATCGCCCGGGGCGCCTTCACCACGCCGATTCCCGACGACGCCGTGCGCGCCGTGCTCACCATGTGCCAGGGCGTCGCCAACTGGTACCGGAGCGGCGGCCCGTTGCCCCCCGAGGAGGTCGCCGAGCGGCATGTCCTGCTCGCCCTCGGCACGGTGGGACACCCGGGAGCGCTCACCCACGACGGCACGCCCGGCCTGCCCCGCCGGACGACGGACGGGGCACGAGCGGCGCGGTGGCCGTGACGGCGAACAAGGTCCGAACGGCACGGTAGCCGTGGCCGCGGGGCCGCCCGGGGCCGTACACGGTGCTCAGCCGCCCGCCTCTTCGTCCGGCCGCCAGCCCAGGGCCCGCGAGACGCCCCGCGCCGCGAGCCGCACCGCCGGGATCAGCACCGGGACCTGCGCGTCCCGCTGGGGTACGACCACCGACACGGCCGCGATCACCGACCCCCCGCGCTCGCGCACCGGAGCGGCCACCGACAGCGCGTCGTCCGTGATCTGACGGTCACTCACCGCCGCACCGGTGCGCCGTGCTTCGGCCAGGACCCGGCGCAGCCGTACCGCGTCGGTGAGGGTGTGCGCGGTGAAGGCGGCGAGCGGACCGTCGCAGTACGCCTCCTGGAAGGCGGGGTCGCCGTGTGCGAGGAGGGCGAGGCCCACCCCGGTGGCGTGCAGCGGCCAGCGGGCGCCGACCTGGATGCGTACGCCGACCGCGGAGCGCCCCGAGATCCACTCCACGTAGACGACCTCGGAACCGTCCCGGACCGCCAACTGGACGTTCTCGTGCGTCGCTTCGTACAGGTCCTCCAGGAACGGCAGCGCGATCTGCCGCAGCGCCGGTCCCCGGGGTGCGAGCGCGGCGAGCTCCCAGAGCCGCAGCCCCACGTGGTAGACGCCCGCCGCGTCCCGTTCCAGGGCGCCCCACTCGGTGAGCGCGCCCACGAGCCGGTGCGCGGTGGTGAGGGTGAGCCCGGCCCGGCGGCTGATCTCGGTCAGACTCAGCGCCGGATGCCCGTGGTCGAAGGCGGCGAGCACGGCGAGGAGCCGGCCGGGCGCCGAGCGCGCGGCCGGCGGCGGGACGGCCTCGGCGGCGGCCATGGCGGCGGCGTCAGCCCAGGCCGTTCTCGGCGACACGCTGCAACAGCGTGTGCAGGAGCTCCCGTTCGGCAGGGGACAGCGGGTCGAGCAGGTCGTTCGTCACCCGCAGCCCGGCCTCGTCGGTGTCCCGCAGGAACGCGCGGCCGTCCTCGGTCAGGACGACGATCCGGCTGCGGCGGTCGTCGGGGGAGGGGCGGCGCTCGGCGAAACCGAGCCGCTCCAGGTCGTCGACGAGCCCGACGATCGCGCTCGGATCGTAGCCGAGACGCGAGCTGAGCTCCCGTTGCAGGGCACCGTCGGTGCCGGCCAGGAAGCGCAGCAGCGCGTAGTGCCGCAGCCGCAGCCCCGACTCCTGCAGGAACGCGTTGAACAGCTGCCCGGAGCGCAGGCCCAGCCGGTACAGCAGGTATCCGGTGTCCGCGTGCAGCCCCCGCATCCACGGTTCCTGCGCGTCGATGGGGGCGGGGTCGGTGGTGTGCGGCTGGCCGGCGATGGCGGGCTCCCTGGTCGTGGCCCCGGGCGGGACGGTGCTGCGCGGGTGTGGCCCGGGCCGGGAGGGGCGCACGGGGGCGTCCCCCGGGCGGGCGCACGGAGATACGTGTACGGGTCCAGCATGACGCACGGGTCCGGCAGGAACAACTATTGACGTCAACAATGATTGTCCTTAACTTCAATCTCGAGGCCGCCCGGCATCCCGCGGCCGACCCGCCTCCCCGAAGGGACCCCTCGTGCCCCCCATCGATCTCACCGGCAAAGTCGCCGTCGTCACCGGCAGCGGCCGCGGTCTCGGCCTGGCCTACGCGCACGCCCTGGCCGCCGCCGGCGCCCGCGTGGTCGTCAACGACATCGACGAGGCGGTGGCCGAGCAGGCCGTGAAGTCCGTCATCGAGGCCGGCGGCCGGGCCGTGGCCGAGGTGGCCGCGGTCGGCACCGCCGAGACCGCGGACCGCCTGGTCGCCCGCGCCGTCGCGGAGTTCGGCCGCCTCGACGTCCTGGTCGCCAACGCGGGCATCCTGCGCGACCGGGTGCTCTGGAAGATGACCGACGACGACTTCGACGCGGTGGTCACCACGCACCTCAGGGGCACCTTCACCTGTGCCCGCGCCGCCGCCGTGCGCATGCGCGACCAGGGCGAGGGCGGCAGCCTGATCCTGGTCGGCTCACCGGCCGGACAGCGGGGCAACTTCGGCCAGACGAACTACGCGGCCGCGAAGGCGGGCATCGCCGCCATGGCCCGCACCTGGTCGATGGAGCTGGGCCGCGCGGGCATCACGGTGAACGCGATCGTGCCGGTCGCCGCGACCGCGATGACCGAGACCGTCCCGGCCTTCGCGCCCTACGTCGAGGCGATGAAGCGCGGCGAACCGCTGCCCGACGTCCTGCGCAAGGGCGAGGGCTTCGGCACCCCCGAGGACTGCGCCGCACTCGTCCCCTTCCTCGCCTCCGACGCCGCGCGCGGCGTCACGGGCCAGGCCATCGGCATCGGCGGCGACAAGGTGGCGCTCTGGTCGCACCCGCAGGAGATCGGCGCCGCGTACGCGGACGGTGGCTGGACCCCCGAGACCCTGGCCGCGGTCTGGCCCGCCTCGTTCGGCGCCGCACCGCAGACCGTCGGCATCCCCGCTCCAACACTTCCGGAGGCGTGACCATGACGACCCTCCAGGTGGACGAGCTCGTCGCGATCGACGTCCACACCCACGCCGAGGTCTCCTCCCGCGGACACGCCTCCCTGGACGACGACCTGCACGCGGCCTCCTCCGCCTACTTCAAGGTCGAGGGAAAGCGGAAGCCCACCCTTGAGGAGACGGCCGCGTACTACCGCGAGCGGAAGATGGCCGCCGTCGTCTTCACGGTGGACGCCGAGTCCGCCACCGGCACGCCGCCCGTGCCGAACGAGGAGGTCGCCGAGGCCGCCGCCGCCAACCCCGACGTACTCGTCCCGTTCGCGTCCATCGACCCTTTCCGCGGCCGGGCCGGCGTCCGGCAGGCCCGCCGGCTGGTGGAGGAGTACGGGGTGAAGGGCTTCAAGTTCCACCCCAGCATCCAGGGCTTCTTCCCCAACGACCGGGCGGTGGCCTACGCGTTGTACGAGGTGATCGAGGAGACCGGCGCCATCGCGCTGTTCCACACCGGCCAGACCGGCATCGGCGCCGGGGTCCCGGGCGGCGGCGGGATCCGCCTGAAGTACTCCAACCCGCTGCACGTGGACGACGTCGCCGCCGACTTCCCGCATCTGAAGATCATCCTGGCCCACCCCTCTTTCCCGTGGCAGGACGAGGCGCTCGCCGTCGCCACGCACAAGCCCGGTGTGTACATCGACCTGTCCGGCTGGTCGCCCACGTACTTCCCGCCGCAGCTCGTCCAGTACGCGAACACCCTGCTCAAGGACAAGGTCCTGTTCGGTTCGGACTATCCGGTGCTCACTCCGGACCGCTGGCTGGCCGACTTCGCGAAGCTCGCCATCAAGGACGAGGTCAGGCCGAAGATCCTC
Organism: Streptomyces sp. NPDC026417; assembly: GCF_055567695.1. NCBI lineage: Bacteria > Bacillati > Actinomycetota > Actinomycetes > Kitasatosporales > Streptomycetaceae > Streptomyces > Streptomyces sp. NPDC026417. The sequence goes on from NZ_JBVHPY010000014.1 coordinate 8,916, forward strand.
AAGGAGAACGCCGCCCGCCTGCTCGGGCTGACGAAACCGTGAAGGGGCACCCCATGTGCACTCCCCCCTGCGACGACGGACGGAGGCGGACGGATGCGCAATGACGGACTGGGCTCCTGGCCCGCCCGCCGGGCCCGCAAGACACCGCACCGCACCGCACTGATCCACGGCGACAGGACCGTCGACTACGCCGAACTGCACGGCCGCACCACGCGTCTCGCGCACGCCCTGCGCGCCCTGGGCCTGCGGCGCGGCGACCGGATCGCCCACCTCGGCCCCAACCATCCGGCGTACCTGGAGACGCTCTTCGCGGCGGGCGTCCTGGGCGCGGTCTTCGTCCCCCTCAACCCCCGCCTCGCCGGGCCCGAGATCGCCCACCAGCTCGTCGACTCGGGCGCCGGGGTCCTGGTGTACGCACCCTCGTCGGCCGGGCTCGTCGCGGGTCTTCCGGGCGACGCGGACGTACGGACGTACATCGAAGTCGGCGCGCAGTACGAGGAGTTGATCCGCTCCGGCGCCGAGGAGCCGATCGACCAGCCCGTCGCCGCCAACGACACCTGCATCATCATGTACACCTCGGGGACCACGGGCCGCCCCAAGGGCGCGATGCTCACCCACGGCAATCTCACCTGGAACGCCGTCAACGTCCTCGTCGACCACGACCTGACCGCCGACGAACGCGCCCTGGTCTCCGCGCCGCTGTTCCACACCGCGGGACTCAACATGCTCACCCTGCCGGTGCTGCTCAAGGGCGGTACCTGCGTCCTGGTCGACTCCTTCGACGCGGCGGCCACCCTCGACCTGGTCGAGCGGCACCGGATCACCTTCATGTTCGGAGTGCCGACCATGTTCGAGCAGATGGCCCGCCAGCCCCGCTGGGCCGACGCCGACCTGTCGTCCCTGCGTCTGCTCACCTGCGGCGGCTCACCCGTGCCGACCCCGCTCATCACGGCCTACCAGGAGCGCGGGCTCACCTTCCTCCAGGGCTACGGCATGACCGAGGCCGCGCCCGGCACGCTCTTCCTGGACGCCGAGCACGCCGTCGGCAAGGCGGGTTCCGCGGGGGTGCCGCACTTCTTCAGCGACGTCCGGGTGGTGCGGCCCGACCTGACGCCGGCCGCCGTCGGCGAGACGGGCGAGGTGGTGGTGCGGGGACCGCACGTCATGCCCGGCTACTGGGGGCTGCCGGACGAGACGGCCGCCGTCCTCGCCGACGGGTGGTTCCGCAGCGGCGACGCCGCCCGCGTCGACGAGGACGGTTACGTCTACATCGTCGACCGGATCAAGGACATGATCATCTCGGGCGGCGAGAACATCTACCCGGCCGAGATAGAGAACCTGCTCCTCGCCCACCCCGACATCGTCGAGTGCGCGGTCATCGGTGTCCCCGACGAGAAGTGGGGAGAGGTGCCGCGCGCCGTCGTGGTGCCCCGCGAAGGCGTGCGCCCGGACCCGCAGGCCGTTCTCGCCTCGCTGTCCGGACGCCTCGCCAAGTACAAGATCCCCCGGTCGCTGGTCGTCGCGGACGAACTCCCGCGCACCGCCTCCGGAAAGCTCCTCAAGGCCCGTGTCCGCACCCGGTACGGCACCGACCCCCAGCGAAGGAACGGCACATGAGCATCACCGTGAACGGTCTCGACGAACTCAGGAAGCTCGCGGGTGGCGACCTCGGCACCAGCGAGTGGCTCGACGTCACACAGGAGCGGATCGACACGTTCGCCGACGCCACCGGCGACCACCAGTGGATCCACGTCGACCCCGAGCGGGCCGCTCGCGGCCCCTTCGGCGCCCCGGTCGCCCACGGCTACCTGACGCTGTCGCTCTTCATCCCGCTGTTCACCGGGCTGCTGGAGGTCGAGGGCGTGTCGACGAAGGTCAACTACGGCCTGGACAAGGTGCGGTTCCCCGCGCCCGTGAAGGCCGGCTCGCGCATCCGGCTGGCCGCGCGGCTCGCCTCCGTCGAGGATGTGCCGGGCGGCGTGCAGATCGCCGTGGACGGGACGATCGAGATCGAGGGCGGTGCCAAGCCGGCGGCGGTCCTGCGGAGCCTGTCCCGCTTCTACGCCTGAGCTCCGCGGGGCCGGTGGAGTGCCACGCCTCGGCTCCGCGGACCCGGCCGAGCGGCCACGACACGCCCGCCGACGCCGTGGCCGGGCGCGCGGTCCGCCGTCCGTGCACCTGCGCGCTCCGGCCGCCCCGGGGCGGAGCGGCCCGGCGGAACCGGGGGCGGAGCGGCCCGCGAACGCGGGGTACTGTTCGCGGCGTGCCGGCAGCGCGAGGTCCCCGGCGCTCCCGCGGTTCCGGGAAGCGCGCACGTGGGGGCGGACACGCCGGTCGACGCCGACCCGGTCCCGCTCGGCGGGAGCGGGCGTGGAAGTGGTCGTGGCAGGAGAGCCGGGAAAGGCAGGCGCGCACGTGAAGCTGACGATTCTGGGTGGCGGCGGATTCCGCGTGCCGCTCGTGTACGGGGCGCTCCTCGGAGACCGGGCCGAGGGCCGGGTCACCCACGTCGTGCTGCACGACCTGGACGCGGAGCGGCTCTCGGCCGTGGCCCGGGTCCTCGCCGAACAGGCGGCCGGACACGCGGGTGCCCCCGTCGTCACCGTCACCACCGACCTCGACGACGCCCTGCGCGGCGCCGACTTCGTGTTCTCGGCGATCCGCGTCGGGGGACTCGAAGGACGGGCCGCGGACGAACGGGTCGCCCTGGCCGAGGACGTCCTCGGCCAGGAGACCGTGGGCGCCGGCGGTATCGCGTACGGGCTGCGCACCGTGCCGGTCGCCGACGACATCGCACGGCGGGTGGCGCGGCTCGCCCCCGACGCCTGGGTCATCAACTTCACCAACCCCGCGGGCCTGGTCACCGAGGCCATGTCCCGCCACCTCGGCGACCGGGTGATCGGCATCTGCGACTCCCCGGTCGGCCTCGGCCGCCGTATCGCCCGGGTGCTCGGGGCGAACCCCGGCGAGGCCTGGATCGACTACGTCGGTCTCAACCACCTGGGCTGGGTGCGCGGTCTTCGTGTGGCGGGCCGGGACGAACTCCCGCGCCTGCTCGCCGACCCCGCGCTGCTCGGTTCCTTCGAGGAGGGCAAGCTCTTCGGCGCCGACTGGCTCCGGTCCCTGGGCGCCGTTCCGAACGAGTACCTGCACTACTACTACTTCAACCGCGAGGCCGTACGGGCCTACCAGGCGGCGAAGAAGACCCGCGGCGCCTTCCTCCGCGACCAGCAGGCCGCCTTCTACGAGGAGATGCGGCGCCCGGAGGCGTCGGCCCTCGCGGCCTGGGACCGTACACGGGCCGAGCGCGAAGCCACCTACATGGCGGAGAACCGGGACGCGGCCGGCGCCGGCGAGCGCGACGCCGACGACCTGTCCGGCGGCTACGAGAAGGTCGCCCTCGCCCTGATGCGGGCGATCGCCCGCGACGAGCGGACCACGCTCATCCTGAACGTCCGCAACCGCGGCACCCTCGCCGTCCTCGACGCCGAGGCCGTCGTCGAGGTGCCGTGCCTGGTCGACGCGAACGGCGCGCACCCGGTCGCCGTCGACCCGCTGCCCGACCACGCCACCGGCCTGGTGTGCGCGGTCAAGGCGGTCGAGCGCGAGATCCTCTCCGCGGCCGAGTCGGGCTCACGGACCACGGCCGTCAAGGCCTTCGCCCTGCACCCGCTGGTCGACTCCGTGTCCGTGGCCCGCCGCCTGGTGGACGGCTACACGGCAGCGCACCCGGGTCTGGCCTACCTGTCGTAGCGGTGCTCCGGCCGCTCTCGCCCCACCCGCCGCGGTGCACGGAGCGGCACCGGCGGCACGGGCACGCGCGTGGGGGCACCCGGCCGCCGGCCCGGTACCCCCACGCCCCGTGCGTCAGCCGGTGAAGCCGGCCGTGATCGAGGTGAACTGCCAGGTGTTCTGGCTGATCCCCGAGCAGTTGCTCGTCACGCCGCCCCCGGGGCAGGGACGGTCACGGTTGACCGCCCAGAAGGCGAGGCGGGCGATGTGGTGCGTGTTCGACCAGTCCCGGATCTGGGTCCAGATCGCCGGGGTGGTGTTCTCCTGCTGGTCACTGAGACCGTTCATGCCGGAGATGCCGATGTGGGAGTACGCCGTCGTGTCGTCCCAGCCGAAGGTCGACTTGAGCTTGGTCTTGAGACCCTCGGCGGCGCCCACCGTGTTGCCGTACATGTCGGAGCCGCCACCGAAGTCGAACGGCATGATCGTGAAGACGTCGATGCCGGCGTCCAGCGCCTTGGCCTGTTCGACGAGCCGGTTGCCCCAGTACGTGGGCCCGGTCGTCGTGGTGCCGAAGGTGACGATCGTGCGCAGACCCGGGTTGTTGGCCTTGACGGTCTTCAGTGCGGTCAGGATGCGGTCCTGGACGGCGGCGTTCTCGAACTCGTCGGTGTTCTCGACGTCCATGTCGATCGCCTTGAGGCTGTAGGCGTCGATCACCTTCTGCAGCGCCGCGGCGAGCGCGCTCGCGGAGGAGCAGTTGGCCCCCAGCTTGCTTCCCGACCAGCCGCCGAACGACGGGACGATGTCACCGCCCGCGGAGCGGATGGAGTTGATGACGCTCTGGTCGTTGCCGCCGGTGAGCGGTCGGCTGCCGTCCCAGGCGGGGTTGCAGCCCCCCTGGTCGAGCATGAACGCCATCGTGTACCACTTGACGCCGGTCGAGCTCATCACGGAGGTCGCGCTCGGCGGGTCGCCCCAGCCGAGGTAGAGGTAGGGCGCCGCCTGCTTGAAGCCGGTGCCGCCGCCGCTGCCGGCGTCGGTCGTCACGCCGACGGCGTTGGACGCCGCCGACGTGTTCCCGGCCGCGTCGCGCGCCTTGACGGTGAAGGAGTAGGCGGTGCTGGGCGAGAGCCCGGTGACCGTCGCGCTCGTACCGGAGACGCTCAGCACCTGGTTGGAGCCGCTGTAGACGTCGTACCCGGTCACACCGACGTTGTCCGTCGACGCGTTCCAGGCGAGCGACACGCTCGACGAGGTCTTGGCGGTGGAGCGCAGGCTCGCCGGAGCCGTCGGCACCTGCGTGTCCGAACCGCCGCCGCCGGGACCGTCCAGGGAGACGTCGTCGGCGTAGTAGGTGCCCTGGCCGTACCAGCCGTGGGTGTAGATCGTGGCGCTGGTCTGGGAGGCGCCGGTCGTGAAGGACAGGCTGAGCTTGCCGTACGCCGAGGTCGAGGTCGTCCACGTGGACGTGCCGCCGTCGACACCCAGGTAGACATAGCTGCCGCGCACCCAGGCGGACAGGCTGTACGTGGTGTTCGGCTGGACCTGGACGGTCTGGCTGCACTTGGCGTTGTCGCTCGAACTCGCGGCCCCCGCGAGGGCCTTGGCGCCGCCGTGCACGGGACTGGAGACGACCGAGCCCAGATTGCCGGTGCAGCTCCAGGGGGAGAGGCTGCCCGACTCGAAGCCGGGGTTGGCCAGGACGTTGGCCGCCTGGGCCGTCCCCGGCAGGGCGACGGCCCCGGTCAGGGCCAGGGCGGCGGTGCCGAGCAGGGCGAGGAAACGGCGTCTGGAGCGTCTGAACGGTGTGATGCGCACGCGATCTCCCTGGGGAATGGGGGTGTTCGGGAGTGCAGGGGAGTGCAGGGGAGTGCGCAACCAAGTTGGTATGGACCAATGCGAGTGTCAAGAGTTCGGCGCGAATTGGTCCAGACCGGTGATCGACGAGGGTTCGCTCAGGCGGGCGCCACGGCCGCCGTCGCCGCCGCGTTCGCGTCCTCGACGGCGGCCGGGGACGCGGGTGAGGGCACCGCGGGCAGCGGCTGGACGGGCACCTCGGTCCGCTGCAGGGGCAACGAGACCGGGCGGAGCGGACGCGGCCCCGCCACCAGCGTGTAGTCCTGCGCCAGTCGCGGCGGAACCAGCTCGCCCGGCTCCTCGCCCAGCGCCAACTGCACAGCGGCATACGGCGCGTTGATGCCGCAGAGGGCCAGCTGGTGCAGCCCGCCCGCGGGCCGTGTGTTGACGTCCATGAGGACGGGCTCGTCCCCGAACATCCGGAATTGAATGTTCGTCAGGTAGTGCAGGTCGAACGCCTCCGCGATCCGGCGCGCCGGTTCGATCCACGAGGGGTGCAACGTGAACCCGCGCCGCCGCCCGTTCTTGGTGCGGCCCACCGCCATCCGCACCCGCCCGTCCGGCCCGGTGAGGCAGTCCACGGACACCTCGGGCTGCTCCAGGAGCGGCATCACCAACCAGTCGACCGGCTCCTCGGCCGACCGGACCGCCTCCGCGACCAGGTCGAGCGGCACGTGCGCGCTGGGGAAACCGGTGAGGTGCGCGAGCGAGAAGGGCGCACGGGTGATGATCCGGAAGCCCACGCCGCCCGCGCCCGCGGCGGGCTTGAAGCACGCCTTGTGGCCTCCTGCCTCCAATTCCTCGACGGCCGCGACGAGTTCGCTCTCCGTCCGCACCCGCCACCACGGCGGCACGGGCACCCCCTGAGCCTGCACCGCCTCGTACGCCGTCACCTTGTCGTGGAAGACGGCCACCGCCTCGCGCGGCGGCGCGAGCAGGGCCGTGCCGAGCGCGGCGAACTCCGCGCGGTGCGCGACGATCGCCGACTGGTGCAGGACGGGCACGAAGACGTCGATCCCGTGCCGCGCGCACTGGTCCAGCGCGTACTCGACGTACGCGGCCTGCGAGAGGCCCTCCGGCTCCAAGGCGGCGGTGTCGGCCGCGGCCAGGACGGGGGAGTCGGCGTCGCCGTGCGTGGCATGGAACTCGACCGTCCGGTCGTGCGGATTGCGCCGCAGCTGATCCATGAAGAACACGTTCTCCGCGTACGTGCGGTTGAGCCAGACGCGTACGCGAGAGCCCATGCAGGCCGCCTTTCGGGGTGCGCGGGCACGGCGGAGCAGGCCGTGCCCGGCCAGGGGTGGAGGGAGGTACACCGAGCCGCCGTACGCCGAAGAAGGTTCGTGGCAGCCGTGTTCGCCCGATCATAGGGGGCGCGGGGCCCCTGTGACGCTACGGGCGTGTTACGGATTGACCGGAGGCCTTCCCGGTGGGCCGGACTGTCGTCCTCGAGGCCCACCGGAGCCGCCCTTGTCGGCGCCTCGGGGATGTGTTCTCGTGGTGCCATTCGGTTCGCGGAGGGAGCGGGGAGTGGAGTCGACGGCCGGCCGTCCGGGGCACCTGCTGGCCATCAGCGATCTGCACGTCGGCTACGCCGAGAACCGCGCCCTGGTCGAGCGGATGCGCCCCACGTCCGACGAGGACTGGCTCCTGGTGGCCGGGGACGTCGCGGAGACCGTGGCCGACATCCGCTGGGCCCTCGAAACCCTCGCCGGACGCTTCCGCAAGGTGATCTGGACCCCTGGCAACCACGAGCTGTGGACCCACCCGAAGGACACCGTCACCCTGCGCGGCGTCGCCCGCTACGAGCATCTCGTCGCCGTGTGCCGAGAGGCCGGTGTCATCACCCCCGAGGACCCCTACCCCGTGTGGGAGGGGGCCGGAGGGCCCGCGGTGATCGCCCCCCTCTTCCTGCTCTACGACTACTCGTTCCTGCCGCGGGGCTGCGCGACCAAGGCCCAGGGGCTGGCCTACGCCGAGTCGACCGGCATCGTCTGCACCGACGAACACGTCCTGCACCCCGACCCCTACCCCAGCCGCGACGCCTGGTGCCGGGCCCGGGTGGCCGAGACCGAGAGCAGGCTCGCCGCGCTGCCCGAGGAGCTGCCCACGGTGCTGGTCAACCACTACCCGCTGGACCGGCACCCCACGGACATCCTGCGGTACCCCGAGTTCGCGATGTGGTGCGGCACCCGGCTGACCGCCGACTGGCACCACAGATTCCGCACGGCCGTCATGGTCTACGGGCATCTCCACATCCCGCGGACGACCTGGCACCAGGGCGTCCGCTTCGAAGAGGTGTCCGTGGGCTACCCCCGCGAGTGGAGCAAGCGCCCGGGACCGCCCGGGACGCTGCGCCGCATTCTGCCGATGGAGGTCGGAGCAGGTGATCGAGGAACTGCTCCCGGAGTCGGTCGTGGCCGTGGAGACCTACGGTGACGACGGGACCGGGCGCGCCGCGCTGTACCCCGGGGAAGAGGCGCTGATAGCGCGGGCCGTGGACAAGCGCCGCCGGGAGTTCACGGCGGTGCGGACCTGCGCCCGCCGCGCCATGGAGAAGCTCGGTGTGGCCCCGCAGGCCGTGCTGACCGGTGAGCGCGGAGCGCCCCGCTGGCCGCAGGGCCTGACCGGCAGCATGACGCACTGCGAGGGCTTCGCCGCCGCCGCGCTGGTCCGCGCCACCGAGCTGGCCTCGCTCGGCATCGACGCGGAGCCCCACCTGGAACTCCCCGAGGGGGTCCTCGACGCCATCGCGCTGCCCACGGAGCGGGAGCGCCTCGGCCGGCTGGCGGGGCACGCACCCTCCGTCCACTGGGACCGCTTGCTGTTCAGCGCGAAGGAGTCCGTCTACAAGGCGTGGTTCCCCCTGACCGGGCAGTGGCTGGACTTCTCCGAGGCGGACATCGACCTCGTCCCCGATGTCCCGGCCGGGGACGCGGCGGGCCGGACCGGCCGACTGCGCGCCACCCTCCTGGTCCCGGGGCCGCGGCTGGGGGACGGCACGCGCGTCGGGGTCTTCGAGGGGCGCTGGGCCGTCCGGCAGGGGCTGCTGGCCACGGCGGTCACCGTGCCGCATCCGTGAGGCGCGCCGCGCCCCTGATCCGGGCAGCGCGCCCGGATGCGGCCGCCCTCCTGCGGCGTGCCGCCCGCGAGAGCAGCATCCGTGCGGCGTGCCGGCCCGAGGCGCCCGCGGTACGCGTGAGGCGTGCCGCCCGCGAGAGCGGCGCCGCCCTCGGGAACCGAGCCGCATCCGCGGCGCCCGCCGCGTGCGTGAGGGTGCCGGCCGTGAAAGCCGGGCCGCATCCGAGGCGCCTGCCGCCCTCTTGAGGCGTGCCTCCCCCGCGAGAGCCGCACCGTACTCGCGAGGCGTGCCGCAGCCCCGAGCCGGGCGGCGGCGAGGCGGTCCGTACCGGTCGCGGTCTCAGCCGGGCTCCGGGCACCAGCTCCGCAGCAGACGGAAGAACGCCTCCTCGTTGCCCGCGAGTCCGGCCGCCGTCAGGGCACGCTCCGCCTCCGCGAGCGCGGCCGGCGGCACCACGGGTGGTCGCCGGCCGTCCGGCGCGCCGTCGAAAGCGGCGCGGACCGTCTGGAGGAGCCGCAGATAGGCCTGCACGGCGGCGCGTTCGTGGTCGGTCAGTACGGCGGTCGGCATCGGACGGCTCTCCCCGGGTCGGCTGGTCGAAGCGCTACGTGACTCCAGCTTGCCGTCCGCCACTGACAATCCGGCGCCTGCGGGGGCGCGGCGCCTTGGTTAGTCGAGGCGAAACCTTCCCGAAATCCCTTGTGGGACAAGGGCTCTACGCTGAAGTGGAGAGTGCGGAGCCGTCCACCGGGCGGCCCGGGGACCGGGAGGCGAGCCATGGCCGACACACCGTCCCGGCGCCCGCGGCGGAGCCATCGGCTGCGCTCGGTGGGCGACGGAGAACTGCGGCTCCACCACAAGGTCGTGCACGGCTACCGGCGCGCCTACCGCATGGCGGGCCAGGGCCCGGCGCTCGTCCTGATCCACGGCATCGGCGACTCGTCGGCGACCTGGGCCGAGCTGATCCCGGACCTCGCCCGCACCCACACCGTCATCGCACCCGACCTGCTCGGTCACGGCTCCTCCGACAAGCCGCGGGCGGACTACTCGGTGGCGGCCTACGCCAACGGAGTGCGCGATCTGCTGACGGCGCTCGGCATCGAATCCGCCACGCTGCTGGGGCACTCGCTGGGCGGCGGGGTCGCCATGCAGTTCGCCTACCAGTTCCCCGAGCGCACCGAGCGGCTGATCCTGGTCAGCGCGGGCGGGGTGGGCCGCGAGGTCAACCCCGTACTGCGGGCCGTGTCGCTGCCGGGCGCCCATCTCCTGCTCGCCACGCTGCGGCTGCCCGGTATGCGGCTCCAGGTGGGCCTGTTCGCGCACCTGATGCGGCTGCTCGACACCGATCTGGGCCAGGACGCGCCCGAGTTGCTGACCTTGGTGGACGCGCTGCCCGACGCCACGTCCCGCAGTGCCTTCATCCGTACGCTGCGCGCGGTGGTCGACTGGCGCGGACAGGCGGTCACCATGCTCGACCGCTGCTATCTGACCGAGGGCATGCCGACGATGCTGCTGTGGGGCGACCGGGACAGTGTGGTGCCGGTGCGGCACGCCCACGGCGCTCACGAGGCGATGCCCGGCAGCCGCCTGGAGATCTTCGAGGGTGCGGGGCACTTCCCCTTCCACAGCGACCCCGCCCGCTTCCTCGCCCTGGTCGGGGAGTTCACGAGCACGACCCGCCCGGCCGACTGGAGCCGCGAGCACTGGCGCGAGGTGCTGCGGGCGGGCCGGCCGGGCAGCGCCGCGGGCCGGCCGGACACCGCCCGCAGCAGGGCGGTGGAGCGCGACCTGAAGAACGCGAGCGAACGCAGCGCGACCTGACGCGGTTTCATACGGCGGCCCGCTGTGGGTCCGGCCGGGATCCGGACGCGGCTTCGGGGGTACGTGCTGCCGAGCAGCGGCCGGGCGGGGAGGGACGACGCCTGCTACCGGATCCGCCCGCGGGGGTTCCGCTCCGGTCCGGCCGCGGCCCGTTCCCGGGCGGCCGCCACGACGGGCGACCGGCGCAGGGCGACCGACATCCGCACCAGGTCGCGGGGCCCGTCCGCGTCCGCGGCCCCCGCGCCGGGCGGTCCGGGGTCGTCGGTCGCCGCCGAGCTGATGACCCGGCCCTCCGGATCGGCGGCCCTGGCCCGCACCGCCGCCGACACCATCGCCGCGTCGGCCTCGGCCCGCGCCTGCTCGGGCTCCGCACCGGCTGCCACCGCGGCCTCGTAGGCGGAGGTGCGCACCCCGGTGTCGAAATAGGGGTACAGGCCGAGCATGCCGTCGTGGATGTCGGACTCCCGCTGCGTGACCTGGAGTTCGGCGGGGGACCACCAGGCGATCCGCACCGCCCGGTCCCCGTGCGCGGCGACCGAGTTCAGCTCCCGCCACAGCGGCCCGAGCCGGCGGTACGTCGACCAGGTGCTCCAGAGGTCCCCGACCCGCCGTCCGGCCAGTGGAAGGCAGAACCCGACGGCACTCAACTGGGCTCCCAGGGAGGCCAGTACGGGGGCCACGTAGGTGCTCAGGTCATCCAGGTCGCCGCCGTTCCACCGGGCGACCACGGCGGTCAGTTTGGCCGCCGCGTAGGGGATGTTGCACAGGAAGCCGGCCGCGATGGTGAGCAGTCCGGCCCGCAGCCAGCCGTGCACCTGGAGGGCCCAGCGCCAGCACATGATGTTCATGGCGACGCCCGCGACGGTGAGCGCCACGAGATACAGCACGATCATCTCGCGCATGAAGGGCGTGTTGGCGTAGTGCGTGTCGAAGTCCCGCAGTCGCTCCTCGGGGGCGTCGCCCAGCGCGAACAGGACCACGAGCGTCACGCTGACGACGGTGTACCCGGTCGTCCAGCGCCGGGAGATGCGGCGGGTCGTTCCGGTGGGCCCGCCCCGCCAGTTGACGATGAGGACCAGACAGGAGGCGCTGAAGGCGCTCAGCAGGCAGTAGACGAGCGGCGCCGAGATGTTGGGGACGCCGGTGATCTCGTTGACCTCGGCGATGGTCGGCGGCGCCGCGAACAGGAAGACCAGGCCGGCCAGCGCGAGCAGCACGCCCACCGACCGCAGCAGCGGGTCACGCCAGCCGCGCAGGAGCGCGGGTGCCTTGAAGGCGAGGGCGACGCCCATGGCCACGGCGGGGATGTAGTAGCTGGTTCCGTCCATGGTCGTCGGTGTCGTGCGCTAGCCCTGTGGGCCGCGATAGCCGAGGGAGGCCTCGATCCGGCCCGCCAGGTCGTCGCGCTGCACCGGCCCGCGCAGCGCCGAACCGGCCAGCCACCTGCGGCACTTGCTGGCGAGCAGCAGCCCGAAGCTCTCGGCGTCCTTCTCATCGCCCAGGTCGAACCGGGTACGGGCCGCCACCCTGAGCACGGTGGCCTGCAGGTCCGCGTCGTCGGAGAGCAGCCGGGCCGCGACGGCCGCACCCTCCACGTGGTGGCTGCAGTGCCCGGCCTTCATGTGCCACAGTTCGTGCCCCAGGATCACCAACTGGTGGTCCGGCGCCGTGCGTTGCTCGATCACGACGAGGTCCTGGTCGGCCATGTCGAGCCAGAGTCCGCTGGCGGTGCCGGGCGGGAAGGCGGCCGTGCGGTACTGGACGGGGCGGCCGCGGCGTCTGCTCATGGCGCCGCACAGGGCGGCGTACAGGTCGGCGGGTTCCGCCGGTGCCGGGAGCGAGAGTTCCGCGACCAACTCGCCGCACAGGCGGCGCATCTCCCTGCCAATGCCCACTGTTCTCCCCAGGATCACGACTCGGGCCGCTTGACGCTTTCCAGGAGCATGTCCAGCCATTCCGCGACCTTGTCCCGGTGCTGGTCCGTGGGCAGCTGTGCGGCCCGCCAGGCGATTCCGCGGACACCGTGGTCCTGCAGCAGCCGTTCCAGTGGGTCGTCGGCGGCGCGGGCCGCCGCGCGCTCACGGTCGGCGAGCTGCTGCAGCAGTTCCTGCTCGCAGCGCTGCAGCGCGCTCGCGAGCGCCTCGGGATCCTCGGCCGTGAGGAACCCCGCGTGCACCCGGAAGAAGCGCTGGATCGCGTCGCAGTGCTCCATGGTGGGGCGCCGGTCGCCATTGATCAGGGCACCGGCCTGCTGCCGCGACATGCCCGCCCCGTCGGCGATCTCCTGCTGGGTGTACTTGCGTCCGTTGGGCTTGAGCCGGGTGCGCCGCAACAGGTCGAAACGCTGCAGAAAACGCGTCTGCAGGTCGGGCTCCCCGGCGGGCCGGCCGCTCAGCAGTGCCTTGACCACCGGTTCGGAGACGCCGGACTCGGCCGACAGCCGGCGCACGTCGAAGAGCTCGCCGTGCGGCACACCGAGCCGGTCGGCGAGTGCGGTGACCCGGGCCACGACGGCCGGCAGCAGAACCGTCGCCGTGGCGCCCGGACCCTCGAAGCCATCCGTCACCGACAGATCTCCTACGTCTCTCTCAGGTCTCTCACAAGATGCTCAGGAACCACCCGGAGACTAGCCGCTTGTTCGAACCCGCATCCAGGTCTCGCCACAACTGTGGCGAGATTCAGCCGTCAACAGGCGCCAAATGCCACGATAGTTGACACGACTCCGCCCCGGGCACCAGGATCGGGGCGCCGCGTGAAGGCCGCATAGGCAAGAGGGGTGACCTCCCGATGGCGTACCAGGCAGGAGGGCAGCGGTCACAGCCGCGGCCCGTCCCCGAGAGTCTCGAGGCTCAGGCGTATCTCCAGGACTACGCGACGCTTCTCGAGGCCCTCCCCTTCCCGTCGGTCGTGTTCGACCACCGGTGGGACGTCGTCCTGTCCAACGCCGCGTTCGAGACACTTTTCCGGGGTGTCGGGTCGCATCCGACGGCCATGCCGGGCGACAACTTCCTGCGGTTCGTCCTGTTCCACCCCGACGCCGGCACCGTCCTGGGCGAGCACGAGTCGAGTTGGTGTCTGCCGATGCTGGCCCACTTCGCGGCCGCCGTGGAGCGGCACGGGCAGGACCGCGGACTGCAGGCCATCCGCCGGGACATCGCCCAGGACCCCATCATGGAGGCCGCCTACCGGCAGGGACTGCCGCACTGGATGCGTGCGGTCGGCCCGGAGGGCGTGGAGCAGGACGGCGCGGTGCGCCCCCTCGTGCACCCCGATCCCCGCTACGGCCGCACGGACTGCCGGATCATCGGCGAGACCCCCAAGACCCTCCAGGACATGGGCTACACGCGCCTGACCCTGGTCCCGCGCGAGGCCCGCCGCGCCCCGGTCGCACCGCGCCGGACCCGTACGACCCGCCACGGCGCCACGCATCTCAGGGTCGTCTAGCGGCGCCACCCCGGCCCCGCCGGACCGCCTGGCGAATCCGCCCGCCCACCCCGAACGTGCCGTGCGGCACCATTCCGCCGACAAGCGCTATGTGACATAGTACTGGCGTGAGCGAGCGACTGACCTGCGATGTCGTGGTGGTCGGAGCCGGAGTGGTCGGCGCCGCCTGCGCCCTGTACGCCGCTCGGGCCGGTCTGGACGTCGTCCTGGTGGACCGGGGCCCGGTGGCCGGCGGCACGACCGGTGCGGGCGAGGGGAACCTGCTCGTCTCCGACAAGGAACCCGGGCCCGAACTCGACCTCGCCCTGCTCTCGTTGCGGTTGTGGGCCGACCTGGCGGCCGAACCGGGTACGGCGATCGAGTACGAGGCGAAGGGCGGCGTCGTCGTCGCCTCCACGCCCGGGGAACTGACCGCCCTGGAGGCCTTCGCGGCGGGGCAGCGGGCCGCCGGGGTCACGGCCGAACCGGTCCGCCCGGAGGAACTCCCGGAGCTGGAACCGCACGTGGCGCCGGGGCTGGCCGGAGCCGTGCACTATCCGCAGGATGCCCAGGTGATGCCCGCGCTGGCCGCCGCGCACCTGGCCCGCGTCTCGGGCGCCCGGCTGCGCACCGGCCGCGCCGTCACCGGGCTGCTGCGCACCGCCGACGGCGCCGTACGGGGCGTGCGGACCGACCGCGGGGACATCCACGGACCGGCCGTGGTGAACGCCGCCGGGACCGGGGCCGCCGCCGTCGCCGCACTGGCCGGCGTCACGCTGCCGGTACTGCCCCGGCGGGGCTGCGTCCTGGTCACCGAGCCGCTGCCGCACCGGGTGCGCCACAAGGTGTACGCCGCGGACTACGTGGCCGACGTGGCGAGCGACTCGGCCGCGCTGCGCACCTCGCCCGTCGTCGAGGGGACACCGGCCGGGCCGGTGCTGATCGGGGCCAGCCGGGAACGCGTCGGCTTCGACCGCTCCTTCTCGCTGCCGACCGCACGCACCCTCGCCGCGGGCGCGATCCGGCTCTTCCCGTTCCTGGCCGAGGTCCGCGTCCTGCGCGCCTACCAGGGCTTCCGCCCGTATCTGCCCGACCACCTGCCCGCCCTCGGACCGGACGCGCGCGTGCCCGGCCTCTTCCACGCCTGCGGCCACGAGGGCGCGGGCATCGGACTGGCCACCGGAACCGGCCGGTTGATCGCCCAGTCCCTCACCGGCCGGACACCCGACCTCGACCTCTTCCCCTTCCGGCCCGACCGCTTCCCCGAGGAGGACGAGTGAATCCCACGGAACCGCCCCCGGACCGGCCGGAGAGCCGGTTCACCGTCCGGCTGGACGGCCGTCCGATCGAGGCGCTGCCGGGCCGGACGGTCGCCGCGACCCTGTGGGACGCGGGCGTCACCTCCTGGCGGACCACCCGGAGAGGAGGCGGGCCACGGGGGGTCTTCTGCGGCATCGGCGTCTGCTTCGACTGCCTCGTCACCGTCAACGGCCGCCCGAATCGGCGTGCTTGTCTCGTCCCCGTCCGGCCGGGCGACGTCATCCGCACCCAGGAGGGGACGGGCCACGATGGCTGAGCGACCGCACCTCGCGGTGATCGGCGCCGGCCCGGCAGGCCTGGCCGCCGCCCTCGCCGCCGCGGCCCGCGGCGTCCGCGTCACCCTCGTCGACGCGGCACGCCAGGCGGGCGGCCAGCTCCACCGCGGGCTCTCGGCGGGGCCGGCCGAGAACCGGGGGCCGCGTCACCACGGGCGCACCCGGCGGAGACTCGCTCACGGTCTCGCCGCGTACGAAAAGAACGGCGCCATAAAGTTTCTGAGGGATCATCACGTCTGGCTGGTCGAGCGCCTGGAGCCCGGTGGGGCGCAGCGGCCGGGGCGGTTCGCCGTCCACGCCCTCCTCGGCCCCCTCCAGGAGGAGTCGGTCGCCGTGCGCGCCGACGCCGTCCTGCTCGCCACCGGCGGTTACGAGAGGGTGCTGCCCTTCCCCGGCTGGACGCTGCCCGGTGTCGTGACCGCAGGCGGGGCACAGGCCATGCTCAAGGGAGACCTCGTCACGCCGGGCAGGACCGCCGTGGTCGCCGGGACCGGGCCGCTGCTGCTGCCCGTGGCCACCGGGCTCGCCGGGGCGGGCGTCGACGTCGTCGCCCTCGTCGAGGCCGCCGGTCCGCGGGCGTTCGCGCGGCGGGCACGGGCCCTGTCGGCCCGGCCCGGCACCCTCGCCGAGGGCGCGGGGTACGCCGCCCGGCTCCTGTGGCACCGCACGCCCTTCCTGGCCCGGCATGCCGTCGTCGAGGCGCGCGGCACGCTGCGGGTCGAGGCGGTCACCGTCGCCGCTCTCGACGCCGACGGCCGGGTCCGGCCCGGCAGCGAACGGCGTATCCCCTGCGACACCCTCGCCGTCGGGCACGGCCTGCTCCCGCACACCGACCTCGCCGAGACGCTCGGCTGCCGGCTCCGCGGACCGGGGGTCCACGTCGACGACGAGCAGCGCACCGACGTGCCCGGCGTCTGGGCGGCGGGGGAGACCACCGGGGTCGGCGGAGCCGCCCTCTCGTTCGCCGAGGGCCATATCGCAGGACGGTCGGCCGCCGCCCGCCTCACCGGTGCGGAACCCGACCCGCGCCGGTGGGCCGGCGCCGCCGAGTCCCGTGCGGCGGCGCGGGAGTTCTTCGCCGCCCTGGACTCGGTCTGCGCACCGCCCGCGCACTGGGCGGAGCAGGTCACCGACGACACGGTCGTCTGCCGCTGCGAGGAGGTGACCGCCGGCGCCGTCCGGGAGGCCGTGGCCGCCCTCGGCGCCACGGACCTGCGCACCGTCAAGCTGTTCACCCGGGCCGGGATGGGCTGGTGCCAGGGCCGGATGTGCGGTCCCGGCGTGGCGGGGCTGGCCGGCTGCCCGCTCCTGCCGTCCCGGAGCCCGTTCGCGCGGCCCGTACCGCTCGGGGCCCTGGCCCGTGCGGGTGAGTCCGAGGACGGATGACCGCCCGGCCGACGGGAGGCGTCCGGGCGAGCGGACCTCGGGGCCCGGACCTCGCCTCCTCGCCCTCCGTGGTCTTCGGAGCAGGCACAGTGCAATGTCACACCTCACTGAAAGGGGACGCCCATGACCGCCACACCGCTCCCGACCGCCGGGAGCCGCCGCCCCTGGCACGGCGTGCTCGTCGCGACCGCACTCCCGTTCCACGACGACCTCTCCGTGGACCACGGCAGGTACGCCGACCACTGCGCCTGGCTCGTCGAGAACGGCTGCGACGGCGTCGTACCCAACGGCTCGCTCGGCGAGTACCAGGTCCTCACGCCCGAGGAGCGCGCGAGGGTCGTGGAGACGGCCGTGAACGCCGTGGGCGGTTCCCGGGTGATGCCCGGCGTGGCCGCGTACGGTTCCGCCGAGGCCCGCCGCTGGGCCGAGCAGGCGCGCGACGCGGGCTGCCAGGCGGTGATGCTGCTGCCGCCGAACGCGTACCGCGCCGACGAGCGTTCCGTGCTGGCGCACTACGCGGCGGTCGCCGAGGCGGGCGTTCCCGTCGTCGCCTACAACAATCCCGTCGACACCAAGGTCGACCTGGTGCCCGAACTGCTCGCGAAGCTGTACCGCGAGGGGAGCGTCCATGCCGTCAAGGAGTTCTCGGGCGATGTGCGGCGCGCCTACCGCATCGCCGAACTCGCCCCGGCACTGGACCTGTTGGCCGGAGCCGACGACGTCCTGCTGGAACTGGCCGTCGCGGGCGCCAAGGGCTGGGTGGCCGGATACCCGAACGCCCTGCCCGCGGCGTGCGTCGCGCTCTACCACGCGGCGGTCGAGGGCGACCTCCGCACCGCGGGCGGCCTCTACCGGCAACTGCACCCCCTGCTCCGCTGGGACTCCCGGGTCGAGTTCGTGCAGGCCATCAAGGTGTCGATGGACGTCGTCGGACGCCGCGGCGGTCCGGTGCGGCCGCCGCGCGTTCCCCTGCTGCCGGAGCAGGAGGCGGCCGTGCGCGCGGCCACCGAGCGGGCCGTGGCCGACGGCCTCGCCTGACCCGTCCCCGCCGCTCCGGCAGGCCCGCGGCCTCGGTCGAGGCCCCGGGCATCACTCCGGCGGAACCTCCGCACCCCCACCGACGTCGGGAGTCCCATGCGCAGCAAGCTCGTCCTGCACGCCGTCGACTCGCACACCGAGGGCATGCCCACCCGGGTGGTCACCGGGGGCATCGGCACGCTCCCCGGCACCACCATGAACGAACGGCGGCTCCACTTCATGGAGCACCGCGACACCGTCAGGCAGTTCCTGATGAACGAACCGCGCGGCCACTCGGCGATGAGCGGTGCCGTCCTCCAGCCGCCCACCCGCCCGGACTGCGACTACGGTGTGCTGTTCATCGAGGTCTCCGGCTGCCTCCCGATGTGCGGGCACGGTGCCATCGGCGTCGCGACCGTGCTCGTGGAGACGGGCATGGTGGAGGTCGTCGAGCCCGTCACCACCGTCCGGCTCGACACCCCGGCGGGCGTCGTCGTCGCCGAGGTCGCGGTCGAGGACGGCGCGGCCCGAGCCGTGACCCTGCGGAACGTGCCGTCCTTCTCGGCCGGCCTGGACCGCACCGCCACGCTCGCCGACGGGCGGACGGTGACGTACGACCTCGCGTACGGCGGCAACTTCTACGCCGTCCTGCCGCTCGCGGAGTTCGGGCTGCCCTTCGACCGGGCCCGCAAGGACGAGATCCTCGCGGCCGGGCTGTCGCTGATGGACGCGGTCAACGCCGACGGCGGCCCGGTCCATCCCGAGGACCCGTCCGTGCGCGGCTGCCATCACGTCCATCTGTACGCGCCCGACGCCACCGCCCGCCGTTCCCGGCACGCCATGGTGATCCACCCCGGCTGGTTCGACCGCTCGCCCTGCGGGACGGGGACCAGCGCGCGGATGGCGCAGCTGCACGCGCGCGGTGAACTGCCGCTGCACACCGAGTTCGTGAACGAGTCCCTCATCGGGACGCGGTTCACCGGGCGGCTGCTCGGCACCACCGAGGTGGCCGGTGTCCCGGCCGTGCTGCCGAGCTTCACCGGCCGCGCGTGGGTGACGGGCACGGCCCAGTACCTGCTCGACCCCACCGATCCCTTCCCGGCCGGATTCGTCCTCTAGGCGCCAACCCGGACGGGGCCCCGGCCCGCGCGAGAGCGGCGGACCGCCGTCCCGCGGGCCGCCGGCGGGCGGTCCCGGACCGTCCGCCGGGCCGTGGATACTGGTGGCACGTGACATAGCACTCGCATTGACGGTGCCCGCCTGCCGTACGAGGAGACGACCATGCCCGCCCAGCGCCGCAGCGCGCCCCCCGCCGCGCCCGTTCTGCCGACGCTGGGCGGGCGGAAGAGCAGCTACCGCGAGCGGGTCGCCGACGCCCTGCGGGCCGCGCTGATCGCGGGGGAGCTGCGCACCGGCGAGGTCTACTCCGCGCCGATGCTCGCCGCCCGCTTCGGCGTCTCGGCGACCCCGGTGCGCGAGGCCATGCTCGACCTGGTCAAGGAGGGGCTGGTCGACACCGTGCCCAACAAGGGGTTCCGGGTCACCGCGGTCTCCGAGAAGCAGCTCGACGAGTACACCCACATCCGCTCGCTGATCGAGATCCCCACCGTGGTGGCGCTGGCCGGCACGGCGGACCCCGTCTCCCTGGAGGCACTGCGCCCGGCCGCCCGGGAGATCGTCACGGCGGCGGCGGCCGGGGACCTCATCGCGTACGTCGAGGCGGACATCCGCTTCCACCTGGGTCTGCTGGCGCTGGCGGGCAACGCCCATCTCGTCGAGGTCGTGGGGGACCTGCGCAAGCGCTCCCGGCTCTACGGGCTCCACGCCCTGGTCGAGGCGGGCCGCCTGGAGGACTCCGCCCGGGAGCATCTGGAACTGCTCGACGCGCTGCTCGACCGCGACGAGGCGGCCGTGCGCGCCGTGATGATCCGTCACCTCGGGCACGTGCGGGGCCTGTGGGCCGGTCCCGGAGCCGCCGCGACGACCTCGGCATGACGAGTTCGCCGCGGCACGCAAGCGGCTTGCGCTTCTTGCGCTATTCTTGCGCGCATGACGCGACGACTTGCACAGGTGGCGAAGAAGGTCGGGGTCAGCGAGGCCACGGTCAGCCGGGTGCTCAACGGCAAGCCCGGGGTCTCCGACGCCACCCGGCAGGCGGTGCTCTCCGCGCTCGACGTCCTCGGCTACGAGAGGCCGACGCAACTGCGCGGTGAACGGGCGCGCCTGGTCGGCCTGGTGCTTCCCGAACTGCAGAACCCGATCTTCCCGGCGTTCGCCGAAGTGATCGGCGGGGCGCTCGCCCAACTGGGTCTGACCCCGGTGCTGTGCACGCAGACCAAGGGCGGCGTCTCCGAGGCCGACTACGTGGACCTGCTGCTGCAGCAACAGGTCTCCGGCGTGGTCTTCGCCGGCGGTCTCTACGCGCAGGCCGACGCCCCGCACGACCACTACCGCCGTCTCGCGGACCGCAGGATTCCGGTGGTCCTGGTCAACGCGTCCATCGAGCACCTCGGCTTCCCCGGTGTCTCGTGCGACGACGCCGTCGCCACCGAGCAGGCCTGGCGGCACCTGGCCTCGCTGGGGCACGAGCGGATCGGGCTCGTGCTGGGCCCCGCCGACCACATGCCCTCGCAGCGCAAACTGGCGGCCGCCCGCGCGTTCGGCGCCGACCTGCCGGACGAGCACATCGCCCGCGCCATGTTCTCCCTGGAAGGCGGGCAGGCGGCGGCCACCCGGCTGCTGGACCGCGGGGTCACGGGCATCATCTGCGCCAGCGACCCGCTCGCCCTCGGAGCCGTACGGGCCGCCCGCCGCAAGGGACTCGCCGTCCCGTCGCAGGTGTCGGTCGTCGGGTACGACGACTCCGCCTTCATGAACTGCACCGAGCCCCCGCTCACCACGGTCCGCCAGCCCATCGAGGCCATGGGGCGGGCCGCGGTCGAGCTGCTGAACGCCCAGATCGGCGGCAGCTCCGTGCCCGCCGAGGAGCTGCTGTTCGAGCCGGAGCTGGTCGTCCGCGGATCGACCGCGCAGGCGCCGCGCGACTGACGCCGGCCTCTCCCGCGGCCCCCCGGCGCCGGCGCGACCGTCGACGGTGCCGGGCCTGCGGGGTGCGCGCTTCCGCTTGCCGGTTCAGGCGGTGCGCAAACGCCGACGCGTCGTGGTGCAAACGCCGTACCGACCCCACCGGCCGTTGTGCAAGCCGCAC
This sequence comes from Streptomyces sp. NPDC026417, assembly GCF_055567695.1. Classification (NCBI taxonomy): domain Bacteria; kingdom Bacillati; phylum Actinomycetota; class Actinomycetes; order Kitasatosporales; family Streptomycetaceae; genus Streptomyces; species Streptomyces sp. NPDC026417. The sequence goes on from NZ_JBVHPY010000014.1 coordinate 30,040, forward strand.
ACCTCTGCGATCCACTTCGCTGTCAAATAATTACAGATTCTGCGCGAGATATTGCGGTCAGCTGTCGGCGGTGCTTGAGTGTGCCGCGCCAGACACGGCCGCACGCCGCCCGGTGTGCCGCCGTGGGCCTTCCACGCGCCTGCCCAAAGGGGTCCACCGATGAGAAGCACCGGGTTCCGCCGTACCTGTACCGCACTCGTGGCCTCGGCCCTGACGCTCACCGCCGTGAGCGCCTGCGGTTCCGACGACGACAACGACGCCGCGGGCGGCAAGACCCGCATCACGGTCAACTGCATGCCGCCGAAGAGCGCCAAGGTCGACCGTTCGTTCTTCGAGGCCGACATCAGGGCCTTCGAGAAGCAGAACCCGGACATCGACGTCGTCGCCCATGACGCCTTCCCCTGCCAGGACCCCAAGACCTTCGACGCCAAGCTCGCCGGCGGTCAGATGGAGGACGTGTTCTACACGTACTTCACGGACGCCAAGCACGTCGTCGACATCAACCAGGCCGCCGACCTGACGCCGTACGTGAAGGACCTGAAGAGCTACGACACCATCCAGCAGCAGCTGCGCGACATCTACACCGTCGACGGCAAGATCTACGGCATCCCGCGCACCGGCTATTCGATGGGGCTGATCTACAACAAGAAGCTCTTCGAGAAGGCCGGCCTCGACCCCGACACGCCCCCGGCGACCTGGGAGGAGCTGCGCGCCGCCGCCAAGAAGATAGCCGCGCTCGGCAACGGCACCGTCGGCTACGCGGACTACAGCGCCCAGAACCAGGGCGGCTGGCACTTCACCGCCGAGATGTACTCCCAGGGCGGCAACGTGGTCAGCGAGGACGGCAAGAAGGCCACCGTCGACACCCCCGAGGGCAAGGCGGTCCTGCAGAACCTCAAGGACATGCGCTGGCGGGACGACTCCATGGGCAGCAAGCAGCTCCTGGTCATCAACGACGTCCAGCAGCTGATGGGCTCCGGCAAGCTCGGCATGTACCTCTCCGCGCCCGACAACATCCCGATCCTGGTGAAGGAGAAGGGCGGCAACTACAAGGACCTGGCGCTGGCGCCCATGCCCGGCGGCAAGGGCACGCTCATCGGCGGCGACGGCTACATGTTCAACAAGAAGGACACCCCGGCGCAGATCAAGGCCGGCCTCAAGTGGCTCGACCACATGTTCCTGACGCCCGGAGACGGCTTCCTCGGCGACTACGCCCGGGCCAAGAAGAACGACGCCCCGGTCGGCCTGCCCGAGCCCCGGCTCTTCACCGGCGCCGCCGACGCCAAGGACCAGGAAGTCAAGAAGGCCAACGCCAACGTGCCGGTGGAGAACTACCAGGCCTTCCTCGACGGCAACCAGAGCCTGGAGATGAAGATCGAGCCGCCGCAGGCCCAGCAGATCTACTCGGTCCTGGACGGCGCCGTCTCCGCGGTGCTCACCAAGAAGGACGCCGACGTCGACAAGCTGCTCAAGGACGCCTCCGGCAAGATCGACTCCATCCTGGCCCGAGGCTGACACCGTTCATGAAGACAGCATCGAAGCCTCCCGTCTCACCTCCGGCCGCCGTCGGCGTGCCGGAGGTGCCGCGGTCGGCCGGGCGCCGGACGGGGAGCCCGTGGCGCCGGCGCCTGGCCGACCAGTCCCGCGCGTACGCCTTCCTGATCGGCGGCCTGCTCTGCTTCGCGCTGTTCTCCTGGTACCCGGCGATCCGCGCCGTCGTGATCGCCTTCCAGAAGTACACGCCGGGAGCCGGCGCGGAGTGGGTCGGCACCGACAACTTCACCCGGGTCTTCCACGACCCGGAGTTCGCCGCCGCCTGGCGCAACACGCTCACCTTCACCGTGATCGCCCTCCTGATCGGCTTCGCCGTCCCCTTCGTGATGGCCCTCGTCCTCAACGAACTGCGGCACGCCAAGGCCTTCTTCAGGGTCGTCGTCTACCTGCCGGTGATGATTCCGCCGGTGGTCAGCGCGCTGCTGTGGAAATGGTTCTACGACCCCGGGGCGGGCCTCGCCAACGAAGCGCTGCGCTTCCTGCACCTGCCGACCTCGAACTGGTCCAACGGCGCCGACACCGCACTCGTCTCGCTGGTGATCGTCGCCACCTGGGCCAACATGGGCGGCACGGTCCTCGTCTACCTGGCCGCACTGCAGGGCATCCCGGGGGAGCTGTACGAGGCCGCCGAACTCGACGGCGCGAGCCTGCTCCAGCGCATCCGGCACGTGACGATCCCGCAGACCCGCTTCATCATCCTCATGCTGATGCTGCTGCAGATCATCGCCACGATGCAGGTCTTCACCGAACCGTTCGTCATCACGGGCGGCGGCCCCGAGAACGCGACCGTCACCGTGCTCTACCTCATCTACAAGTACGCCTTCCTCTACAACGACTTCGGCGGCGCCTGCGCGCTCAGCGTCATGCTGCTCGTGCTGCTCGGCGTCTTCTCCGCGGTGTACCTGCGGCTGACCCGCTCGGGAGGCGAGGACTCATGAGCACCCGCACCCTGGTCTCGCCCCTCACCCTCGCCCGCCGCCGCGGCAAGACCCTGTACTGGGCCGTCTTCACGGGCGTGGTCCTGCTGTTCGCCGTCGCCTTCCTCTTCCCCGTCTACTGGATGGTGTCCGGCGCCATGAAGTCGCCGGACGAGGTCGTGCGCACACCGCCCACGCTCGTGCCCGAGCACTGGAGCCTGAGCGGGTACACCGACGCCTGGGACCTGATGGACCTGCCCACGCACCTGTGGAACACGGTCGTCCAGGCCACCGGCGCCTGGGTCCTGCAACTGGTGTTCTGCACCGCCGCCGCGTACGCGCTCTCCAAACTGAAGCCCGCCTTCGGCAACGTGATCCTCGGCGGGATCCTCGCCACCCTGATGGTCCCCGCCCAGGCCCTGGTCGTACCGAAGTACCTCACGGTCGCCGACCTGCCGCTGATCCACACCAGCCTGCTCAACGACCCGCTCGGCATCTGGCTGCCCGCCGTGGCCAACGCCTTCAACCTCTATCTGCTCAAGCGCTTCTTCGACCAGATCCCGCGCGACGTGCTGGAGGCCGCCGAGATCGACGGCGCCGGCCGGCTGCGCACCCTCCGGTCGATCGTGCTGCCCATGTCCCGGCCGGTGCTGGGAGTCGTGTCGATCTTCGCCCTGGTGGCCGTCTGGCAGGACTTCCTCTGGCCGCTGATGGTCTTCTCCGACACCGACAAGCAGCCCATCAGCGTGGCCCTCGTCCAGCTGTCGCAGAACATCCCGCTGACCGTGCTGATCGCCTCCATGGTGATCGCCAGCATCCCCATGGTCCTGATGTTCCTGGTGTTCCAGCGGCACATCATCGCCGGTATCAGCGCGGGCAGCACCAAGGGCTGACGCCACCCCCTGAACGGCTTCACAGAAAGGTAGGCACCGTGGGACAGCCTTCCCCTGCCCGCACGCAGGACGAGTGGTGGCGCTCCGCCGTCATCTACCAGGTGTACGTCCGCAGCTTCGCGGACGGCGACGGCGACGGCACCGGCGACCTCGCGGGCGTCCGGGCCCGACTTCCCTACCTCGCCCAACTCGGCGTGGACGCGCTCTGGTTCAACCCGTGGTACCTGTCACCACTGGCCGACGGCGGCTACGACGTCGCCGACTACCGGGTCATCGACCCCGCCTTCGGCACCCTCGCCGAGGCGGAGAAGCTCATCGCCGAGGCACGCGAGCTGGGCATCCGCACCCTTGTCGACATCGTGCCCAACCACGTCTCCGACCAGCACCCCTGGTTCCGGGCCGCACTCGCCGCCGGGCCCGGGAGCCCGGAGCGGGACCTGTTCCACTTCCGGCCCGGACGCGGCGAGCACGGCGAACTCCCGCCCAACGACTGGCCGTCGCAGTTCGCCGGCTCCGCCGAACCGGTGTGGACCCGGCTGCCCGACGGCGACTGGTACCTCCACCTGTTCACCCCCGAGCAGCCCGACCTCAACTGGGCCCATCCCGCCGTCCGCCAGGAGCACGAGGACGTCCTGCGCTTCTGGTTCGAGCGGGGCGTGGCGGGCGTGCGCATCGACTCGGCCGCCCTGCTCGCCAAGGACCCCGAACTCCCCGACCACGTCGAGGGCGGCCCGGGGCCGCATCCGTACGTCGACCGGGACGAACTCCACGACATCTACCGCTCCTGGCGCGCCGTCGCCGACGTCTACGGCGGCATCTTCGTGGGCGAGGTCTGGCTGCCCGACACCGAGCGCTTCGCCCGCTACCTGCGCCCCGACGAGCTGCACACCGCTTTCAACTTCTCCTTCCTTTCCTGCCCGTGGGACGCCGGACGGCTGCGCACGTCGATCGACGAGACCCTCGCCGAGCACGCCCCGGTGGGCGCGCCCGCCACCTGGGTGCTGTGCAACCACGACGTGACCCGCACGGTCACCCGCTACGGCCGCGCCGACACCGCGTTCGACTTCGCCGCCAAGGCCTTCGGCACCCCCACCGACCTGGCGCTCGGCACCCGCCGCGCCCGCGCCGCCGCCCTGCTCTCACTGGCCCTGCCGGGCGCCGTCTACGTCTACCAGGGCGAGGAACTCGGGCTGCCCGAGGCGGAGATACCGCGCGAGCGGATCCAGGACCCGATGCACCACCGCTCCGGCGGGACCGACCCGGGCCGGGACGGCTGCCGCGTGCCGCTGCCCTGGCTGGCGGACGCCCCCCACGCGGGATTCGGCGGCGCACCCTGGCTTCCGCAGCCCGCGGACTGGCCCGCCTACGCCGCCGACCGCCAGAGCGAGGACCCGGAGTCGATGCTGCGCCTCTACCGGGAGGCGCTGCGCATCCGCCGAACCGAGCCCGGCTTCGGCGACGGGCCGCTCACCTGGCTGCCCGCACCCGAGGGCGTCCTCGCCTTCGCCCGCGCGCAGGACACGCTCTGCGTGGTCAACCTGTCCGAAGCCCCGGCCGAACTCCCCCCGCACCGCGAACTGCTGCTCGCCAGCGGCGCCCTGGACACCGAAGGGCGCCTTCCCCAGGACACGGCGGCCTGGCTGCGCGCCTGACACCGCAGCCCGGCCGCCGCACCACCCGCTATCCCGGCACCCCCACACGAAAGGGATCAGCACATGCCCAGATCCGTCCGGCGCATGCCGGCCGCCGCGGCCTCCGTGGCCGTCGCCCTCGCGGCCGGCATGCTCAGTGCCACCGCCGCCCACTCCGCGGCCGCCGCCGCGGGCGCCGACCTGCCCTTCACCTCGGTCGAGGCCGAGTCCGCCGCCTCCACCGGAACCAGAATCGGCCCCGACCACACCCAGGGCACCCTCGCCTCCGAGGCCTCCGGACGCCAGGCCGTGCGGCTGGGCGCGGGACAGCGCGTCGAGTTCACCGTGCCGCGCGCGGCCAACGCCGTGAACGTCGCGTACAACGTTCCCGACGGCCAGTCCGGCACCCTCGACGTCTACGTCAACGGCACGAAGCTCGCCAAGTCCCTCGCCGTCACCTCCAAGTATTCCTACGTCGACACCTCCTGGATCGCGGGCGCCAGGACCCACCACCTCTTCGACAACGCCCGTCTTCTCCTCGGCCGGAACGTGCAGGCCGGCGACCGGATCGCCCTGCAGGCCACCTCCACCCAGGTCACCGTGGACGTGGCCGACTTCGAGCAGGTGGCCGCGGCCGGCACCCGGCCCGCCGGATCGGTGTCCGTCACCGACAAGGGCGCCGACCCCAGCGGCCAGGGCGACTCGACCCAGGCCTTCCGTGCCGCGATCGCCGCCGCGCAGGGCGGAGTCGTCTGGATCCCGCCGGGCGACTACCGGGTCACGTCGTCCCTGAGCGGCGTCGCGAACGTCACCCTGCAGGGCGCCGGCAGCTGGCACTCCGTCGTCCACACCTCGCGGTTCATCGACCAGACCACCTCCTCCGGAAACGTCCGCATCAAGGACTTCGCCGTCATCGGCGAGGTGACCGAACGGGTCGACTCAAGCCCCGACAACTTCGTCAACGGCTCCCTCGGGCCGAACTCCGGCGTCTCCGGGATGTGGATCCAGCACCTGAAGGTCGGGCTCTGGCTGACCGGCAACAACGACAACCTGGTCGTGGAGAACAACCGCATCCTCGACACCACCGCCGACGGACTCAACCTCAACGGGAACGCCCGCGGAGTCCGCGTCCGCAACAACTTCCTGCGCAACAACGGAGACGACGCGCTGGCCATGTGGTCGCTCAACGGGCCGGACACCAACAGCAGCTTCGACAACAACACCATCACCCAGCCGAACCTCGCCAACGGCATCGCGATCTACGGCGGCACCGACATCGCCGTCAGGAACAACCTGATCGCCGACACCAACGCCCTCGGCAGCGGCATCGCCATCTCCAACCAGAAGTTCCTCGACCCCTTCTCCCCGCTCGCCGGAACCATCACCGTCTCGGGCAACACCCTGGTGCGCACCGGCGCCATCAACCCGAACTGGAACCACCCGATGGGGGCGCTGCGCGTCGACTCCTACGACAGCGCCATCGACGCGACCGTCGATATCACCGACACCACCATCACCGACAGCCCGTACAGCGCCTTCGAGTTCGTGTCCGGCGGCGGCCGGGGGTACGCCGCCGGGAACATCACCGTCGACGGCGCCACCGTCGACAAGGTCGGCACCGTCGTGGTCCAGGCCGAGACGCCGGGCGCGGCCCGCTTCAGCAACGTCCGGGCCACCGGGGTCGGCGCGGCGGGCGTCTACAACTGCCCGTACCCGGCCGGATCGGGCACCTTCACGCTCACCCGAGGCGGCGGCAACTCCGGCTGGGACAGCACCTGGTCGAACTGCTCGGCCTGGCCGCAGCCGGGTTCCGGCAATCCGGACCCCGATCCGGCCCGCAACCTGGCCAAGGGCCGCCCCGCCACGGCGAGCGGCTCCCAGGACGTCTACACCCCGGGCAAGGCCGTCGACGGTGACGCCGGCACCTACTGGGAGTCGTCCAACAACGCCTTCCCGCAGAACTGGACCGTCGACCTCGGCTCCCCGCAGGCGGTCCGGCGGGTCGTGCTCGAACTGCCGCCCGCCCCGGCCTGGCAGGCGCGTACCCAGACCCTGTCCGTGCAGGGCAGCACCGACGGCGCCGCCTACACGACCGTGGTCGCCGCGAAGGACTACCGCTTCGACCCGGCCACCGGCAACACGGTGACCGTGACCCTGCCCGGCGGGACCAGCCTGCGCCACCTCAGGCTCCACGTCACCGCCAACACCGGCTGGCCCGCCGCCCAGTTCAGCGAGGTGGAGGCTTATCTGTCGTGACCTTCGCGGATGCCCCGCGCTTCGCCGCCTGGATCTGCTCGTACACAGGGGTCCGCAGTTCGGCGAAGCGCGGGGCGACCCGCGTGTGCAACTGGTCGCGGTCGGGCGGCAGATCGACCTGCGGGCCGCGAGCCCGCATGGAGCGACTCGTCGCGCAGGTGGGGGAGTCCTCCTCGCTCCGCGACCTCGACGCCGACGACATCGTGTACGGGGCCCGGGTCCCCACCCGGCGCATCATGGCCGTCGCCGTCACGGGCGGCACCCGTTTCCCGGCCCTGGTGACCTCCGTGGGCCGGGTGGTCCTGGCGCACCTGCCGGAGGAGGACGTCGACGCCCGGCTGGACCGTGCCGAACTGCGCCCCCCGACCGCCCGCACGCTCGTCTCGGCCGACCTCCTGAGGTCCGAACTGCGGCGCGTACGGCGTCAGGGCCGCGCCCTCGTCGACCAGGAACTGGAGGAGGGAGGGCGCGCGGTCGCCGCCCCGGTACGGGACCGGGACGGCGCGGTGGTGGCGGCGGTGAACATCCCGGTGCACGCCGGCCGCAATCCGGTGGAGTCCGTGCGCCGGGACCTGCTGCCGCATCTGCCGGCGACGGTGGCCCGCATCGAGGCGGACCAGCACGTCACAGGTCGAGCACGAGCCGTCTCCCGCGGCACCGGGACACACAGATGAGCATGGTCTCGCCCGCCGCCCGCTCCGCGTCGTCGAGCACGGAGTCGCGGTGGTCGGGCGTGCCGTCGAGGACGTCCGTCTCGCAGGTCCCGCAGGTGCCCTCCGTACAGGAGTAGAGCACCTCGACCCCCGCGGCCCGGACGGTGTCCAGCACGGAGACTCCGGCCGGCACGGTCAGCGTCCGTCCGCTGCGCTCCAGGACGACCTCGAACTCCTCGTCGTCGCGGGCCTTCTCGTCCTTCGGCCGGAAGCGTTCGACGCGCAGCAGCCCGGCCGGGCAGAGGTCCTCCACCGCGTCCAGCAGCGGGCCGGGCCCGCAGCAGTAGACCAGTGTGCCGGCGGCGGGCCGGGCGAGTTCCGCGGCGAGGTCGAGGAGCCCCGACTCGTCCTCGGGGACGATCCGGACCCGGTCCCCGTACGGTCGCAACTCCTCGGTGAACGCCATGGAGGCGCGCGTACGGCCGCCGTACAGGAGGGTCCAGTCCGCGCCCGCCGCCTCGGCGGCGGCCAGCATCGGCAGGATCGGTGTGATGCCGATGCCGCCCGCGACGAACCGGTAGCGGGGCGCGGGTTCGAGCCGGAAGGCATTGCGCGGACCACGTACCCGCACGGCATTCCCCGGATCGAGCCGGGTGTGCACATGGTCGGAGCCACCGCGCCCGTCCGGCTCGCGCAGGACTGCGATCCGCCAGGTGCGCCGGTCCGCCGGATCACCGCAGAGGGAGTACTGGCGTTCCAGGCCGGGGCCGAGGACGACGTCGATGTGGGCGCCCGGTTCCCAGGGCGGGAGCGTCCCGCCCAGCGGGTCGCGCAGGGTCAGGGCGAGGACCCCGTCGGCCGCGGGCACGCGCTGCCCGACGACGAGTTCGCTCTCGTACGGGGTCATCGGCCGCTTCCTCGGAGTACGTGTCCTTCGGGGTGGGCGAGCATCCACGCCCACATCTCGACCGGGTCCTCGGCCGTGTGCTCGGCACCGCAGTGACAGGTGCCGCGCAGCGCGTCGGTGCCGGGGAGCCAGTCGACGCGACAGACCTCGCCGGCCGGGGAGGTCATCGGACCCCCTCCACGGGCTTGTCGCCCTCCTCGACCAGTCGGGCGAGGATGCGGCGGGCCGCCAGGCCTCCGGTGTCGATGTTGACGCTCAGCTCCTGGTAGCCGGCCCGTTCCGAACCCAGCGTGCGCTGCAGCAGGTTGAGCGCGTCGACGTCCTGCATGACGACGGTGTGGTTGAAGTCCCGCAGGAACGTGCTGACGTCCTCGTCGTCCCGGGCGAAGTCCCGGGACACCGCCCAGAAGTCGTGGACGTGGCCGTCGCCGGACGGCGTGATCGCGTACGTGATCTCGGTGTGGAAGGCGTCGGGGTCGTGGCCGTCCGCGCCGGGCAGCACACCGACCGGCGCGATCCGGCTGTGCAGCAGATACAGGCACGGCGCGTGGTACTCGATGTCCTGCCAGCGGGTGATGCGGCCCTCGATGCCGGTCGAACGGGCGTAGAACGGCGGGCACTCGGCGTCGTCCATGTGCCGGCTGACCCGCACGATGCCCGCCCCCTCGTCCACCTCCGTGGTGATCGGCGTCTCGGCGACCTCGGGCGTGCCGATGTAACCGCTGTGCAGGTAGGTCTCGTGGGAGAGGTCGAGGAGGTTGTCGACGAGGAGGCCGTAGTCGGCGTCGATCGGCTCCATGCCGCGCACGGTGACCCAGTCGGGGTGGTCGAGGTGGGCGGCACGCGGGATCGCCGCGGGGTCGGCGAGGCCCGGGTCGCCGACCCAGACCCAGACCAGGGAGTCCTGCTCCACCAGCGGGTACGCGGCGACCCGGGCGGTCCGCGGTATCCGCTTCTGCCCGGGCACGTACACGCAGGTGCCCGTGGTGTCGTACGTGAATCCGTGGTAGCCGCACACGATCCGGTCGCCGTCGAGCCTGCTCGCCGAGAGCGGGAAACGACGGTGCACACAGCGGTCGACCAGCGCCACCGCGGTGCCGTCCTCCTCGGTGCGGTAGAACACGAGCGGCTCGCCCAGGATCGTCCGTCCGAGCAACTCGCGTCCCACTTCGGCGGAGTAGGCGGCGACGTACCACTGGTTCCTGGCGAAGGCGGTCATGTGCGGCATGGCGTTCCCGTCCCTGTCGGCGGGGCGCCGTCGCCCCGGGGTGCCGTGGTGGACATCAGGTTCCTGACATCCCTCGTCGGCACGCAAGGCAACTTCTGCCAGGCGGAAGGACTTTGGCGGATGTGCTGGTCGGCGCCTTGCCGTGGCGGTCGATGGAGGCGACCGGGATCGCTGTATCGTTCAATGTTCACACGTCCGTCACGGTTGCATCACTTCCTCTCCCGGAGCTTCCTGGCGAGGCATCCCGCCCCTTACGGTCATCTGGCACCAACCGACGTATAGGGGATACATGTCGTACAGTCAGCCGCCGCCCGTGGGGCCGCCGTTCGCCGGACCGCCGATGGGGCCGCCGGGCGGCAAGCCGGGATGGGCGCGGAAGCGGATCGCCGTCCCGGCGGCGCTTCTCGTCTTCTTCGTCGGGGTCGGGATCGGGACCTCGGGCAACGCCGAGCAGGAGAAGACCGGCGCCGCCGGCCGGGCCGAGCCGCAGCCCACCGTCACGGTCACGAGGACCGTCGCGCCGGAGCCGGCCGAGAGCGACGGGGGGAAGCAGGCGAGCGACGACAAACCCGTCGCCGACAAGGACGAGAAGGCGAGCGTGCCCGACTTCGTCGGAATGGGCCTCCAATCCGCCCAGGACACGGCGCAGCAGGCCGGTTTCCACGCGCTGACCTCGCACGACGCGCTCGGTCGGGACCGGATGCAGGCGTTCGACCGTAACTGGAAGGTGTGCAGCCAGAACGTGAAGGCCGGTACCTCCGAGCCCACGGACACGGAATTGGACTTCGGCGCGGTGAAGCTGGCGGAGACCTGCCCGGCGAAGGACGAGAAGCCGCCGGCCGTGAAGGGCGGCACGATGCCGGACTTCGCGGGCAAGTCGGTGAAGGCGGCTCGCGCCGCGCTCGACTCCGGCACCTCCATCACCGTGAAGGACGCCCTGCCGGAGGACCGCTGGGTGCTGATGGAGTCCAATTGGAAGGTGTGCACGCAGACCCCGTCCGCCGGCGCCTCCCTGGGCGGCAGGCCCGTCGAGTTCACCGCGGTCAAGTTCGAGGAGAGCTGCCCGTAGCGAGGTCGAAGCCGTCCGGCCGTGCATCCCGTCCACCACCCCGCCGGTGCACGGGACGCGCGGCCGGCGGCCGTATCCTCCGGCTCGGGTACATGCGGACGGCGTCGCGCGAGGAAGGACGATCATGACCATCGGCGAAGAGGGGGGAAGCGGCTCCGCTCCCCGGGTGCTTCTCGGGACCTGGCCCACTCCGGTGGAGTCCGCTCCGCGGCTGGCCGCGCACCTCGGGCTCGATCCCGGCGACCTGTGGCTCAAGCGCGACGACCTGAGCGGTCTCGGCGGCGGTGGCAACAAGGTGCGCAAGCTCGAATTCGGCTGCGGCCAGGCGGTGAGCCGCGGAGCGACCGTCCTGGTGGCGAGCGGCGGCGGGCAGAGCAACTACGCGCGCCTCGCGGCCGCGGCGGCGCGGCGGCTGGGGCTCGGCGCCGTACTGGTCCTGCGCGGGAACGGCCCGCAGGGGCGGACCGGCAATCTGGCGCTGGAGGGGCTGCTCGGCGCCCGGGTCGTCTGGGCCGGAGACGTCGACGCCGCGGGCCTGGACCTCGCCGTCGCCACCGCGGCCGGGGAGCTGGCGGAGGAGGGGGAACGCGTCGAGGTGCTGCCCTTCGGCGGCAGCGACCGCAACGGAGCGCTGGGGTATCTCGAAGGCGGCCGTGAACTGCGCGAGCAGCTGCCCGACGTCGAGCACGTGGTCGTCGCCGGCGGCTCCGGCGGCACCATGGCGGGCCTGGTCGCCGCACTCGGGTCGGAGCGGGTCCTGGGCGTCGACGTCGGCGCCGTCGACGACTTGCCCGCGCGGGTCGCCGGGCTGGTGGGGGCGGTGGCGGACAAGCCCGTCGAGGTGTCCGCGCTGCGGCTGCGCCGTGACCAGGCCGGCGCCGGGTACGGCGTGCTCACCCCCGCCGCCACCTCCGCGCTGGAGGCGGCGGCCCGGTGCGAGGGCGTCATCCTGGATCCGGTCTACACCGCCAAAGCCCTGGCCGGCCTCGCGGCGGCGGTGGCGGACGGCGACATCCGGCCCGGCCGGCGCACGGTGTTCGTGCACACCGGCGGGCTGCCCGGGCTGTTCGGCCACGAGATCGCCGGAGAGCTTGCGGGCCGGATGGCATAGCGGTTCGGCGGGCGGGGCGCGACGCCGCGGCTACTTCAGCCAGTCCGTGTGGTACGTCGGGGCGATGCGCGCACCGCCCTTCGGGGTGAGGACGTCGCCGTGGACCGCGGCGAACATGCCCGCGGTCTCGTAGGTGGTCACCGTCCGCCCGTCGCCCCGGGCGGCGAGGGTGATCCGGCCCAGCTCGTCCAGCGGGTACACGTCGGAACCGGCGACGTCGAGGGTGCCGCCGAGCGGCGGTCCGGCGGCGACGTCGGTGACTGCGGGGGCGACGTCCGCCGCGGCGATCGGCTGGACCGGGGTGCGCGGCGGGCCGGACGGTGTCCCCGTCGGCGGTCCAGGGGAGGACGGCGTCCGTGAACTCCACCAACTGCGTGGCGCGGACGATGGAGTACGGGACCGGGCCGGCCTTGAGCAGGTCCTCCTGAAGGGTCTTGGCGCGGTAGTAGTCGAGCTCGGGCACCTGATCCAAGCCGACGATGGACAGAACGACGACGTTTTCGGGCAGGCGTCGCGCGAAGGCCCCTGTGTCCGCCGACGTCCGGCGATCGGTAGCTGCGGGAGCCGGTCCCGCCCGCGTGCGGGGCGATCCGGCGGCCGGCGGGGCGCGGTGGCCGAAACCCGTTGGTCTCACGTACCGACGACTTTCACGTGGAAGCCACAGAGCCCTTCCCTGACGTTTGGTGCTCTTGGAACACTCCTTTCGCGCACGTTCCTTCAGCAGCCGGCCATCCGTGCCCCGTCAGGACAGAGGTCCTCCCCCCATGCCTCCAGTGAATCGGCGTCGTTTTCTGCAACTCGCGGGCGGTACCGCGGCGTTCACCGCGTTGTCCGACAGCATCGCCAAGGCCGCCTCGATACCCGCCGGGTACCGCAGCGGCACGATCGACGACGTCGAGCACATCGTCGTCCTGATGCAGGAGAACCGTTCCTTCGACCACTACTTCGGAACGCTGCGTGGTGTTCGCGGTTTCGGCGACCCGCGGGTGGCGACCACGTCGGGGAAGAAGTCCGTCTGGTACCAGTCGGACGGCACCAAGGACGTGCTGCCGTTCCGGCCCGAGGCCGACGACCTGGGGCTGCAGTTCATCCAGGACCTCCCGCACGGCTGGAACGACGGCCACGCCGCCTTCAACCGGGGCAGGTACGACAAGTGGGTGCCCAACAAGTCGGCCACGACGATGGCGTACCTGACGCGTGAGGACATTCCGTTCCACTACGCGCTCGCCGACTCGTTCACGATCTGCGACGCCTACCACTGCTCGTTCATCGGCTCCACCGACCCGAACCGCTACTACATGTGGACGGGCTACACGGGCAACGACGGCACCGGAGGCGGGCCGGTCCTCGGCAACGACGAGGTGGGCTACGACTGGACGACGTACCCCGAACGCCTGGAGAAGGCCGGGGTCTCCTGGAAGATCTACCAGGACGTCGGTGACGGCCTCGACGCCGCCGGCTCCTGGGGCTGGATCCCGGACGCCTACCGGGGCAACTACGGGGACAACTCGCTGCTCTACTTCAACAAGTACCGCAACGCCGAGCCCGGCGACCCGTTGTACGACAAGGCCCGCACCGGCACCGACGCCCGCAGGGGCGAGGGCTTCTTCGATCAGCTGAAGGCCGACGTCAAGGGCGGGAAGCTGCCCCAGGTCTCCTGGATCGTGGCGCCGGAGGCGTTCACGGAGCACCCCAACTGGCCCGCCAACTACGGGGCCTGGTACATCTCCCAGGTGCTGGACGCCCTGACCTCCGACCCCGGGGTGTGGGGCCGGACGGCGCTGTTCATCACGTACGACGAGAACGACGGGTTCTTCGACCACGTCGTGCCGCCGTTCCCGCCGCAGTCCGCCGATCAGGGCCGGTCCACGGTCGACGTCGGCCCCGACCTCCACCCGGGGGACGCGGGCCATGTCGCGGGGCCGTACGGGCTCGGCCAGCGCGTGCCGATGATCGTGGTCTCGCCCTGGAGCCGGGGCGGTTACGTCTGCTCCGAGACCCTCGACCACACCTCCGTCATCCGCTTCATGGAGCGCCGCTTCGGGGTGCACGAGCCGCACATCTCGCCCTGGCGGCGCGCGATCTGCGGCGACCTCACTTCCGCGTTCGACTTCTCCCGCAAGGACACGGCCCCGGTCGCCCTGCCGGACACGGAAGGCTATCGGCCGCCGGACCGCGAGCGGCACCCCGACTACGTTCCGACGCCCCCCGCCACCCCGTCCCTGCCCAGGCAGGAACGCGGCTCCCGCCCGGCGCGCCCGCTCAAGTACGCACCGGTGGTGGACGGTTCGGCGGACGTGGCGGCCGGGAAGTTCACACTCACCTTCGCCTCGGGCGCCAAGGCCGGCGCCGCCTTCCTCGTCACGTCGGGCAACCGCACCGACGGGCCCTGGACCTACACCACCGAGGCCGGCAGGACCGTCGCGGACACCTGGAACTCGGCCTACTCGGGCGGCTCGTACGACCTCACGGTGCACGGCCCGAACGGCTTCCTGCGCACATTCCGGGGACCCGGCCGGACGGCGGGACCCGAGGTCACCGCGCGGCACGCGGGGGACGACCTGCAGCTCACCTTCACCAACCACGGCTCCGGCACGGTCGGTCTGCGGCTCACCGACGGCTACGGCGGACGGGCGCAGTCGATCCGGGTGCGGGCCGGTGCGACGGTGAAGCACACGGTCGACCTCCGGGCCGGCCGACGCTGGTACGACCTGAGCGTCACGTCCGAGGCGGATCCGGCGTTTCTGCGCCGGTTCGCCGGACATGTCGAGAACGGCCGACCGGGTGTCAGCGACCCTGCGATCCTGACCGCCTGATGGTTACCCGGCCCCCCGTTCCTTTCCGTCTCCAGCGAGGTAGTGTGCCCCGGTGACCACGCATTCGAACACACCTGCAGGTTGGTACCCGGATCCCCATGGGGCGGCCCAGACGCTGCGGTACTGGGACGGCTCCCAGTGGACCCAGCACACCAACGCCGACCAGCAGGGGCAGAGCGCCCCGCAGGTTCCGCAGCAGGCGCAGGCGGCTCCGCAGCAGCCTGCCCACCAGCCGCAGCAGGCGTACGGCGGCCCGCCGGTCCAGCAGCCCGCCGCGGGCGCGGACGCACGCGTGCAGCGTCAGGTGCAGCAGCAGGCCGGGGTGGCCGGCGGCGGTGCCGGTGGCGGCACCCTGTTCTCCGAGCCGGTCCTGGTGGTGAACCAGAAGGCCAAGCTGATCGAGCTGACCAACGAGTACAAGGTCATGGACCAGCAGGGCAACCAGCTCGGTTCGGTCGTCCAGGTCGGCCAGAACGCGCTGAAGAAGATCCTTCGATTCGTCTCCAGCCTCGACCAGTTCATGACGCACAAGCTGGAGATCCGCGACGCGTACGGCCAGCCGCAGTTGCTGCTGACGCGGCCCCGCAAGTTCCTCAAGTCGCGGGTGCTCGTGGCGCGTCCGGACGGACAGCCCGTCGGCGAGATCGTGCAGCAGAACATGATCGGGAAGATCAACTTCGCGATCAACGCGGACGGCCGGCAGATAGGCGCCATCAAGGCGGAGAACTGGCGCGCCTGGAACTTCGCCATCGTCGACCACGCGGACAACGAGGTCGCCCGGATCACCAAGACCTGGGAAGGCCTCGCGAAGACGCTCTTCACGACGGCCGACAACTACGTCCTGCAGATCCACTACCAGCTCCCCGAGCCCCTGTTGAGCCTGGTCGTGGCGACCGCGCTGACGGTCGACACGGCGCTGAAGCAGGACTCCCGCGGACTGGGCTGACCCCCGCGACGCCGGTCTTCGGCTGCCCCCGGACGTGAGGCGTCCGGGGGCAGCCGCATGTCGGCCGCGGCGGCCCGCGCCGGTCACAGCCGGGTGAGGTGCCGCTTCGCGCGTCGAGCCGGCTGACGGGGTACGAGCGCGGGTTCGGACGCCGCCGACCCGGGCTCCAGGGCCAGTACCGCGGCGACCGGGTGGTCCTCCGCTGCCGCGGGCTCGGGGCCCGAACGGGACAGCGTCACCACACCCCAGGCGGCGACCCCGGCTCCCGCCGCGGCCAGCAGCACACCCGCCGCGCCGTACTGGAGCCGTTCGCCCAGCAGGGACAGCCCGATCGCGGCGGCCGCCAGCGGGTTGGCCAGCGTCACCACGGCGAGCGGCGCGCCGAGTCCGCCCCGGTACGCGGTCTGCGAGAGCAGCAGACCGCCCGTCGCGAACGCGGCCACCAGCAGCGCCACCACGACGACCTCGGCGCTGAGCAGCGGTCCGGTGCGGTCGGTCGCGGCGACGGTCACCGTCTGGGTGAGCGCCGAGGCGACTCCCGAGGCGAAGCCGGACGCGCTCGCGTGGCGCAGCCCGGGCCGGGCGCCGGGCCGGGACAGCGCGCCGATGACCACCGCGGTCGTCGCGGCCACGCCCAGGGCCTGCGGCACGCTCAGGATGTCGTCCGGCGCCGGGCCCGAGGCCGTGACGAGCAGGGCCCCCAGCCCGATCAGCGTGAGCGCGGTGCCCCGCCACTCGACCGGGCTCACGCGGCGCCCGGCCACCCGGGCGCCCAGCGGCACCGCGGCCACCAGGGTGAGCGCACCGAGCGGCTGCACGAGAGTGAGCGGCCCGTACTTGAGGGCCGCCACGTGCAGCAGCGCGGCGGACGCGTTCAGGGTCACCGACCACCACCAGGCGCCGTCGCGGAGCAGGCGCAGGACGCCGGTGTCGGCGGCCCGGGCGGCCAGCCGCTCCTGGGCCACCGCGGCCGCCGCGTACGCGACCGCCGAGAACAGGGACAGGACGACCGCGGCAAGGGTGGCGCTCATCGTCCGGCCCCCACGAGCTCCGGCGCGGACTCCGCTTGACCGGCGCCGGCGGGCGCACGGTTGCGGCCGGCGGTCGACAGCGTCCGGTGCGGAAGCGGGATCACGGCGAGGGCGACGCCGAGCAGTGCGGCGGTCACGATCGAGTCGAGCCAGTAGTGGTTCGCCGTGCCGACGATCACCAGCAGGGTCAGCAGCGGGTGCAGCAGCCAGAGCCGGCGCCACCGGGACCGGGTCGCCGCGATCAGGCCGATCGCGACCATCAGCGCCCAGCCGAAGTGCAGGGACGGCATCGCGGCGAACTGGTTCGCCATCGAGTCGGTCGCGGGCTGTGCCCCGTACACCGTCGGTCCGTACACCTGCCCCGTGTCGAGGAGTCCCGTGCCGCCCAGCATCCGCGGCGGGGCGAGCGGGAACGCGAGGTGCAGCACGAGGGCCGCGGCGGTGACCGCGGCGAGGACCCGGCGGGCCCACACGTAGTGCGCCGGGCGCCTGAGGTACAGCCAGACGAGGAACGCCGCGGTGGCCGGGAAGTGGACGGTCGCGTAGTAGGTGTTCGCAAGGTGCACGAGCGTGTCGCCGTGCAGCAGGGCGTCCTGCACGGCGCCCTCGCCCGGCAGATGGGCGGCCCGCTCCCAGTCCCAGACGCGGTGGGCGTTGGCGAAGGCCTCACCGGTGTGGCCGGTGGCCAGCCCGCGGCCGGCCTTGTAGACGACGAAGAGCCCGACGACGAGCAGGAGTTCGCGGACGAGCGGCGGGCGCGCGAAAGGCTCCCGCGACGGCGGTGCGGCGGGGGTGTCCCGCGGTTCCGACGCTGCGGGAGACGCCGTTCCGGTGGGGGTGTGCCGCGGCTGCGGCAGGCGGGTGGCCGCGTCCGGCGGCCGGTCTGCAGGCTCGGTCTGGGATTCCATCCCCCGGCCCCTTTGCTGACGGTCTTGCGTGGGGTGGTGCGTGGTGAGCCCAGGACAAGGCCCACTCGCCGGGAGTGGGACCTGTCCAGGACTCATCGATACGCCAGTGTACCGATACGTCTGCGTACCGGTACGCCAGTGTACCGATACGTCTGCGTACCGGTACACTGGCGTATCGATACACTGGACGAGCAGGTGCAGTGGACCGCCGACACGAGCGAGGAGAAGAGCCATGACGTCGCAGGCAGCGGAGGGACCGGAGACGGTCGTCGCCTCGCGCCGCTCCAAGATCACGCCCGAGCGTGAGCAGGAGTTCTACGACGCCGTGCTCGACCAGATCCGCGAGTGCGGGTACGAGGCACTGACCATGGAGGGCGTGGCCGCGAGCGCGCGCTGCAGCAAGTCCACGCTGTACCGCCAGTGGAAGACCAAGCCCCAGTTCGTGGCGGCCGCCCTGCGTGCCAGCCGGTGTCCGCGGTTCAGCGGGATCGACACGGGCTCACTGGCGGGCGACCTGCGCGCGGCGGCGCGCACCGCGGGCGACCGGTCGGGGGACACCCAGTTGCTGCAGGCGCTCGGGCACGCCGTGATGCAGGACGAGGAGCTGCAGAAGGCGCTGCGCGACGCCCTCGTCGAACCCGAGGTGGCCGAGCTCAGGGACATGATCGCGCGTGCGGTGGAGCGTGGTGAGATCGCCGCCGACCACCCTGCGCTGGACTACATCCCGGCTCAGCTGCTCGGCGTCATGCGCGTGCGCCCCGTCCTGGAGGGCCGGTACGCGGACGGGGACTACCTGGAGGGCTTCGTGGAGGCGGTCGTGATCCCGGCCCTCGGCCTGACCTGAGACCCAGGCCGCCGTCCGCGGGATGACCGGACGACGGCCTGTCCGCGCCGCACCGTGGGGACGGGGGCGGCGCGCACCCCCCGGCCGGGTGGGGTTCCTCTTGAGCGGAGGGGCGCCCCACCCGGCCGCATCATCGTGTGCGGCCGGGCGGGCTGCCTAGACGTCCTCGCCGCTGCCGGTGCCCGCGGCTTCCTTGATGCCCTTGGTGATCCGGTCGATGACGGACGTCTTCTCGCTCACGTCGACCCCGAAGCGGACCACGACGAGCTGCTCGGAACGGGCCGGCGCCGGGAAGGCGAGCGACTCGACGTAGCCGTCGGAACCCTTGCTCGTGACGACCTTCCAGCGGACCAGGTAGCCCTTCTGCCCGGCCACGGTGACCGCCTTCGAGGCGAGCTCCTCGTGCGAGGTGATCCTGCCGTAGGTCTTGCCGCCGTAGGACTCCTCGGCGTTCTTGGAGATGTCCTCCTTGGCCGCCGCCTCGGCCGTGGTGGCCTTCAGCTTCAGCGCCAGGGCGGGCGCCGAGTAGGCGCCGCCCTTCGTGCAGTCCTGCGTGGTGTCGCCGGGGCACTTGTAGGAGTCGTCGGAGGTCACCGACGCTCCCAGGCCGCTCTTGCCGGACCAGCCGTCGGGCACCGGGAGCGCGATGCCGCTCAGGGCGTCGGTGGCGAAGCCGTCCTCGGTGGGCGGCTGCCCCGACCCGTCCGGGGCCGGGGTCCCGCCGCCGGGACCGCCCGAACCGCCGGGAGGAGCACCGTCCCGGCCGCCCTCGGAGCCGCCCTGGCCCCCGTCGGTGCCGCCCCGGCCGTTCTGCCCGCCGGAGCCCCGGGAGTCGGCGCTGTTGCTGCCGCCGTCGCCCTTCGTGAGCGCGTACACGCCGCCGCCTATGCCCGCGAGGACCGCGACCGCGACGGCCACGGCTATCCCGGTGCGCACGCCGCGCCGCGCCGGGGTTCCCGGGTGGGCCCCGGCCGCCGGCGGGTACGCCGGGGGACCCCAGGGAGCGGCCGACCCGGCGGGGCGGGTCTGGTCCGTCCATGCGTTGCCGTCCCACCAGCGCTCGGTGGGGGGACCGTCACTTGTCTGACCCGGATCGGGATGCCAGCCGGGAGGAGTCGCCTGCGTCATGGGACCCACCGTATGAGCCCCGGGTGAAAGGCGGATGAGAGGGCTCCCGAAGTGTGACCTCGCCGGCGTCCCACCCGCCGGGCTCCGGCCCCCGGAACGCGTGGCACGACGGCCGAGGACGGCGTCACCGCACCACGACCAGCCGCACCGGGGACCGGTCCGGAGGCGGGGGCAGCCGCAGGCCGTGCCGCCCGGGAGTCAGCGAGCCGAGCACGCTGGGATGCCGGGCCCCGGTGGCGGCGGGGTCGCTGCCGGGGAGCCCGTGCAGGGTCAGGAAGCCCAGGACGGCGAAGGCGTACGCCTCCTTGGCCGCCGACGGCAGGCCCAGCTCGTCGGAGCCGCGCAGCGTCACCCCCGGCAGTTCGGCGGCGAGTTGTGCCATCAGGACGGGGTTGCGGGTGCCGCCGCCGGACGCGATCACCTCGGTGGCCCGCACCGCGCGCACCGCGTCCGCGACCGTCCGGGCGGTGAGCCGGGTCAGTGTCGCGATCAGGTCCTCGGCGGTCAGCGTCCCGAAGCCCGCCAGCGCGTCCCGCAGATAGCCGGGATGGAAGAGTTCCTTGCCGGTCGTCTTGGGCGCCGGCGCCGCGTAGTACGGCTCGTCGAGCAGCCGTCGCAGGAGCCCTTCGTGCACCGTGCCCCGGGCGGCCAGGGCGCCGTCCACGTCGCAGTCGAGGCGGCCGTCGCTGAGGCCCCGCGCGGCGGCGTCGAGGAGCGCGCACCCGGGCCCGGTGTCGAAGGCCGTCCCGTCGGGTGCGGTGAGGTTGGCGATGCCGCCGATGTTCAGCGCCACCGGGGTGCCCGGCCGACCGCGCAGCCACCACCGGTCGACCAGGCTCACCAGCGGTGCCCCCTGACCGCCGGCGGCGATGTCGCGGGACCGCAGGTCGGCCACCACCGGCAGCCCGGTCGCCTCCGCGATCCAGGCGGGCTGCCCGAGCTGGAGCGTGCCGTGCACCTGCCCGTCCGCCGCCCAGTGGTAGACGGTCTGGCCGTGCGAGGCGACCAACTCGGCCGTGCCGTCGCACAGTTCCCGATCGGCGCGCACGGCGGCCCGGGCGAAGGCCTGCCCGATCCGGGTGTCCAGGCGGCAGACCTCCGCCAGGCTGGTGGTGGCCGGGGGCAGCGCTCCCGCGAGCGCCGCCCGCAGACCGCTGTCGTAGCCCTCGCTCACGAGACCGAGGGGCCGCAGCGTGAGCGCGTCCCCGTCGAGGGTCAGCTCGGCCGCCGCCGCGTCGATCGCGTCGTACGACGTGCCGGACATCAGGCCGATCACCCGCACCCGCTCAACTCCCCTTCTCGTTGCGGAGAGTGGCCAGCGCGAGGACGCTGACGGCACAGGCCGCCGCCGCGTAGTACGCGGGAACGTCCACGTTTCCGGTCCGCTCGATCGTCTTGGTGATGATGAGGCCGGCGCAGCCGGAGAACACCGCGTTGGACAGGGCGTAGGCGAGTCCCAGGCCGGTGTGGCGCACCCGTGTCGGGAACATCTCGGAGAGCATCGCGGGTCCCGGCCCGGCCATCAGCCCGACGACGGCGCCCGCCGCGAACACCGCGGCGCCCTTCACCGCGTGCGAAGCCCCCTGGTCCTGGAGCAGGTCGAGCAGCGGAATCGCCGCCACGGCGACCAGTACCGCGCCCGCCAGCATCACCGGGCGGCGTCCGATCCGGTCGCTGAGCAGGCCCGCCGGCAGGATCGTGGCGGCGAAGCCGAGGTTGGCGAGGACGGTGGCGAGCAGGGCCTGCTGGAACGTGGCGTCGAGCGAACTCTGCAGATAGGACGGCAGCACCACGAGGAAGGTGTATCCGGCCGCCGCCCACCCCATGATCCGGGCGGCTCCCAGCACGATCGCCCGGGTGACCTCGGCGGCGGACGGAGTCTCGGGTTCCTGCCCCCGCTCCGCACGGCGGAAGGCCGGCGTCTCCTCCAGCCGCAACCGCAGCCACAGCGCGCCGAGTCCCAGCGGCAGCGTCAGCAGGAACGGCAGCCGCCAGCCCCAGTCGCCCAGTTGCCCCTCGGTGAGCACGCCGGCCAGCAGCGCCGCCACGGCGGCCCCGCCCAGCAGGCCCAGCGCGACGGTGAAGGACTGCCACGCCCCGTAGAGCCCTCGCCGGCCCGGCGGGGCGAACTCCGTCATCACCGACACCGCGCCCCCGAACTCCCCGCCCGCGGACAGGCCTTGGAGCACCCGCAGCAGGGTGAGCAGCCAGGGGGCGAGCGCACCCGCCGTGGCGTACGTCGGCAGCGCGCCGATCAGGGTGGTCGCCGCCGTCATCAGCACGATCACCAGGACGAGGACGGGACGACGGCCGATCCGGTCGCCGAGCCGGCCGAACAGCGCGGCGCCCACGGGCCGGAAGAAGAACGCCAGCGCGAAGGACGCGTACGTCTTCACCAGCGCCTCGGCCTCGCCGCCCCCCTCGGGCGTGAAGAACCGGGCCGCGATGATCGTGGCGAAGTAGCCGTAGACGCCGAACTCGTACCACTCGATGAAGTTGCCGACCGAGCCCGCGAACAGGGCCCTGCGGGAGTGCGGGTGCCGCGCGGTGCGTTCCTCCGGGCCGTGCACGGGGACGGTCATCGCGGGTCCTCCCGTGGCTCGATACGGACCGGCCCCTCGAAGCGGACCGGCACCCTCCCTGAGGGAAAGTCAGCTTCAGTTTCACCGCTGTCGACTGTCAATAACTTTCACCGGGGCTGGTCGGGGCCCCGCGGCGTCGCCTTCGGACACCGGCCGTCACCCGTGAAGGCAACGGGTGCCCGGACCGGCCACCGTTTCGGCTGCCGGACGGCTAGGCTCGATGTCTGTACGTCGTTTGGGCGACCTGGGGAGGTAGCGGGATGACGGAGGCACGGCCCGAGGTGGCCGCCTCGGCCTCCTTGTGGGAGCGCGACGAGGAAGTCGCCACGGTCCGGCGCGCGGTCGCGGCGCTGCGCGCGGACTCGGCGTCCTCGGGAAGTCTGCTGGTGTTCACCGGCGAGGCGGGGCTCGGCAAGACCGCACTCCTCGCCGAGACCCGCCGCCTCGCGGAGAGCAGCGGCTGCACGGTGTGGTCGGCACGCGGCGGTGAGACCGTCACGTCCGTCCCGTTCAACGTGGTGCGCCAGTTGCTGCAGCCCGCCCTCGTCTCGCTGATGCCGGAGGAGGCACGCGAGTACCTGGGCGACTGGTACGACATCGCGGGACCCGCGCTCGGGGTGACCGAGCCCGGCGACCGGCAGCCCGACCCGCAGGGCGTGTGCGACGGCCTGGTCGCCGCGGTGCGGCGGCTCGCCAAGCGCGAGTGGCCGCTCGTGCTGCTCATAGACGACGCGCACTGGGCCGACCAGGAGACGCTGCGGTGGCTCGCCGCGTTCGCCGAGCGGCTGGACGACCTGTCCGTCCTCGTCGTGGTCGCCCGCCGTCCGGGCGACGTGAGCGGCGAGAGCGCCCGCCTCCTCGACACGGTCGCCGCCGCGGCCCGCCCGGTCACCACGCTGAGCGCGCTGACCCCCGACGCGACGGCCGGACTCACCCGCGCCACCCTCGGCGAGCACGCCGACGCGCCGTTCTGCCGGGAGGTCTGGGCGGTCACCGGCGGGAACCCGTACGAGACCGTGGAGCTCCTCGCCAAGGTGCAGGACAGCGATCTGGACCCGGTCGAGGCGTCGGCCGCCGAACTGCGCGCCCTGAACCGCTCCGCGCGCGGCCGCGGTCTCGTCGCCCGCCTCGAAGGGCTCGGCATCGACGCGACCCGCTTCGCGTGGGCCGCCGCGATCCTCGGCACCCAGATCTCCCTGGACCTCGCGGCCCAGCTCGCCGGGATGCCGCGCGACGAGGCGGTGCGCTGCGCCGAACTGCTCGGCGCCGCCCGTATCCTCACCACCGCCCAGTCCGCGGGGAACGGCCAAGTGCCGCAGGGCGAGCTGGAGTTCGTGCACCCGCTCATCGCCAGCGCCGTCTACCGCTCGATCCCCGACGCCTTGCGCACCGCGATGCACGGACAGGCCGCGTGGGCGGTCACCGACTCCGGACGCGGAGCCGCCGCTGCCTCCCGCCACCTCCTCGAAGTGCACCCGGACGACGACCCGGAGCTGGTCGAACAACTCCGCGAGGCCGCCCGTGAACACCTCGCGGTCGGCGCACCCGACGCGGCCCGCCGATGCCTGGAGCGGGCCCTCCTGGAGCCTCCGCTGC
The DNA here is from genome assembly GCF_055567695.1 of Streptomyces sp. NPDC026417. NCBI lineage: Bacteria > Bacillati > Actinomycetota > Actinomycetes > Kitasatosporales > Streptomycetaceae > Streptomyces > Streptomyces sp. NPDC026417. The sequence continues at coordinate 54,110 of NZ_JBVHPY010000014.1, forward strand.
CGGACACCCATGCCCGGGTGCTCTACGAACTCGGCTGCGCCACGCTGCTGACCGCGCCCGCCCGCACCATCCGCCATCTGCGCGCCGCCCTGGAGATGCAGGGCCTGGAGGGCGAACTGCGCGTCGACGCCGTCTACCGCCTGTCCCAGGCCCTGCTGCACAACGACCAGTTGGAAGAGGCCGTCCGCACGGTCGACGCCGAGGTCGCCCGCCTGGAACCGGGGCCGGCCCGGATGCGGCTGCAGGCCGTCCACTACATGTGGGAAGGCATCCACGCCGGTGAGGACGGCGCCTCCGGCGGCTCCCACGGCCTCGCCGAACTGGTCAGGACGTGCACCGGCCGGGACAACTCCGAGCGGGCCCTGCTCATCCTGCGCGGTTTCGACGCGATGATGCACGGCGAGAACGCCGAGGAGGTCGCGGAACTCTGCGACCGCGCCCTCGTCAACGGCCGTCTCGCCCCCGGCCTCGGCTGGACCGACACCGAGTGGGGCATCGAGCTCCTGATGATGCTGAGCAGTTCGTACGCCTACGCGGACCGGCTCGACCGCGCGGAGAGCCTGTTCAGCGAGGCCCTGCGCGCCTACGAGTCGGCCGGCTGGAGCGGCGGCCATCTCGCGCTCGCGCACGCCTACCTGGGCCTCGCGCACCGCAGGCGGGGCCGTCTCGTCGATGCCGAGGCCTCCCAGCGCGAGTCGCTGCGCCTCGCCGAGCGCGTCGGGCGCGGACTGCCGCTGTACTGGTCCGCGACCTGCGGGCTCATCGACACCCTGCTCGCCCGGGGCCATGTCGAGGAGGCCGAGGAGATCGCCGAGCGCTACGGTTTCGCGCCGCCGTACCCCTCGACCATCGTGCTTCCCGACACCCGTTCCGTGCGCGGGCGGCTGCTGCTCGCCGTGGGCCGCACGAAGGAGGGCATCAACGAACTGGAGGCCGCGGAGAAGGCGGCCACCTCGCGGGGCCACCACAACACCGTGCTCGCCCCGTGGGCCGTCGACCTCGCCAGGGCGCTGGCCACCGACGACCCGGTGCGCGCCGCCGCGCTTGCCGCCGAGGCCCGCCGTCAGGCGGAGCGGTTCGGTACGGACACCGCCATCGGCGAGGCGCTCCGCTGCGCGGCCGCCCTGGAGTCGGGGCAGCGCGCGGTACGGCTGGCGGCCCAGGCGGTCGCCTACCTGGAGGCGTCTCCCTGCCAGTACGAACACGCGGCGGCCCGCATCGAGTACGGGATCGCGTCCCGCTCGGCCGCCGAGCTCAACAAGGGCCTGACCCTCGCCCGTTCGTGCGGGGCGGACGGATGGGTGCAGACGGCGGAACAGGCGCTCGGGGGACTGTAGGGGGCGTTCGGATCAGCCCGGGTCCGCGGCGCCCGGCACGGCACCTCGCCGTGTTGCCGCATCCCCCGAGAACGCCCCCGGCCCGCGGGTCGTGCGCCGCCGTACGAGGCACCGCACCATGCGCCGCGGCCTGATCGGGCGCGATCCCGACGACACCCCACGGGCCGCTCCCGCGCCGTGCGCCCGGCCCCGCCCCGCGGCGGGCCGCCGACCCGGCCCGCCGCGGGAACCCCGGGCGCGGTCAGGAACTTTCCTCCCCACCCGCCTCCTGCTCCGCCAGCACCCGCTGGGCGACCGCGAAGGCCGCGTTGGCCGCCGGGACACCGCAGTAGACCGCGGTCTGCAGCAGGACCGCGCCGATCTCCTCCGGTGTCAGTCCGTTGCGCAGGGCCGCCCGGACGTGCATCGCCAGCTCGTCGAGGTGCCCGTGCGCCACCAGTGCCGTCAGCGTGATCATGCTGCGCTCGCGGCGGGCCAGGGTCGGGTCGGTCCAGATCTCGCCCCACGCGTAACGCGAGATGAAGTCCTGGAAGCGGGCGGTGAAGGGAGTCTGCCGGGCCTGGGCTCGGTCCACGTGCGCGTCGCCGAGGACCTGGCGGCGCACTTCCATGCCGCGCCGCGCCTCGGCCCCGAAGTGCCCGCGCAGCGCGGTGATCACGGCCTCGGGGCGCTCCGCGGGCGCCAGATGCGAGGCGCCGGCGATCTCGGTGAGCGAGGAGCCCGGCACCGCGTCCGCGATCTCGCGCAGATGCGCCGGCGGTGTCGCCGGATCCTCCCGGCCCGCGATCAGCACGGTGGGCACGGTGATCGACGCCAGCCGGTCGCGCAGATCGAAGGAGGCCAGCGCGTCGCAGCAGGCGGCGTACGCCAGGGGGTCCGCCCGCCGGTGGTCCTCGACGAGTCGCGGCACCGTGAACCCCGGGGTGAACCAGCGGCTGTCGGCGGTCGCCGCGAGCTGCTCCAGGCCGTCCCGGCGGACCAGCCCGGCCCGCTCCTCCCACGGTTTCGCGCCGTTGAAGTGCGCCGAGGAGCAGATGACCGCGAGGGACGACACCCGCTGCGGGTGGTGCACGGCGAGGTGCAGACCGACCGCGCCGCCCAGGGACACGCCGGCATACGCGAACCGGCCGATGCCGAGGGAGTCGGCGAGCGACAGGACCAGCTCCGCCAGGTCGGCGACCGTCGCGCCGGCGCCGATCAGGTCCGCAGGGGAGCCGCCGTGCCCCGGCAGGTCGTAGCGGATCACCCGGTGGGTGACGGACAGCTCCGGCGCGACCTCGTCCCACAGGGCGGCGGAGGTGCCGAGGGACGGGCCGAGAAGCAGCGGGGGAGCCGTGGCGGGCCCCTCGGCGCGGTGGTGCAGCAGCTTGCCGGACGGCTCGGTGGTCAAGGTCGCTCCAGGGCGCGGTCGGTCAGGGCTCCGGCGGAGCCGGAATAGCGGGTGGGATCGGTGAGGGCCGCCAGGTCGAGTTCCTTCAGCTCGGGCTCCTCGCGCAGCACGTCGAGGAGCGGCCGGTCCTCGGCGGCGGTCCGCTGTGCGGCCCGGGTCAGCAGTTCCTTCGCGCGGGCCCGGCCGAGCACCGGGGCGAGCGCGGCGGCGAGCCGCTCGGAGACGATCAGCCCGTGGGTGAGGCCGAGGTGCGCGCGCATGGCGTCCTCGTTCACCCGCAGTCCCTCCGCGAGTTCCGCGGCGTCGCGGGCGGCGCCGCCGACCAGCCGCAGCAGATCGCGCAGCGGTTCCCACTCGGCGTGCCAGGCACCGGCGGGACGCTCGTCCTCGGCGGCCATGGACGCGTGGAGGCAGGCCGCCAGATGCGGTGCCCGCCGGGCCGCGGCCGCCACCAGCGTGGCCCGCACGGGGTTCGCCTTGTGCGGCATCGCCGAGGATCCGCCGCCCGTGCCCTCCGCGACCTCGCCGATCTCCGTACGGGCGAGAGTGAGCACGTCGACGGCGGTCTTGCCGAGCGCACCGGCCGTGAACGCGAGGGCCCCGGCGAGGTCCGCGACGGGCGTGCGCAGGGTGTGCCAGGGCAGCGCCGGTTCGGCGAGGCCCAGCTCCCGGGCGTACGCGGCCGTCAGCGCCCGGGTGTCGACGGACCCGGCAGTCGTGCCCTCGGGGCCCGCTTCCGCGCCGAACACCGTGAACGCGGCCAACGTACCTGCCGCGCCCCCGAGTTGGGCGGGCAGCGAGGCCCGTACGGCCGAGAGCCGGTCCCGGGCGTCCAGCACCAGCGACCGCCACCCCGCCGCCTTCAGGCCGAAGGTGGTCGGCACCGCGTGCTGGGTGAGGGTCCGGCCGGGCATCACGGTGTCCCGGTGCCGCGCGGCGAGCCGGGCGAGCGCCGCCTGCGTACGGTCCAGGTCGGCCAGGACCGGGCCGAGGGTGCGCACCGCCACCAGCATGGCCGCCGTGTCGAGGATGTCCTGGCTGGTGGCGCCCCGGTGGACGTAGGGGCCGAACTCCTCGCCGACCGCCTTGGTCAACTCCCCGACCAGGGGGATCACCGGGTTGCCGCCGGCCCCGGCGCGCAGCGCGAGGGCCCGTACGTCGAAGAGCGCCGCGTCGGCCACCGCGTCCACCGCGGAGGCCGCCCGCGCCGGGGCCAGGCCCAGCGACGCCTGCGCACGGGTGAGCGCGGCCTCCGCGTCGAGCAGCGCCTGCAGATACGCGGTGTCGCCGGTCGCGGCCTCCGCCGCGGAGCCCGCCCGTCCGGGGGCGAGGAGACCGGCGTCGTGCTCGGCAGGGTCGGCAGCTGTCACTGGAACTCCAGGAAGACCGTTTCGCCTTCGCCCTGAAGGCGGATGTCGAAACGGTACGTGCGATGTGCCCCCTCGGCGGCGATCAGCGTGGCGCGCCGCTCGGGCGGCAACGAGTCGAGCAGGGGGTCCGCGCCGTCGGCGAGGTAGGCGCGGGTGAAGAGGTGGTGCAGCAGACCGCGGGCGAACACGCACACGCTGATGTACGGCAGTCCGGTGTTGCCCGGGGGCAGCGTGTGCAGGGCGTAGTGCCCGTCGGCGTCGGTGGCGACCCGCCCGAAGCCCGTGAAGTCGGTGCCGTTGCGGCCGAGGTACCCCCCGGTGACCGGGTCGCGGCGCAGGGAACCGGGCGCCCCCTTCAGTGAACCGTCCGGGTCCGCCTGCCAGAACTCCAACAGGGCGTCGGGGACCGGGGCGCCGGCGCCGTCGAGCACGTACCCGTGCAGCGTGAGGGTGTCGGGGTGCCCCTTGGGTGCCACCTGCCCGCCGTCGGGGAACGGCAGCGCGTACCCGTAGAAGGGCCCGACGGTGTGGGAGGGGGTGGGGAGAAGCTTCTCGCTCATGGCGGTCAACGTCCTTCCTCGATCCAGGTGGCGGAGGGGCCGTCGAGGACGATGTCCCACTCGTAGCCGAGCGAGAACTCGGGCCGGGACAGGTCGTGGTGGTACGCCGCGACCAGGCGGTTGCGGGCCGACTCGTCGGTCACCGACCGCAGGATCGGGTCGTGGCGGAACAGCGGGTCGTTCGGGAAGTACATCTGCGTCACGAGCCGCTGGGTGAACGCCGTCCCGAACAGCGAGAAGTGGATGTGGGCGGGCCGCCAGGCGTTGGTGTGGTTGCGCCACGGGTACGCGCCCGGCTTGATGGTGGTGAAGGTGTAGCGACCCTGATGATCCGTCAGGGTGCGCCCCACCCCGGTGAAGTTGGGGTCGAGCGGTGCCGGGTGCTGGTCGCGCAGATGGGCGTAGCGCCCGGAGGCGTTGGCCTGCCAGATCTCGACGAGCTGCCCGCGTACGGGACGGCCGTCGCTGTCCAGGAGGCGGCCGGAGACGGTGATGCGCTCGCCGAGCGGTTCGCCCTGGTGCTGGACGGTGAGGTCGTTGTCGATCTCGGTGGTGTCGGTGGCGCCGAAGACCGGGCCCGACAGCTCGACCGTCTCCGGGTCCCCGCCGTTCACGGCGACCAGCGGCTGCTTGGGATGGCGCAGCACCGAGCTGCGGTACGGCGCGTACCCGCGCGGCGGGTGGTGCCGGACCGGTGCTCCGGCGGCCACGGCCTTGTCGTACGCGTCCTGGAGTTCGTCGACCTCGATGTCGATGTCCGACTGGGTGAGAGCCATGGGGCGACTTCCTATCGTTCGAGGACGAGGGCGAGGCCCTGGCCCACGCCGATGCAGAGGGTGGCGACGCCGACACCGGAGCCGGCGGCCCGGAGCTGGTGGGCGACGGTGCCCGCGAGGCGGGCGCCGGACGCGCCGAGCGGATGGCCGAGCGCGATCGCGCCGCCCCGCGGGTTGAGGATCGCCGGGTCGAACGCGGGCCACTCGGCGACACAGCCGAGGACCTGCGCGGCGAAGGCCTCGTTGAGTTCCAGTGTCGACAGGTCGTCGAATCCCCTGCCGGCCTTGGCGAGAGCGCGGTTGACGGCCTCGACGGGGGCGAGTCCGAAGTAGTGCGGGTCGATCGCCGAGACACCGGACGCGCTCACCCGGGCGAGGGGTTCGCGGCCGGTGGCCCGCAGGCCCGCCTCGTCGGCCAGGAGCAGTGCGGCGGCCCCGTCGTTCAGCGGGGAGGCGTTGCCCGCCGTCACGGTCCCGCCCTCCGGACGGAACGACGGCTTCAGCCGGGCCATCGCCTCCAGGGACGCGTCCGCGCGGACGGACTCGTCGACGGCGAAGTCGACCGGGTCCCCCTTCCGGCGGGGGACCGGCACGGGCGCGATCTCGGCGTCGAAGAGGCCCGCGGCCTGGGCGGCGGCGGCCTTGCGATGACTGGCCAGCGCGAACTCGTCCTGCTGCGCACGGGTGATCCTGTGCTTCTCGGCGATGAGTTCGGCGGACTCGCCCAGCGGGACGGTCCACTGCGGTTCCATCCGCGGGTTGACCATGCGCCAGCCCAGCGTGGTCGAGTACAGCTCGGTGTGCGCGGCCGGGAACGGCTTGTCGCTCTTGGGCAGCACATAGGGGGCGCGGGTCATCGACTCGACCCCGCCGGCCAGGGCGATGGAGGCGTCGCCGAGCGCGATGGCCCGCGCGGCCTGGATGACGGCCTCCAGGCCGGACGCGCACAGCCGGTTGACGGTGACGCCGGGCACGGAGGTGGGCAGCCCGGCGAGCAGGGCGGCCATCCGGGCGACGTTGCGGTTCTCCTCGCCCGCGCCGTTGGCGTTCCCGAGGTACACGTCCTCGATCCGTGCGGGGTCCAGGGCGGGAGTACGGGCGAGGAGCGCGCGGATGGCGTGGGCGGCCAGGTCGTCCGGACGGACGCCGGCCAGCGCGCCGTTGTAGCGGCCGACCGGCGTGCGGACCGCGTCGACGATGTAGACGTCCCTCATGAGACCTCCTCGGGCAGGCGCACCTTGGCGGCGGTCTTGGCGGTGATCTCCTCGGCGGTGACGCCCGGGGCTGTCTCCACGAGCACCAGCCCGTCCGGGGTGACGTCCAGGACGCCGAGGTCGGTGATGATCCGGTCGACGCAGGCCTTCCCGGTCAACGGCAGCGCGCACTCCTGGAGGATCTTGGGTGAGCCGTCCTTGGCGGTGTGCGTCATCACCACGACGACCGTACGGGCGCCGTGCACGAGGTCCATGGCGCCGCCGATGCCGGTGATCATCTTGCCGGGGATCGCCCAGTTGGCGAGGTCGCCGCCCGCGGAGACCTGCATGGCGCCGAGGACGGCGACGTCGATGTGCCCGCCCCGGATCATCCCGAAGGAGAGAGCGGAGTCGAAGTAGGAGGCGCCGGGCAGGACGGTGACGGTCTCCTTGCCCGCGTTGATCAGGTCCGGGTCGACCTGCTCCTCGGTGGGGTAGGGGCCGGTGCCGAGGATGCCGTTCTCCGACTCCAGGACCACCTCCACGCCCGGCGGGAGGTGGTTGGGGATCAGCGTCGGCAGTCCGATGCCGAGGTTCACGTACTGGCCGTCCCGCAGTTCGCGCGCCGCGCGGGCGGCCATCTCCTCCCTGCTCCAGGCCATCACGCGCCCACCGTTCCGCCGCCGGCGGCGGGGGACGAGACCGTCCGCTTCTCGATCGGCTTGGCGCTCGCCTGCTCGGGGGTGAGCGCGAGGACGCGCTGGACGAAGATGCCCGGCAGATGGACCGCGTCCGGATCGATCGCGCCCGGCTCCACCAGCTCCTCCACCTCGGCGATCGTCACCCGTCCCGCCATCGCGGCGAGAGGGTTGAAGTTCCGCGACGACTTGTTGAAGACGAGGTTCCCGTGCCGGTCGCCCTTCGCGGCCCGTACCAGTGCGAAGTCGGTGCGGATGCCGTGCTCCAGCACGTACTCGGTGCCGTCGAACTCGCGCACCTCCTTGGGCGGCGAGGCCAGCGCGACGCCGCCGGAGCCGTCGTAGCGCCAGGGCAGTCCGCCGTCCGCGACCTGTGTGCCCACCCCGGCCGGGGTGTAGAACGCGGGGATGCCGGAGCCTCCGGCCCGCAGCCGCTCGGCGAGCGTCCCCTGCGGGATCATCTCGACCTCCAGCTCTCCGCCCAGGTACTGCCGGGCGAACTCCTTGTTCGCGCCGATGTACGAGCCGGTGACGCGGGCGATGCGGCCCGCCGCGAGCAGGACCGCGAGCCCGGACTCCATGGCGCCGCAGTTGTTGGACACCACGCCGAGGCCGGACACCCCGCGCTCGTACAGCGCCCCGATCAGCGCCGTCGGCACCCCGCTCAGTCCGAAACCGCCGACCGCCAGGGTCGCGCCGTCCGGCACATCGGCCACCGCCTCCAGGGCGCTGGCGACCACCTTGTCCATCCGTGAAGCCCCCTCTCTCCCGAGCGCCCAGTGCCTCAGATAGTCAGGGCACTGATTATTTATTCGAGGTTTCAGACACGCTGCCAGCCGATCCCCGAGCCGTCAAGGCCCCCGATATCGAACGTTGGGGAGGTTGACGTGCCAGGAGACGGGTGAACCGGCGTCGGGGTATCGTTCAGTGCACCAACCAAAATGACGGTGCCACGTCGCGGGAACCCCGCGGGGGCGCGGACCGAGGAGCGCACATGGCCGCGGTGGACCTCTCCACCCACCCCGGGCACCTGGCCCGGCGGTTGCAGCAGGCGCACTACCTGCTGTGGAACACGATGGTGTCCGAGGAGATCACCTCGCCGCAGTTCGCGGTCCTGAACGCGCTCGTCGCGGAACCGGGCCTCGACCAGCGCACCGTGGGGGAGCGGGTGGGGCTGGACCGCTCCACCATCGCCGAGGTCATCAGCCGGCTCGGCCGCCGGGATCTCCTGGACAAGGTGCGCGACCCGCAGGACGGCCGCCGCTTCCTGCTGCGCCTCACCGAAGAGGGCATGCGCACCCACCGCAAGCTGACCGTGCGCACGGCCCGGATGAACCAGGTCTTCCTCGGCCCGCTCACCGCCGAGGAGCAGACCCGGTTCTTCGACCTCATCCAGCGCGTCGCGGACGCCGCCGAGGGGCTCCGCCATCCGACGGAACCCCTCGCGGCCAAGGCCTGACCGGGCGGTCCGGGGCGACGGCCTCAGGCCTTGGTGAACACCACCCACACCTGGCCCTTCGCGAAGTTCATCCGCGTCCCGTCCGCCGTCGTGAACTCCGTGCCGTCCGCCGCCGAGCGCCGATGCCAGTCGACGTCGAACACCTGCCCGTCGCGCAGTACTTCGGCCTTGCCCGACCCGAGGGTCTGCGTGTACGGCGTGTTGTTGCCCAGGACGTCGTGGAACCGGGACTCCCGCACGGTCACGTGCTGCACCACCACCGTCGCGGGCGCCACCTGCGCGCCGTCCGTCGTCCGGGTCGGCCTGCCGTCCATCGCCACCAGCCAGCGCTCCCGCTCCGCGGACCAGGTGAACGTGAAGCGGGCCGCCGGGAAGCGGACCGTCCGCCGGGTCTCGGGGCTGCCGCCCGCGGGAGCCGCGCCGTAGCGGAAACCCGTCGTCAGGGCGTCCGCACCCGGAGTCGCGTCCATCAGCTTCCGGGGGCGCAGATAGAGGTTGTGCGGCGCCGCCTTGTCGGTGCCGCGGTAGTAGGCGCCCTCGTTCTCCTCCGGGCGGACGGCACGCAGCGGCGCCTTGTCGATCAGCGGCAGCAGCTTGTGCTGCGCGCCGGAGAAGGCGAGCGTCGGCTCGTCGAACTGGCGCAACAGCTCCAGGTCCGACTCGCGGGCGCTGCGCACCGGCCCCACCACCTCGGGCAGTTCGGTGGCGTACACGGCCATCAGCCTGCTCAGTCCGCCCTCGACCTGCTCCGCGTAGACCACGTCCGCGGCATTCAGACCCGTCTGCGGCCGCGCGGCCCCCGCATTGTCGATCTTCACGGCGAGCACCGGGTCGGCGGTCCTCCGCGTCGTGTCCGTGGGGGAGGGCTCGTCGTGCCGCCCGCGTCCGTCGTCGAGCGGGCCGCCGCCCGCGGTGCAGCCCGTCATCAGGGAACCCGTCACCGCGGCGGTCAGCAGCGCCGCCGTCATCACGCCGCGCCGCGTTCGCGTCATCTGTCCCATGCCCACCGTGGCCACCATGTCCTGTGCTGTCGATTGTGCGCTCATACGTTCATCGGTGGCCATACCCGATCTCGTGCCACGGTGCGCGCGCAGTGGGCCGAACGGCTCAGCGGAGGACGCCGACGGGGGCGGACACCCGCGGGGTGGTCGCCGGCGGGCAAGGTCCCCCTCGGTCGACGGCAGTGCCGGCCCGGTCAGGCGGGCGGACCGAGGATCTCCGAGAGGTCGTAGCGCACCGGCTCCTCCAACTGGCCGTACGTGCAGCTCTCGGCCGCGCGGTCCGGGCGCCAGCGGCGGAAGCGGGCCGTGTGCCGGAACCGCGCACCGTTCTCCATGTGGTCGTAGGCCACCTCGGCCACCCGCTCGGGGCGCAGCGGCACCCACGAGAGGTCCTTCTTCGACGACCAGCGGCTCGGCGCCCCGGGCAGCCGGGCGGACTCGTGCGCCGCCTCCTGCGCCCAGGCGGCCCAGGGGTGCTCGCCGATGTCGGCCATCCGCAGCGGCTCCAGCTCCTCGACCAGCTCCGCGCGCCGCTTCATCGTGAAGGCGGCGGACACCCCGACGTGCTGCAGTGCGCCCCGGTCGTCGTACAGCCCGAGCAGCAGCGAGCCGACGACGGGTCCGCTCTTGTGGAAGCGGTAGCCCGCGACCACCACGTCCGCGGTGCGCTCGTGCTTGATCTTGAACATGGCGCGCTCGTCCTGCCGGTAGTGCCCGGTCAGCGGTTTGGCGATCACGCCGTCCAGGCCCGCGCCCTCGTACTGCTCGAACCAGTTCCGGGCGACCTCGATGTCCGCCGTCGCCGGGGCCACGTGGACCGGGGCGGCCACGCCGGACAGGGCCGTGGTCAGGAGCGAGCGCCGGTCCGTGAGCGGCACGTCGAGCAGCGACTCGTCGGCGAGGGCCAGCAGGTCGAAGACCACCAGGGACGACGGAGTCCGCTCCGCGAGCATCCGCACGCGCGAGTCCGCCGGATGGATGCGCTCCGTCAGCGCGTCGAAGTCCAGGCGGCCGTCCCGGGCGATCACGATCTCGCCGTCCACCACGCACCGCTGCGGCAGCCGCTCCCGCAACGCCTCGACCAGTTCGGGGAAGTACCTGGTCAGGGGCTTTCCGGTACGACTGCCGAGTTCGATCTCGGCGCCGTCGCGGAAGACGATCGCGCGGAACCCGTCCCACTTCGCCTCGTACTGCATGCCCGGCGGGATCGTCGCCACGGACTTGGCGAGCATCGGCTTCACGGGCGGCATCACCGGCAGGTCCATGGTCCGATTCTGCGCGGTCGCGCACCGCTTCGCCCGGTGTGCGAGGTATGTGCCATACGCCTACCGTGGCTCGCATGGGCGAAGCGGTGGAACTCGAGGCAGCCGGCAGGACGGTGCGTCTGTCCAGCCCGGACAAGATCTTCTTTCCCGAGCGCGGCTTCACGAAGCTGGACCTCGCCCGGTACTACCTCGCGGTCGGCGACGGCATCCTGCGCGCCCTGCGCAACCGCCCCACCACCCTGGAGCGCTACCCCGAGGGCGTGACCGGCGAGTCGTTCTTCCAGAAGCGGGCGCCCAAGAACATGCCCGACTGGATCCCGACCGCCCACATCGCCTTCCCGAGTGGCCGCACCGCCGACGAGATGTGTCCCACCGAGGTCGGCGCCGTGGTGTGGGCGGCGCAGTTCGGCACGCTCACCTTCCATCCGTGGCCGGTGCGCGGCGGCGACGTCGACCACCCCGACGAACTCCGCCTCGACCTCGATCCGCAGCCCGGCACGGACTACGCCGACGCCGTGCGCGCCGCCCACGAGCTGCGCGAGGTGCTCCACGAGTACGGCGGGCTGCGCGGCTGGCCGAAGACGTCCGGCGGGCGGGGCCTGCACGTCTTCGTGCCCATCGAGCCGCGCTGGACGTTCACCCAGGTGCGGCGCGCCGCCATCGCCGCAGGCCGCGAGCTGGAACGCCGTATGCCCGAGCAGGTGACCACCGCCTGGTGGAAGGAGCAGCGGGGCGAGAAGATCTTCGTGGACTACAACCAGACCGCGCGGGACCGCACCATCGCCTCGGCCTACTCCGTACGCCCCCGCCCGCACGCCCCCGTGTCGGCCCCCCTGCGCTGGGAGGAGGTGGGGCAGGCGGTGCCCCGGGACTTCGACCTGGCGACCATGCCGGGACGCTTCGCCGAACTCGGCGACGTGCACGCCGACATGGACGATCACGCCTTCTCCCTGGAGGCGCTGCTGGAACTCGCCAGCCGGGACGAGCACGACCACGGGCTGGGCGACCTGCCGTATCCGCCCGAGTACCCGAAGATGCCGGGCGAGCCCAAACGCGTACAGCCGAGCCGGGCCAAGCACACCCCTTAGGCCGTGCCCGCAAAGTCCCGCCGTCGGCCCGGAGCGCGTGCCAGGCGTCGCGGGGCAGCGGGGACAGTGCGGACACGGCCCGGCGCTGGCGGGGCCCGGCGCGGGCGTACCCGGCTTCCGGCGTGGTCGGCCGCGGGTTCTCGCGCACCGGACGCCCCGTCAGGGAGCGCCCGCACGGCGTCGGAGCGGCGCGGCTATCCTGATCGGCAACCGCCGAGGAGGAGCCCTGAGGTGACCGAGCCGACGACAGAGCCGCGCCCCACGCTGGAGGCCGTGGCCGCCCGTGCCGGTGTGTCCCGGGCCACCGTGTCACGTGTCGTCAACGGCGGTGACGGCGTGCGCGAGCCGCTGGTCGAGCGGGTCAGACGGGCCGTCGAGGAACTCGGGTACGTGCCCAACCAGGCCGCCCGCAGTCTCGTCACCCGGCGCCACGACGCCGTGGCCGTGGTCATCGCCGAACCGGAGACGAGAGTCTTCGCCGACCCCTTCTTCGGACTCCAGCTCCGGGGCATCAGCAAGGAACTGACGGCCCACGACACCCAGCTCGTCCTGCTGCTCACCGAGGGGCGCGACGATCACACACGCGTCGGCCGCTATCTCGCCGGCGGTCATGTCGACGGCGCTCTGGTCTTCTCGTTGCACCTCGACGACCCGCTGCCGGAGCTGATCCTGGGCGCCGGCGTCCCGACCGTCTTCGGGGGACGGCCGGGCTGGGGCGAGGGGACGACCGCTTCCGCCTCCCCGGTGTACGTCGACAGCGACAACCGGGGTGGCGCCCGGGAGGCCGTACGTCATCTGGTGGGGCTCGGCCGCACCCGGATCGCGCACATCACCGGCCCCCTCGACCAGACTTCGGCGGTGGACCGGCTGGACGGGTTCCGGGACGGCCGGGTCGACGCCGATCCCGGGCTGGTCGCGGAGGGCGACTTCACGTCGGGCGGCGGCGAGCGCGCGATGCGCGAACTCCTGCGGCGCCGGCCCGACGTGGACGCGGTGTTCGCCGCGAACGACCTGACCGCCTCGGGCGCGCTGCGGATCCTGCGCGCCCAGGGCCGCCGCGTGCCCGAGGACGTCGCCGTGATCGGCTTCGACGACATGCAGCCGGTCGCCGAACAGACCGACCCGCCCCTCACGACGGTCCGTCAGGACATAGAGGAGATGGGCCGGTTGATGGCACGGATGCTGCTGCGCAACCTCGATCGCGGCGGCGCGAAGGCCCGGCCGGAGAGCGCGCCGTCGAGCGTGGTCCTGCCGACGACACTGGTGCGGCGGGCTTCCGCCTAGACCGGGCGGGACGCCTCTCGCGAGGCGGATGCCGTGCACAGCGGTGATCGGCCGGTCCCGGGTGCGGCGGGGGCGTGGCTGCCCTTGGGAGGGTCGCCCGGGGGCCCGGTGTGGCACGCCGCTCCGGTGCCGACCGCCGCTCGCGGGACGGGCGGGCCGCCCCGAGCGTGCCGGGGCGGCCGGGTCCGTCGGGAACCGGCGCCGCCGCGGTGCGCCTCAGCCCTGCTGGGGTGCCGTGCTCCTGATCACCGCGAAGCGGGCCCCGTACGGATCGGCGAGCTTGGCCATGCGGCCCACGCCCTCCATGTCCGTCGCCGGCATGCGGACCGTGCCACCCAGCTCCCGGGCCCGGGCGACCGTGGCGTCCGTGTCGGCGACCTCGAAGTACGGCAGCCAGTACGCGCCGGTCTCCGCGGGGGCGGAGGACAGCGGGACGACGCCGCCGAACATGGCTTCCTCCTCGGTGCCGGCCGGGTTGACGCAGGTGTAGGTGCCGCCGGGGAAGGGCATCGCCGAGGTGTTCCAGCCGAACACGGAGTGGTAGAACGCGGCGGCCGCGGGGACGTCCGGGGTGTAGAGCTCGATCCAGCACACGGAGCCGGGGTCTCCGGCCACGTCCAGCCCCTTGAGCCGGGCCGGCTGCCAGATGCCGAAGGGCACGCCCGCCTTGTCCGCGAGGACGGCCATGTGACCCTCGCCCATCACGGCCATGGGCGGCATGAGCACCGCGCCCCCGGTCTGTTCGACCGCCTTGGCCGTGGCCTCGGCGTCGGGACTCTGGAAGTACACCGTCCAGGAGGGCGGGCCCTGCTCGGGAGTGGTCTGCATGCCGCCGGCGGCGGTCTTGCCGTCCAGTTGGAAGAAGCCGTAGCCACCGGCGTCGGGGCCCGCCGACGTGAACCGCCAGCCGAAGAGACTCCCGTAGAAGGACGAGGCGCCCTCGATGTCGGACGTGCCGACGTCGAGCCAGTTCGGAGCGCCGTTCACGAAACGGGTGGTGAGCATGGTGTGCCCTCCTCTGCGGGGTCCCGTTGCCTGCACTGCCGAGTCTGGCACCGCCCACCGACAATCGCCGCCGGACGGGCGGACGCCCCCGCGGAGCGGGATCGCGAGCCCGCCGGCCGCGCGGCGCGGGCCCGGTGTGCGTGGGCGGTGTCCGGGGAATCGGCTCGTCCTTCCGCGCGCCGCTGTGCGTCGGCACGCCGGACGGGGCCATCATCAGGGGTCCGCCGAGGCTCCGGTACGAGCCGTTGATCCGGCGTTGATCGAACGTTTTTCGCCGCGGGGCACGATCTCGCCATGCACATCGACACGATCATCGAGCCCGACACGGCCTGGCAGGAGCAGGCGCTCTGCGCGCAGACCGGGGCCGACTTCTTCTTTCCCGAGCCGGGCAGCTCGGTACGGGAGGCGAAGCGCATCTGCGCCATGTGCGAGATGCGTCCCGCCTGTCTCGACTACGCGCTGGACCACGACGAGCGCTTCGGAGTGTGGGGCGGTCTCTCCGAGAAGGAGCGGCTCGGTCTCCGGCGGGCCCGGGAATGACCGCGGCGGACCGCCGCGGGGCCCGGCAGGGACTCACGGTGGTCCGCCGGGGCGGGCCCTGAGGGGGCGGGGAGCGAAAGAAGGGGGCCCGCTGTCCGGGCCCCCGTGGTGCGGGCCGGCCGGGGGAGCCGGCCCGCAGCGGGTCAGCCGGCGGCGCGCGCCGCCATCCGGGCCTTGCGTGCGGCGAGCTTCTCGTCGAACTTCGAGGCCTCCGAGTCCAGACCGCGCATGTAGAGACCGAGCTCCTCCTGCGCGCGCACACCCTCCGGGCCGAGACCGTCGATCTCCAGGACCCTGAGGTGGCGCAGCACCGGCTGCAGCACGTCGTCGTGGTGGATGCGCATGTTGTAGACCTCACCGATGGCCATCTGCGCGGCGGCGCGCTCGAAGCCGGGCATGCCGTGACCGGGCATCCGGAAGTTGACGACGACGTCGCGCACGGCCTGCATGGTCAGGTCGGGGGCGAGCTCGAAGGCGGCCTTCAGCAGGTTCCGGTAGAAGACCATGTGCAGGTTCTCGTCGGTCGCGATACGCGCCAGCATGCGGTCGCAGACCGGGTCGCCCGACTGGTGACCGGTGTTGCGGTGCGAGATGCGGGTGGCCAGTTCCTGGAAGGCGACGTACGCGACCGAGTGCAGCATCGAGTGGCGGTTGTCCGACTCGAAGCCCTCGCTCATGTGGGCCATGCGGAACGCTTCCAGCTTGTCCGGGTCCACCGCACGCGAGGCGAGCAGGTAGTCGCGCATCACGATGCCGTGCCGGCCCTCCTCCGCGGTCCAGCGGTGCACCCAGGTGCCCCAGGCGCCGTCGCGTCCGAAGAGGGACGCGATCTCGTGGTGGTAGCTCGGCAGGTTGTCCTCGGTCAGCAGGTTCACGACCAGCGCGATCCGGCCGATCTCGGTGACCTTGGACTGCTCCTTGTCCCAGGCCTCGCCGTCCTCGAACAGACCGGGGAAGTTGCGGCCGTCGCTCCACGGCACGTACTCGTGGGGCATCCAGTCCTTCGCCACCTTGAGGTGGCGGTTGAGTTCCGTTTCGACCACTTCCTCCAAGGCGTACAGCAGTCGAGCGTCGGTCCAGACGTTGGACGGGCTGTCGAGTCGGGGAGTGGTGGTCGTCACGGGGGCTCCAGGGGGACGTACGAGCGGAGATAACCTACGGCATCGTAGGCTACGTACCCGTAGGTTACGAGACCGTAGGTTAAGAACTCCGTAAAGGCCGCTGATCAGCGGGTTCCCGCTGAGCGTCCGCCCATGCGCGGAGGTGCAGGCCAGAGGGCCGAACCGACGGCTTCCGGACGGCTTCAGACGTACAGCTCCCGTAGGCGCACCGAGAGGCACGTCACACAGCCTTCGAGCTTCTCGAACTCGCCGATGTCGACGAGCACGGGCTCGTGCCCCAGGTCGGAGAGCAGTTCCGCGGTCTTCGGCGCGCTGGCCGCCATCAGCAGCTTCCCGCCGCCGAGCAGCACCACGTGCGCGCCGGACTCCTCCGGCACCGGCAGGAAGCGGGGGAACAGCGACGGGGCGTCCACCTGGGGGATGTGTCCGAGAACGGTGCCGTCGGGCAGCGCGGTGACGGCCGACTTCAGGTGCAGCACCCGGTTCACCGGGACGGCGACCACACGGGCCCCCAGCGGCTCGAAGACCGCGCGCATCTGCTGGACGCCCGCGGCGTTGGTCCGTCCGCCGCGTCCCACGTACAGGGTGTCGCCGATCTTCAGGACGTCCCCGCCGTCGAGGGTGCCCGGCTCCCAGATCCAGTTCACCGAGCAGCCGAGGCGGGCCACGGCCTCCTCCACCCCGGCGGTCTCGCCGCGCCGGGACTCCGCTCCCGGGCGGGCGATCAGCGCCACGTTGCGGAAGACGACGACCGTGTCCTCCACGAACACCGCATCGGGGGAGTCGTCGGCGGGGTCCACCTCGACGGTCTCCCAGCCGTGTGTGCGCAGGGCCTCCGTGTACGCCTCCCACTGCTCGACCGCGAGGTCGACGTCGACCTCCGCCCGCTCGAGATGCGTGACCAGGCCCTCCGCGAGGCGGGGGCCGGGGCGGCGGACGAGGGCCTTCTTGCTGGGCACGTGCGGGTCTCCGAATCGGCAGGGGTCTGGCGCACATCATGCAGCGTCGTCCGCGCGGACAGAAGCCCCCACGTGCCGTGCGGACGGGCGCGGGGGCCCGGCGGAGGGCAGGGGCCCCTCCGCCGGGCACCGGGCCGCACGGCCCCGGGGGGAGTCCGCACCGTCCCTCCTGCCCCGCCACGCGGCCTAGGCGGGGTCCGCGACCGCCTCCGCCGTGGTCTCCGTCAGCTCGCCCCCTTCCAGCAGCAGCCAGCGCGTGATGCCGATCGATTCCAGGAACGGCACGTCGTGGGCGGCCACGATCAGGGCCCCCTCGTACGACTCCAGGGCCGCCGTGAGCTGCCGGACGCTCGCCATGTCGAGATTGTTCGTCGGCTCGTCGAGCATCAGCAGCTGGGGTGCGGGCTCCGCCAGCATCAGAGCGGCCAGCGCCGCGCGGAAGCGCTCGCCGCCGGAGAGCGTGGCCGCGAGCTGATCGGCCCGCGCGCCCTTGAACAGGAAGCGGGCCAGTCGCGCCCGGATCCGGTTGTTCGTGGCGCCCGGCGCGAAGCGGGCCACGTTCTCCGCGACCGTCAGCTCCTCGTCGAGGACGTCGAGCCGCTGCGGCAGGAAACGCATCGGCACCTGGACCTCCGCCTCTCCGGACACCGGCGCCAGCTCTCCGGCGATCGTCCGCAGCAACGTGGTCTTGCCCGCGCCGTTGCGTCCGATCAGCGCCACCCGCTCGGGCCCGCGCAACTCGAACGCCCCGTCCACCCGGGCGCCGTACCGGAGCTCCAGGTCCCGGAGGCCGAGGACGGTACGGCCGGGCGGCACGGCCGTGTGGGGCAGGTCGACGCGGATCTCGTCGTCGTCCCGCACGGCGCTCGCCGCCTCGTCGAACCGCTCCCTGGCCTCGGCGAGTCTCTCCTCGTGCAGGAGGCGGTGCTTGCCCGCGGACTCCTGCGCCGCGCGCTTGCGTGCCCCCATGACGATCTTCGGCTCGCGCTTCTGCTCGAACATCTTCTGCCCGTACCGCTTGCGGCGGGCCAGTTTGACCTGCGCGTCGGCCAGTTCGCGCTTCTGCTTCCGCAGATCGGACTCGGCGACGCGCATCATGCGCTCCGCCGCCTCCTGTTCACCGCTGAGCGCCTCCTCGTACGCGGAGAAGTTGCCGCCGTACCAGGTGACCTCCCCGGAGTGCAGCTCCGCGATCTGGTCGACCAGGTCGAGGAGTTCGCGGTCGTGGCTGACCACGACCATCACGCCGGACCAGGCCTCGACGGCCGCGTACAGCCGCCTTCGCGCGTACAGGTCGAGGTTGTTCGTCGGTTCGTCGAGGAGCAGTACGTCGGGGCGCCGGAGCAGCAGCGCGGCCAGCCGCAGCAGCACCGACTCCCCGCCGGACAGCTCGCCGATCGTGCGGTCCAACCCGATGTGGCCGAGACCGAGTTCGCCGAGCATCGCCTCCGCGCGCTCCTCCACGTCCCAGTCGTCGCCGACGGCCGTGAAGTGTTCCTCCGCCGCGTCGCCCGCCTCGATGGCGTGCAGTGCGGCGCGGGTCGCGGCGATGCCGAGCACCTCGTCGACGCGCAGGGCGGTGTCGAGCGTGACGTTCTGCGGAAGGTGACCGACCTCGCCCGCGACGCGGACCGTGCCGCCGGCCGGGGTGAGATCGCCCGCGATCAACTTCAGCAGGGTCGACTTGCCGGCGCCGTTGGCACCGACGAGCCCGGTCCTGCCGGGACCGAAGGAGGCCTGCAGATCGTCGAGGACGGCGGTGCCGTCCGGCCAGGAGAAGGACAGGGAGGTACAGGTGATGGACGTGGGGAAGGTGGACATGGAGCCTCGCGGTTGCCGGGTGCGGTCGGGGGAATGCGTTCGGGACACCGCGAGGTGACGACAGTCCGGGAGGGGGCTCAAGAGAAAAGGCCCGTGCCGGGAGGACGGCTCGAAACGCCGAGGTCGCACGCTGCGCACACGGAGGCCGGGCAGGGCCGGCCGCGAGTGACGCGGTGTCTCAGGACCTCAGACGAGCAACGTCCTTCTCCAATCGACGGCAACAGGACCATTCCACCGTAGGAAGGGGTCCCGGGGCTGTCAACGGAATAAAAAAGGAGGGGGCGCCGGAGCCGAGCCGACACGGCACCGGGCCCCGCCGCCTACGGTGGGCCCCGCCCCCGACGACGTGAAGGAGACCCCGTGCCCGACGGCTCGCTCTCGCTGCCCGCCCGGCTCTACCTGCTGGCCTGGGACACCACGAAACTCAAGGTCAGCGGGGCGACCCACCTCCACCACCTGGTCCGGGCCGGCGCTCTCACGGAGCTGGCCCAGCGCGGGCTGCTCACCGACGTGGACGGCATCGCCACCCCGGCCGACGCCGACGGCCGCACCGGCGACCTGGTGCTCGACGGCCTGCTGGAGCTCGTCGAGGAGTCACGCCCCCGCAAGTGGAAGACATGGGTGACGCTGCGGGCGCGCGTCACCCTGGACGCGCTGCGGGCGCAACTCGCCGCCGACGGCTATCTGCGGGCGCGGAAGAAGCGGGTGCTCGGCCTCTTCCCGTCCGTGGAGTACGAGCTGGCCCGGGTGCCGGTGGTGGCGGCGCTGCGGGAGGAGGCGCGGCTCGTGCTGGAAGGGCACCGGCCCGTCGCCGAGGTCTCCGACCGTGACGCGGCCCTCGTCGCGCTGGCCGCGGCGGCCGAACTCCGCCCGTTCGTGTCCGGCAAGGACCGCAAGCAGTACAAGGCGCGCATCGAGGAACTCACGGAGCGGAGCGGGGCTGCCGCCCCCGCCCTGAAGAAGGTCATCCAGGAGGTGCGGACGGCGATGATCGTCGCGGTCACCGCGGCCTCGACCGCCGGTGCGGGAACGGGGAGTTGACCGGCTCTCACCCGAACGTCCCCCGTACGGCGCGGAGTCGGCCCGCGCACCGCTGAACACGGCTGCCCCGGAAGGGAGTCGGCCGTCGCGGCGGAGTTCCGCCGACCCGCCCGTCACCGCAGGCCGAGACCGTCCCACGTACCTGTCCGGTTCTCGCTAGCCACGCTTGAGCGCACGATGGTTGGCTCGTGCATATGACCACTCACACCACCCTCCACGCCACGGCCACCGCCTTCCGCGCCCTGCACGTCCCCGGCCGCCCGCTCGTCCTGCCCAACGCCTGGGACACGGTGAGCGCCCTGCTCGTCGAGGAGGCGGGCGCCGCCGCTCTGGCGACCACCAGCGCGGGCATCGCCTGGGAGCTGGGCGCCGCCGACGGGGACCATGTCGACCGGGACCGGGCGATCGCCGCCGTCGAGCAGATCGCCGCCCGGGTACGGATCCCGGTCACGGCGGACATCGAGAGCGGCTACGCGGACGACGCCGAGGGCGTCAAGGACACCGTCCGGGCGGTCCTCGCCGCCGGGGCCGTGGGCGTGAACATCGAGGACGCGCTGCACGACGGAAGCGGGGTGCTGCGGCCCGTCGGCGAGCAGGCGGAGCGCATCGCCGCGGCACGCGCCGCGGCCGACGAGGCCGGGGTGCCGCTGTTCGTCAACGCGCGCACCGACACCTTCCTCCGCGGCGGCGGTTCGGTCGAGGAGACGCTGGAGCGCGCCGCCGCCTTCCTCGCCGCCGGGGCCGACGGCATCTTCGTCCCCGGTGCCGTGGACCCGGCGGTCGTCAAGACGCTGGCCGAGGGCATCGACGCACCGCTGAACGTCATGGTCGGCCACTGGATGCCGTCCACCGTCTCCGAGCTGGCCTCGTTCGGTGTCGCCCGGATCAGCGCGGGCGCGGGCATCGCGCAGGCGGCGCACGCCGTGGTCCGCCGTGCCGCGCGGGAGCTGCTGGGCAAGGGAACCTACGACGAGCTGGCCGACGGCCTCGACTACGGCGAGCTCAACGGCCTGATCGGCGGCAGCCGCTAGGACGGCACCCGAGGCGGCCGCCGGCAGCCGTCAGCACGCGTCCCGAATCAGCTCCGCAAGATCGTGGTCCAGGTCGAGCTGGAGGTGTTCGAGACCGAAGGGCACCAGCTCCGTCGTACGCTCCAGGAAACCGCGCACCTCGCCCGAGCGGATGTGCACCACCGCGGTGCCCTCCGGGGCGTGGAACTCCAGGACGGTGCGGTCGTATCCGTACGGCCGCACCCGTACGTCGCCGTCCCCCTCCGGCCCCTCCAAGCCGGACACGAGCAGTTCGCGGGCGAAGGTCCAGCAGACCTCGACGCCTTCCAGCGTGGCGGGGGCGGGAAAGGTCATGCGGACGGCGAAGGGGTCCTGCCGGTCGTAGTGGAGCGTTGCGGGAATGCTCGGCATCCGCGGCGCGGCGGCGACGAGGCGGGCCTCTACGGGCTGCTCGATGACGGTGGACAACGCCTTGCTCCCTTGTGACGGCTGGACGGACTCCGGACGGACGAGATCTGGTACTTGAGGAGACGATGGAATGAGCCAATCCGTGCACATGAAACCCGAGTGACCTCTGTCACCGACTTCATTCGGAGTGGCTGACGTTCCGCTGGGTGATCCATTTCTCACCCCGTCGTCTCCGGACACCCGGTCGGGCTCTCCGGGTTCCCCCGGAGGCCATCTGGACGGCACCGGGGGAGTGGGCTAGCTTCACCCGCCATGAGGGGCTTGGGGAAGACGCGACGCACGAGCCGTTTGTTCGCCGTGGGGCTGAGCGCGGTGGCGCTCGCCGCCGGGTCGGCGGCGCCCGCGCAGGCGCAGCAGTCCCGGAGCGGGACACCGGGAGGCGGGGGTTCCACGCACTGGGCACTCAAGGACAGCGGCACGGACGTACGGTTCCGCGGGCTGTCCGCGGTCGGCCGGAGCACCGCCTGGGTGGCCGGGTCCAAGGGCACAGTGCTGCGCACCACCGACGGCGGTACGCACTGGCGGAACGTGTCACCGTCCGGTGCCGCCGACCTGGAACTGCGTGACGTCGAGGCGTTCGACGCGCGCCGCGCGGTGGTGCTGGCGATCGGCGAGGGCGAGGCGTCCCGGATCCTGCGCACCGACGACGGCGGGGCGACCTGGACCGAGTCCTTCCGCAACACCGACGCCAAGGCCTTCTACGACTGCGTCACCTTCTTCGACCGCCGCCACGGGCTGGCGATGAGCGACCCGGTCGACGGGAAGTTCCGCATCCTCTCGACCGGCGACGGGGGCCGCTCCTGGAAGGTGCTGCCGAGCGCCGGGATGCCGGCGGCGCTGGAGGGCGAGGCCGGGTTCGCGGCCGGTGGCCAGTGCCTGGTCGCCTCGGGCCCGCGCGACGCCTGGCTGGCCACCGGCGGGGCCGCACGCGCGCGCGTGCTGCACTCCGCCGATCGCGGACTGACCTGGACGGCCGCCGACGCGCCCCTCCCGGCCGGCGATCCCGCCCGCGGGGTCTTCGCCCTCGCCTTCCGCGACCGCGCCCACGGGCTCGCCGTCGGCGGCGACTACCGCGCCGACCAGGCGTCACCCCGGGCGGCCGCGGTCACCTCCGACGGCGGCCGCGACTGGACGACCGCCGCCCAGCCCCCGCCCGCTTACCGCTCGGGCGTCGCCTGGCTCCCGCACAGCCGCTCCGCCGCTCTCGCGGTCGGGCCCACGGGCACCGACCTGACCACGGACGGCGGACGCACCTGGCGCACGGTCGACACGGGTTCGTACGACACCGTGGACTGCGCACCGGACCGGGGCTGCTGGGCCTCCGGCGAGAAGGGCCGGGTGGCCCGGCTGGAGCGCTGACGCCGGGCACGTCCATCGAGGACATGTCGTCCGGCGAGCGCGGTGGCAGGCGCTCGCACCACGGCGCCCAGGGGCCCACGTAGGACCAGCCGTACGGGGGGAGGCCGGGCGGCACAACCTCCTCGGCCCTTCGGACAGGAACAAGGAGCAGCCGCGGCGCGCGCCCGACGACGGTAGCGGCCCCGTCTGCCGCCCCCGACGGGAGGAAGGCCCCGCAACGGCGGGGACGGTGCCGCCGGTTGCGGGACGACGCCGCGTGCCGAGAGCCTCGTACGCCCGACGACGGGCCCCGGACGGTCGGCCGGTCCGGTGAGGACCGTACCCTCGGCAGGACCATGACGACCGTAGGCATTCCGGCGGGCTGGCCCGCCACCGAGGAGCAAGCGCGCGCCGTGCAGGACGAGTTGCGGGCCCGGGTGGTGCGCGACGAGCCGGGCCCGCCGCCCGGCGGCGGCCGGGTGACCGGCGTCGACGTCGCCTACGACGACGAGCGGGACGTCGTGGCCGCCGCCGCCGTCGTGCTGGACGCCGCGACCCTCGACGTGGTCGCGGAGGCCACCGCCGTCGGACAGGTCTCCTTTCCGTACGTGCCCGGTCTGCTCGCCTTCCGCGAGATCCCGACCGTCCTGGCCGCGCTCGACGCCCTGCCCTGCGGGCCCGGCCTCGTGGTCTGCGACGGCTACGGACTCGCCCACCCGCGCCGCTTCGGTCTCGCCAGCCACCTCGGGGTGCTGACCGGGCTGCCCACGATCGGCGTCGCGAAGAACCCGTTCACGTTCTCCTACGAGGAGCCGGGTGTCCGCCGAGGCAGTGTGTCCCCACTGCTCGCGGACGAGGAGGAGGTCGGCCGCGCCCTGCGCACCCGGGACGGCACGAAGCCGGTGTTCGTCTCCGTCGGCCACCGGGTCGATCTGGACACCGCCTGCGCGCACACACTCGCGCTCACACCGAAGTACCGGCTCCCGGAGTCCACCCGCAGGGCGGACGCCCTTTGCCGGCACGCCCTGAAGGAGGCCACGGGGTGAAGCGGGCTCGGGCCGCCCGGTCGACCGGTCCCGAACCGCCTCGCCCCGGAAGCCGGCAGGCCGCACGCCGTGCCGACACCGGGCCGGAAGAGCCGAGTACGCCGAGCCGCCAGTTCCGGCCGTCGCGGGGCGGGAACCGAGTACGCCGGGCCGTCGCGGGGCGGGAACCGAGTACGCCGGGCCTCCATGGCGCCGGAACCGAGTACGCCGGGCTGTCGCGGGGCGGGATCTGAGTACGCCGGGCCGTCGCCGGGCGGGATCTGAGTACCTGTACGGATGCGGCCGCCGCGGCCCCGGCGGCAGGCTGCCCGCATGACGACGCACCGGTCCCACAGAGCCCCCGCCCACCCGGGCCAGCCCGTCGAGCGCGCCGTGACGGCCGCCCTCGTCCTGGCCGTCATCGCCGGACTCGGCTGGATCGGCGGAATGATCTACACGGTCCTGGGCTGGCCGCTGTAGCCGCCGGTGACCCGGGGTGGGGCCGCGGAAGGACACCGCAGCCCCACCCGGACCGGGCGACCGGTCCGCGCGGTCGGCGGGCGGTCGCGGCCCGGCATCCGGAACCCCCGCCCCCGGTCGGCGTGGCAGGCGCCCGTCCGTGGCCGGGGCAGCGGTCCCGCCCGGCGCCCTGTCCGCGTCGTCAGCGCGTGGCAGCGACCCGGAAGACGATGCCCGCCCGGCGGAGGCGTTCCGTCAGGGCGTCGCCCATGGCCGTCACCGTCGTGACCTGACCCGCGGTCTTCGGCAGGTCGTCGAACGCGAGCGACAGTGCTCCTTCGGCGAGGATCTTCGCGGTCTCGCCGTACCCAGGGTCCCCGCCCGCGACCTCCGTGAAGACCCGCCGCCCGCCGCCCTCGCCGACGAACCGCACCGAGAACCAGCTCTTCGCACGCTTCGCCTCGCTCGGCCCCTCACCGGGCTTGACCCGGTCCGACAGCCAGCGCCGGGCGGGCGGGAGTTGGGCCGCCGCCAACAGGGTGCCGACCGCCGCGACCCCGCCCAGCGCGATCGGCAGCCGCTCGACGGCTGCGTAGTGCCGGTAGCGGAAGTCGGGACCGTAGCGCTCCACGGCCCGCGCGGAACGCTGGACCACCTGCGGGTCGATCGTGGGCAGCGGCAACGCCCACGCCCCGACCTCCTTGGCGAACCGCGGCGCGGCCGGCGGCGCGTACGCCCGCCGTCCCACCAGGCGCGGCTCGTGCCGCTTGCGGTCCCGTGCCGCGGCCAGGACGTGCCGCCCGCGGGCGAGCTGGCCGAGCGCCGAGGCGAACGTGCCGCCGGAGAACATGCCCCGGGCGCGGACGAAACCGTCGACGGTCAGCGGCACCCCCTCGGGCAGCTGCCGCACCGTGAAGTACGCGCCGAGATCGTGCGGGACCGAGTCGAATCCGCAGGCGTGCACGAGCCGCGCCCCGGTCTCCCGCGCCCGCGCGTCGTAGCGGACGTACATCAGGTCCACGAACTCCGGCTCGCCGGTGAGGTCCACGTAGTCGGTGCCGGCGTCCGCGCAGGCGGCGACCAGTTCCTCGCCGTAGCTGATGTACGGCCCGACCGTCGTGGCGACCACGCGCGCGCTCCCGGCGAGAGCGCGCAACGATGCCGGGTCGGACACGTCGGCCCGGAGCACCCCGATCTCCGAGGACCCCGCGATCCGCTTCCGCAGCTGTTCGAGCTTCTCCGTGCTGCGTCCCGCGATGGCCCAGCGCAGGCCCTCGGGCGCGTGCGCGGCGAGGTACTCCGCGGTGAGTGTGCCGACGAAGCCCGTGGCTCCGAAGAGCACGATGTCGTACGCGCGTTCCGCCCTGTCCTGCATGGTCATGACACCTCTCAGCCGTTCGTTCCGCGCCGTTCCCGGTGGCCGAGGCTAGCGTGAGGTGCGAGGAGCTGAACGACGAGGGGCCGGTCCGTGCCCAGAATTTAACTAAGCGCTTGCTCGTCAAGGGCTTGTCCGGTGTGGAACACGTTCTTTAACATCGCTGATGTCACATCAGTGGTGTCACAGTGCTGGGGGCCCGATGGCAGCGGCAGGAACGGCGGGGCACGGCCCGCTCGCCGGCGTGCGTGTGGTCGAGCTGGCGGGCATCGGGCCCGGCCCGTTCGCCGCCATGCTCCTCGCAGATCTCGGAGCGGACGTCGTCCGCGTCGACCGGCCGGGCGGCGCGGGTCTCGCGATCGACCCGGCGTACGACGTCACCAACCGGAACAAGCGGTCGGTGATCGTCGACCTGAAGGCCGCGGACGGGCCGGGCCTCGTCCTCGACCTGGTGGAGCGCGCGGACGTGCTCATCGAGGGCTACCGCCCCGGCGTCGCCGAGCGCCTGGGCGTCGGCCCCGCGCACTGCCACGCCCGCAACCCCCGGCTCGTCTACGGGCGCATGACCGGCTGGGGCCAGGAGGGGCCGCTCGCCCCGCGGGCCGGCCACGACATCGCGTACATCGCGCTGACGGGCACGCTCGGCATGATCGGGGACCCCGACGGAGCACCCCAGGTCCCTGCGAACCTCCTCGGCGACTACGCGGGCGGTTCGCTCTACCTCGTCGTCGGTGTCCTCGCGGCACTGCACCACGCCCGCGCGACCGGCGCCGGGCAGGTTGTGGACGCGGCCATCGTCGACGGGACCGCGCACCTGTCCGCGATGATCCACGGCATGCTGGCCGCCGGCGGCTGGCAGGACCGGCGCGGCGCCAACCTGCTCGACGGCGGCTGCCCCTTCTACGGGACGTACGAGACGGCGGACGGCCGGTACATGGCGGTGGGCGCCCTGGAGCAGCAGTTCTACGACGAGTTCGTGACCCTGCTCGGCATCGGGGCCGACGCACCGCCCCGCAAGGACCTCACGCGCTGGGCCGACCTGCGCGAGACGGTCGCGGCCCGCTTCCGGACCCGGACGCGCGACGAGTGGACCGCGGTCTTCGAGGGGTCCGACGCCTGCGTGGCGCCCGTGCTGTCGTTGCGCGAGGCCCCGGCCCACCCGCATCTGGCCGCCCGCGGCACCTTCACCGACCACGGCGGCATCACCCAGCCGGCCCCGGCGCCCCGCTTCTCCGCCACCCCGACCTCCGTCCGCGGCGGACCCGCCCGGCCGGGCGCGGGCACCGCGGACGTGGCCCGCGACTGGGACCTTCCCCGGCTCGCCGGGAACGGCGACACCATGACGGACCGCGACACGGCGGACGTCGACACGAAGGACGGCAACTGATGGAGCTCTCCCTCCCGCTCGACTACGCGGGCGACCCCCGGCAGGCCGCCGACGAGGTGGCCGCCCTGGAAGCCGCCGGGCTGGACGCCGTCTGGGTCGCCGAGGCCTACGGCTTCGACTCGCCCACGGTCATGGGCTACCTCGCCGCCCGCACCGAGCGCATGAAGATCGGTGCCGCGATCCTCAACGTCTACTCCCGCACTCCCGCCCTCATCGCCCAGACGGCGGCCGGGCTGGACGCCGTCTCCGGCGGCCGCGCGCTCATCGGCCTCGGCGCCTCCGGCCCCCAGGTCGTCGAGGGCTGGCACGGAAAGGCGTACGACAAGCCGCTGGGCCGCACCCGCGAGGCCGTCGAGCTGACCCGGCGCATCCTGCGCCGCGAGACCATCGACCACCACGGCATCACGGACATGCCCCGCCCCGGCGGCCTCGGCAAGCCGCTGAAGATCCTCACCAGGCCGGTGCGCTCCGAAGTGCCGCTCTACGTCGCCTCGTTGGGGCCCGCCAACGTGCGGATGACCGCCGAGATCGCCGACGGCTGGCTGCCCACCCTCTTCATCCCGGAGAAGGCGCACCAGGTGTGGGGGACCGCCCTCGCGGAGGGCACGGCGCGCCGGGACCCGGCCCTCGGCCCGCTGCAGACCGTCGCCGGCGGCCTGCTCGCCATCGGCGACGACGCGACGGCGCTGCGCGACCTCGCGCGCCCCAGGATCGCCCTCTACGTGGGCGGCATGGGTGCGCCCGGCAAGAACTTCTACAACGACCTCGCGGTGGCGTACGGCTACGAGAAGGAGGCCGCCCTCATCCAGGAGTTGTACCTCTCCGGGAAGAAGCGGGAGGCCGAGGCGGCGGTGCCGGACGAGTTCTGCGAGCTCATGTCGCTCTGCGGACCCGAGGGTTACGTCCGCGAGCGCGTCGAGGCGTTCCGCGAGGCAGGAGTCACCATGCTGAACGTCACACCCGTCGGCGAGGAGCCGGCGAAGTTGGTCGAGACCGTCAAGAACTGGCTCTAGGGGGCTTGGAGCAATGAAGCGGCAGATCTTCTCCGCCGAGCACGACGCGTTCCGCGAGACCGTCCGCACCTTCCTCGCCAAGGAGGTGCTGCCGTACTACGAGCAGTGGGAGAAGGACGGCATCGTCTCCCGGGAGGCCTGGCGGGCGGCCGGGAAGCAGGGGCTCCTCGGGCTCGCCGTGCCGGAGGAGTACGGAGGCGGCGGCAACCCCGACTTCCGCTACAGCGCCGTCCTGGCCGAGGAGTTCACCCGCGCCGGTGCCGCCGGGCTCGCCCTCGGTCTGCACAACGACATCATCGGGCCGTACCTGACGGACCTCGCGACCGAGGAGCAGAAGCGGCGCTGGCTGCCCGGGTTCTGCGACGGCACGCTGATCACGGCGATCGCCATGACCGAACCGGGCGCCGGATCCGACCTGCAGGGCATCAGGACGCACGCCGAGGACCGGGGCGACCACTGGCTGCTCAACGGTTCCAAGACCTTCATCTCGAACGGCATCCTCGCCGACCTGGTGATCGTGGTCGCGAAGACGACCCCGGAGGGCGGCGCGAAGGGCCTGTCCCTGCTGGTCGTCGAGCGCGGCGCGGAGGGCTTCGAACGCGGCCGCAACCTGGACAAGATCGGCCAGAAGTCGCAGGACACGGCCGAGCTGTTCTTCCACGACGTGCGCGTGCCCAAGGAGAACCTGCTCGGCGAACTGAACGGCGCCTTCCTCCATCTCATGACGAACCTCGCCCAGGAGCGCATGGGCATCGCCGTCGCCGGGATCGCGGCCGCGGAGTACCTGCTGGAGATCACCACGGAGTACGTCAAGGAGCGCGAGGCCTTCGGGCGGCCGCTCTCCAAGCTCCAGCACATCCGCTTCGAGATAGCGGAGATGGCGACCGAGTGCGCCGTCACCCGCACCTTCCTCGACCGCTGCATCGTCGACCACGCGAACGGCGAACTCGACGCCGTGCACGCCTCGATGGCCAAGTGGTGGGCCACCGAACTGCAGAAGCGCGTCGCCGACCGCTGCCTGCAACTGCACGGCGGATACGGCTACATGACGGAATACCGCGTCGCCAGGGCCTTCACCGACGGACGCATCCAGACCATCTACGGCGGGACCACCGAGATCATGAAGGAGATCATCGGCCGCTCCCTGCTCGGCTAGAAGCCCCCAACCCTCCTGGCCCTTTCCGAAAGGCTTATCAGTGAGCACCGAAGCGTACGTGTACGACGCGATCCGCACCCCGCGCGGCCGCGGCAAGGCGAACGGCGCCCTGCACGGCACCAAGCCCATCGACCTGGTCGTCGGACTCATCCACGAGATCCGCGACCGGTTCCCGGGCCTCGACCCGGCCGCGATCGACGACATCGTGCTCGGCGTCGTCGGCCCGGTCGGCGACCAGGGCTCCGACATCGCGCGCATCGCCGCGATCGCCGCCGGACTGCCCGACACCGTCGCCGGCGTCCAGGAGAACCGCTTCTGTGCCTCGGGCCTGGAAGCGGTCAACCTGGCCGCCATGAAGGTCCGTTCGGGCTGGGAGGACCTGGTGCTCGCGGGTGGCGTCGAGTCGATGTCGCGGGTGCCGATGGCCTCGGACGGCGGCGCCTGGTTCGCCGACCCGATGACCAACATCGAGACCAACTTCGTGCCGCAGGGCATCGGCGCCGACCTGATCGCGACCATCGAGGGGTTCACGCGCCGCGACGTCGACGAGTACGCGGCCCTCTCCCAGGAGCGCGCCGCCGCGGCCTGGAAGGACGGCCGCTTCGGCAGGTCCGTCGTGCCGGTCAGGGACCGCAGCGGCCTGGTCGTCCTCGACCACGACGAGCACCTGCGCCCGGGCACCACCGCCGACTCGCTCGGCCGGCTCAAGCCCTCCTTCGCCGACATCGGCGAACTCGGCGGCTTCGACGCGGTGGCCCTGCAGAAGTACCACTGGGTCGAGGAGATCGACCACGTCCACCACGCGGGCAACTCCTCCGGCATCGTGGACGGGGCCTCGCTCGTGGCGGTCGGCTCGCGCGAGGTCGGGGAGCGCTACGGCCTCACCCCGCGCGCCCGGATCGTCTCCGCGGCCGTCTCCGGCTCCGAGCCGACGATCATGCTCACCGGTCCCGCGCCCGCCACCCGCAAGGCCCTCGCCAAGGCCGGTCTGACCATCGACGACATCGACCTCGTCGAGATCAACGAGGCCTTCGCGGCGGTCGTGCTGCGCTTCGTGAAGGACATGGGCCTGTCCCTGGACAAGGTCAACGTCAACGGCGGTGCCATCGCGCTGGGTCACCCCCTCGGTGCCACCGGCGCGATGATCCTCGGCACCCTCGTCGACGAACTGGAGCGCCAGGACAAGCGCTACGGCCTCGCCACCCTGTGCGTCGGCGGCGGCATGGGCATCGCCACGATCATCGAGCGCCTGTAACTCCCCAGCGGCCCACGAGACCTACACGGAGACCCTCCTCATGACCGAGAGCACCACCATCCGCTGGGAACAGGACGAGACCGGCGTCGTCACCCTCGTCCTCGACGACCCCAACCAGTCCGCCAACACGATGAACCAGGCCTTCCGGGACTCCATCGCGGCGGTCGCCGAGCGCGCCGAGTCCGAGAAGGACTCCATCCGCGGCATCATCTACACCTCCGCCAAGAAGACCTTCTTCGCGGGCGGCGACCTGAAGGACATGATGAAGGTCGGCCCCGAGGACGCCCGGCAGGCGTTCGAGACGGGCACGGCCATCAAGTCCTCCCTGCGCCGCATCGAGACCCTCGGCAAGCCCGTCGTCGCCGCCATCAACGGCGCGGCCCTCGGCGGCGGTTACGAGATCGCCCTCGCCTCCCACCACCGCGTCGCGCTGGACGCCCCCGGCTCCAAGATCGGCCTGCCCGAGGTCACCCTCGGCCTGCTGCCCGCGGGCGGCGGCGTCACCCGCACCGTACGCCTCATGGGCATCGCCGACGCGCTGCTGAAGGTGCTGCTCCAGGGCACCCAGTACGCGCCGAAGCGGGCATTGGACAACGGCCTGGTCCACGAACTGGCCGCCACGCCCGAGGAGATGCTCGCCAAGGCGCGCGCCTTCATCGACGCCAACCCCGAGTCCCAGCAGCCCTGGGACAAGCCGGGTTACAAGATCCCCGGCGGCACGCCCTCGAACCCGCGGTTCGCCGCCAACCTGCCCGCCTTCCCGGCGAACCTGAAGAAGCAGCTGAACGGCGCTCCCTACCCGGCCCCGCGCAACATCCTCGCGGCCGCCGTCGAGGGTTCGCAGGTCGACTTCGAGACCGCGCTGACCATCGAGGCGCGCTACTTCACCGAGCTGGTCACCGGGCAGACCGCCAAGAACATGATCCAGGCGTTCTTCTTCGACCTGCAGGCGGTCAACTCCGGCGCCAACCGGCCCGACGGCATCGAGCCGCGCCCGGTCCGCAGGGTCGCCGTCCTCGGCGCCGGCATGATGGGCGCGGGCATCGCCTACTCGTGCGCCCGCGCCGGCATCGACGTCGTCCTGAAGGACGTGTCGGCCGACGCCGCGGCCAAGGGGAAGAGCTACTCGGAGAAGCTCTGCGCCAAGGCGGTCGCCAAGGGACGTACGACCCAGGAGAAGGCGGACGCGCTGCTGGCCCGCATCACCGCCACCGCCGACCCGCAGGACCTGGCGGGCTGTGACGCCGTGATCGAGGCGGTCTTCGAGGACACGTCGCTCAAGCACAAGGTGTTCCAGGAGATCCAGCACATCGTCGAGCCCGACGCGCTGCTGTGCTCCAACACCTCCACCCTGCCCATCACCGTGCTCGCCGAGGGCGTGGAGCGGCAGACCGACTTCATCGGGCTGCACTTCTTCTCGCCCGTCGACAAGATGCCACTGGTGGAGATCATCAAGGGCGAGTGGACCGGCGACGAGGCACTGGCCCGGGCCTTCGACCTGGTCCGGCAGATCAACAAGACCCCGATCGTGGTGAACGACTCCCGCGGCTTCTTCACCTCCCGTGTCATCGGGCACTTCATCAACGAGGGTGTCGCGATGGTCGGCGAGGGCGTCGAGCCCGCCTCCGTCGAGCAGGCGGCGGCGCAGGCCGGCTATCCGGCCAAGGTCCTCTCGCTCATGGACGAACTGACCCTCACCCTGCCGCGCAAGATCCGCCAGGAGTCCCGGCGCGCCGTCGAGGAGGCGGGCGGCACCTGGGCGGCCCACCCCGCCGAGGAGGTCATCGACCGGATGGTCGACGAGTTCGGCCGCCCGGGACGCAGCGGGGGAGCGGGCTTCTACGAGTACGGGGAGGACGGCAGGCGCGGCAAGCTGTGGCCCGGACTGCGCGAGCACTTCACGAAGCCGGGGTACCGCATCCCGTTCGAGGACATGCAGGAGCGCATGCTCTTCGCCGAGGCCCTGGACACCGTCCGCCTCCTGGAGGAGGGCGTCCTGACCTCCGTGGCCGACGCCAACATCGGGTCCGTCCTCGGCATCGGCTTCCCGGGCTGGACGGGCGGCGTGCTCCAGTACATCAACGGGTACGAGGGCGGCCCCGCCGGTTTCGTGACGCGCGCCCGTGAGCTGGCCGAGCGCTACGGCGACCGGTTCACGCCTCCGGCGCTGCTCGTCGAGAAGGCGGAGAAGGGCGAGCGGTTCGGCGACCGGTAGGAACGGAGCGACGGGACGGCGGGGCGGGGGAGCCGAGGACACTTCCCCGCCCCGCCGTACCGCGTCCGGATGCTGTGCACCGGTGGCCCGGGTCCGCCGTGCACCCGTGGCTCAGGTCTCCTTGAGCCACTCCCGCAGCTCCTCCTTCAGGGAGCGCTGGAAGCTGGTGAGCAGGGCCTGCACCACGAGCGGCTGCATGTGCGCGGACAGGGACTTGACCGCGGCGACGGACTCGCGCCCGCCCACCGCCTCCCGCAGCAGCGTGGACAGTTCGTGCGCCGCCGCCCGCGAGTGCTCCAGCAGGACGGTGCGCGCCGCGAGGATGGCCTCGTGCGCGATCGGCACGTCGAGGAGCTGGACGCCGAGCCGCAGCAGCCCCGGGTCCGCGCGGAACCCTCCGGAGGTGCGGACGATCAGGTCCATGGCGACGAGCCGGTCCAGGTCCGCCTCGTCCAGCGGCCGGCCCGCCTGCCGCTCAAGTTCCTCCAGGGAGACCTCCTCCGCGGTGTCCGGCGCCCACGAGGCGACCACGGCCCGGTGGATGGCGAGGTCCTGGGCGCTCAGGTCCGGCGGCAGCTGCTGGAGATAGCGCTCGATCGCCGCCAGCGTCATGCCCTGGTGCTGCAGCTCCTCGATGAGTGCCAGCCGACCCAGGTGCCGGCGGCTGTAGTGGCCCACCCGCCGCGGTCCGATCACGGGCGGCGGCAGCAGGCCCCTGGTGCTGTAGAAGCGGACCGTACGGACCGTGACGCCCGCCTGCGCGGCCAGTTCGTCGACCGTGAGCGTCGGCTCCTCGGTGTCCGTCGTCATGGCAGCCCCTCGCCTCTCCGGGTGGTGCGGTGATCCGGTGCAACAGTATTGCTGTCTCACCAGTGTTGTGAAAGCGGACGCGACGGCCCGGATCCGCCCTGACCGGGAGCCTCCTCATGCACGTTCCGGGCGCCGTGTACAGCCCTTGATCAGCATGTGAGATGCGCCGCTGTGTGAGATGGGCCATCGCATGCGGGCGGATCCGCGCGGGAAGGTGGCGCCTTGGTCCGTGCCACGACAGGAACGGCGCAGGCCAGACACATCCGGACACCCGTGTACGCGGTACGCGGGGGCACCAGAGAGTTGATCCACCCGTGAGCAAGGACGCCGTAGACACGGCCAGGGCTGCTTCCCGCACCGACGCCACCGGCACCCCCGCCGACGCGGGCGACGCCGGTTACAGCAAGGACCTCAAGGCCCGGCACGTCAACATGATCGCGATCGGCGGGGCGATCGGCACCGGACTCTTCCTCGGAGCCGGCGGCCGGCTCCACGACGCGGGCCCCGCGCTGGCCCTGGCCTACCTGGTCTGCGGCGTCTTCGCCTTCTTCGTCGTGCGCGCCCTCGGCGAGCTGGTCCTCTACCGGCCCTCCTCGGGGTCCTTCGTGTCGTACGCGCGCGAGTTCCTCGGCGAGAAGGGCGCGTACGTCGCCGGATGGATGTACTTCCTCAACTGGTCCACGACCGGGATCGCGGACATCACCGCCATCGCGCTCTACACGCACTACTGGAGCCTCTTCACCGACATCCCGCAGTGGGTCCTCGCCCTCGTCGCGCTCGCGGTGGTGCTGGCCGTGAACCTGATCTCGGTCAAGATCTTCGGTGAGATGGAGTTCTGGTTCGCGATCGTCAAGGTCGCCACGCTCGTGGCGTTCATGCTGGTCGGCATCTTCCTGCTGGCGACCCGGCACGAGGTCGGCGGCAGCACGCCGGGTGTCGGCGTCATCACGGACCACGGCGGATTCCTGCCGCACGGGGTCATGCCCGTCGTCCTGGTGATGCAGGGCGTGATCTTCGCCTACGCCGCCCTGGAGCTGGTCGGTGTCGCGGCGGGCGAGACCGCCGAGCCGGAGAAGGTCGTCCCGCGCGCGGTGAACTCGATCATGTGGCGGGTGGCCGTCTTCTACGTCGGCTCGGTCGTCCTGCTCGCCCTGCTGCTGCCCGGCTCGCTCTACTCGGCCGGCGAGAGCCCGTTCGTCACCGTGCTGTCGAAGATCGGCGTCCCGGCGGCGGGCGACGTGATGAACCTGGTGGTCCTGACGGCGGCGATGTCGTCGCTGAACTCCGGCCTGTACTCCACCGGCCGCATCCTGCGGTCCATGGCCATGGCGGGCTCCGCACCGAGGTTCACCGCCCGGATGAACCGCAGCCAGGTCCCGTACGGAGGCATCCTGCTGACCTGCGCGGTGTGCGTGCTCGGTGTCGTCCTGAACTACCTCATGCCGAGCCAGGCCTTCGAGATCGTCCTGAACGTGGCGTCCCTGGGCATCATCAGCACCTGGGTGATCATCATGATCTGCCATCTGGTGTTCGTCCGCCGCGCCCGGGAAGGCCTGGTGACCCGCCCCTCCTTCCGGCTCCCCGGCAGCCCGGTCACCGAGACCGTCACGATCGCCTTCCTCGTCGCCGTGCTGGGCCTGATGTGGAACGACCCGGAGGTCGGCCGCAAGACGCTGCTCCTCATCCCGCTGGTCGCGGCGCTGCTGGTCGGCGGCTGGTTCGCGGTGCGGCGCCGGGTCTCGCAGTCCACGGACCAGGAGCTGACCCGGCTCACCGACTAGCGCCCCGCCCCCGTCCGGCGGGCACGGGGCGCCGGCGGCGGCCCCGTCCCTTCCCGTCCCGAGACGGTGACTTTCGGTCAACTCTGGCGTAGATGTGGGTAAGTTCCGTACATGTGAGCGGGTAGATCCCGGTCATGGAACTGATTCCGTACCCCATAGGCCCGCTCAACCCGAAGGTGACCGACCTCCTCTTCGCGCTGCCGCTGTTCGCCGTGGTGTATCTCTACATCGCCCGCGTGCTGCCGCGGCTGCACCGGACGCTCGACGCCCGGCACGACGCGATCGAGGGCGCCGCGGAGCGGGCGGACGCCGTCCGGGCCGCCGCCGCGGCCGAGCGCGACCGGGCGGACAGGCTCCTGGCCGAGGCGCGCCACGACTCCGCCCGCGTCCGGCAGCGGGCCCGGGAAGAGGGTGTCGCCCTGATCGCCGCCGCCCGCGAGGACGGCCGGCGGGAGCGGGACGCGCTCGTCGCCCGGGCCGCGGCCCGCATCGCGTCCGAGCGGGCGGCCGCCGACGCCGAACTGCGCATGTCGGTCTCCGAGCTGGCGTCGGAGCTGGCGAGCCGCATCGTGGGCGAGCCTGTCGCGGCCCCGGCCGAATCCGGGCAC
This sequence comes from Streptomyces sp. NPDC026417, assembly GCF_055567695.1. NCBI lineage: Bacteria > Bacillati > Actinomycetota > Actinomycetes > Kitasatosporales > Streptomycetaceae > Streptomyces > Streptomyces sp. NPDC026417. Next base: position 89,918 of record NZ_JBVHPY010000014.1, read on the forward strand.
TGACGGCCCGGACGAGCCCCTCCGGCGGGCCGTCCGCCCGCCACGGCGCGGGCGGACGGACGGGTGACCCCCGGCTTCCGCCGGGGGCCCGGTGTCAGTGCACCGTGTCGGTCGCGGCGATCTTCCTCCACGACCTGGGCCGGGCGGGCACACCGTCCGTCCCCGTCTCCCGCGCGATCGACGCACCCCGCGCCGCGGGCGCGTCCGGCTTCGAGGGCCGGTACAGCCAGGTGTCGAAGAGCGTGGCGAGCGACGCGCCGGACACCTTCTCCGCGTACGCCCGGAAGTCGTCCACGGACGCGTTGCCGTACGCGTGCTCCTTCGGCCAGCCCTTCAGCACGGCGAAGAACGCGTCGTCCCCGATCTCGTTGCGCAGCGCCTGCACCGCCAGTGCGCCCCGGTCGTAGACCGCGATGTCGAACTGGTGCTCCGCACCCGGGTCACCCGGCGCGACCGTCCAGAAGGCGTCGTCCGCCGGATGCGACGCGTACACGTAGTCCGCGAGCTCCTGCGCGGTGCCCTCGCCCTCGTGCTCCGACCACAGCCACTGCGCGTACCGCGCGAAACCCTCGTTGATCCAGATGTCCTTCCACGCCGAGAGGGACACGTCGTCGCCGTACCACTGGTGGGCCAGCTCGTGCACGACGACGGACGTGTTCGACCCGCTCGCGAACTGGCGGGGGCTGTAGAACACCCGGGTCTGGGTCTCCAGGGCGTATCCGGTAGTGGTGTTCGGGACGTAGCCGCCGACCGAGTTGAACGGGTAGGGGCCGAAGTAGCCCGTCAGCCAGTCGGTGATCTCCGCGGTGCGTTCGACGCTCGCCCGGGCGGCCCCGGCGTCGGCCCCGAGGTCCTTGCTGTACGCGTTGATCACGGGGACGCCGTCGGACGTCGCCCCCGTGGTGATGTCGAACCTCCCGACCGCGAGCGTGGTCAGGTACGTGGCCTGCGGTTTGCTGGACCGCCAGTTGTAGCGGGTCCAGCCCAGCCGCGAACTCGTCGACTGCAGGGTGCCGTTGGAGATCGCCTGGGTCCCGTCCGGCACCGACACCGACACGTCGTACGTCGCCTTGTCCCGCGGGTGGTCGTTGCTCGGATACCACCACCACGCCGCCTCGGGTTCGTCCGCCGCGACGGCGCCGTCGGGGGTGCGGTGCCAGGTCGAGAAGCCGTAGGCGGTCTTCGTGGACGGCACTCCGGCGTAGCGGACGACGATGGTGATCGGGGTGCCCTTCGCGAGGGGCCGGGCCGGAGTGATCTCCAGTTCGTGCTCGCCCGAACGCGCGAAGGACGCCTTCGCGCCGTTCACCCGCACCTCGCTCACATCGAGCAGGAAGTCCAGATCGAACCGCGACAGGTCCTGCTCCGCCGTCGCCAGGAGGGTCGCCGTCCCCTCCAACTCGTCCGTCCGGGGCTGGTACTTCAGCCGCAGGTCGTAGTGCGAGACGTCGTATCCGCCGTTGCCGTAGGCCGGGTAGTAGGGGTCGCCGATCCCCGGTGCCCCGGGGGAGACGTCGGCCGCCGATGCCGGGATCGCCAGCAGGAGGCAGGCCGCGAGCGCGCCCGGGGCGATGAGTCTGCGGTGCACGAGAGCTCCAAGTCGTAGGGTCAGGGAGTCTGTCCGGAGACTATTCAGTCGCCGCCGCCCCGGTCATGTCCACGGCCCCGCCTGTCACACGATCGCCATTCGGCCGACATGAGCCACGACGCCGTACGCACCTTGCAAGAGCCCCCTTTTGCACGGGAGTTGACCGGGGTACCTTCCGCGCATGCCGAAACGTGCGCGCCGTGTGCGCCTCACCGCCTGGAGATCTCTCGCGACCGCGGCCACCGCCGCCCTGCTGGCCTCCTTCGTGTCCCCCGCCGTCGCACACACCGCGCCACGGGAGAGCACACCGGTCTACTCCTACGAGAACGCCGTCCGCGAGTCCGTATGGGTCGACACCGGCCTGGACGGCGACGCCGACGGGAGGACGGACCGTGTGGCCGTCGACATCGTCCGCCCCCGCGAACCCGCCCAGCGGGGCCGCAAGGTACCCGTGATCATGGACGCCAGCCCGTACTACTCCTGCTGCGGGCGCGGCAACGAGAGCCAGAAGAAGACGTACGACGCGAACGGCGACGTCGTGCAGATGCCGCTGTTCTACGACAACTACTTCGTGCCGCGCGGCTACGCCTTCGTCGGCGTCGACCTGGCCGGAACCAACCGCTCCGACGGATGCGTGGACGTGGGCGGCCGCTCCGACGTCCAGTCCGCGAAAGCCGTCGTCGACTGGCTCAACGGGCGGGCCAAGGGCTACACGACCCGCACCGGCGCCGACCGTGCCCAGGCCGGCTGGACCAACGGCCGCACGGGCATGATCGGCAAGAGCTACGACGGCACGATCGCCAACGGCGTCGCCGCCACCGGAGTCGAGGGCCTGGAGACGATCGTCCCCATCAGCGCCATCTCCTCCTGGTACGACTACTACTTCGCCAAGGGCGCCCCGCTGTACGACTCCGGCCCCGAATGGCTCTCCGACTATGTCGAGAGCCCCGACGCCCGCGCACGGTGCGCCGCCGTCCAGCAGAAGCTCGTCGACCAGGCCCCGCGCACCGGTGACCTGACCCCGCTGTGGACCGAGCGCGACTACGTGCGCCACGCGGACCGCGTGCGGGCGAGCGTCTTCGTCGTCCACGGCATGCAGGACCTCAACGTCCGCACCAAGCACTTCGGCCAGTGGTGGAGCGCCCTCGCGAGGAACGGCGTCGAGCGCAGGATCTGGCTCTCCCAGACCGGCCACGTCGACCCCTTCGACTTCCGCCGCACCGCCTGGGTCGACACGCTGCACCGCTGGTTCGACCACGAACTCCTCGGCTACGACAACGGCGTCGACGACGAGCCGATGGCCGACATCGAGCGCGGCCCCGGCACCTGGGAGACCTCGCGCGTCTGGCCGCCGCGCGGCACGGACGCCGTACGCCTGCGTCCCGGCAAGGGCGCCCAGGCCGGCGTCGGCACCCTCGGGCTGCGCGCCGGGTCCGGAACCGAGACCTTCACCGACGACCCGCGGGCGAGCGAGACCGACTGGGCCGCCCGGATCGACCGGCCGACTCCCGAGAAGGCCGGCTTCACCACCCCGGTGCTGACGCGCGACCTCCGGCTGTCCGGCTCCTCCCGCGTGACCGTCACCGCCACCCCGACCACCTCGACCGCGCACCTCTCCGCGGTCCTGGTCGACCTGGGCCCGGACACCATCCGCGACTACGCCGCCTCCGGCGAGGGCATCACGACGCTCACGGGCCGCACCTGCTGGGGACCGAGCACGGCCGGCGACAGCTCCTGCTTCAAGGAGACGGCGGCCAGGACGGCGGACGTCGAGTACACGGTGATCAGCCGGGGCTGGGCCGACCTCGGCAACCACGCCTCGGACGCGAAGGGTGTCCCGCTCACCCCGGGCCGGGCCTACACCATCACGCTGGACCTGGCGGCCACCGACCACGTCGTCCCCAGGGGCCACCGCCTCGCGCTCGTCGTCGCGGGCACCGACAAGGACCTCATCGACCCGCCGTCGAGCACGCCGACGCTTGCGATCGACCTGTCGCGCACGTCGGCCCGGGTCCCGCTGGCCGGCGGCACCCGCGCCTTCGCCGCGGCGACCGCGAACCCCACCGGCATCACGCACCCGTCCGTCCTCGACGGCCTGCGCGACCCGAGCGCACCCAGCCGTGTCCCGGGAGGCGGCCACTGATGGTCCCCCGTCTGCGCGCCCTGGCCGTGGCGGTCACCGCCACGGCCCTGGCCGCCCCCCTCGTGACCGCGCCCGCGCACGCCACCGCGGCCCCGCCGCGCACCGGATTCGAGCGGACGAACGGAGCCCGCTGGACCACCCAGCCCGAGGAGCAGGACTTCCTCGCCGCCGTCGACCGGGGGAGCGACCGGGTCCTGGTCACCCGGATCGGCACCACCGGACAGGGCCGCCCGCTCCGACTCGCCCGCGTCGGCGCCCGGCACGCGGCCACCACCCTGCTCCTGGTGTGCAGCCAGCACGGCGACGAGCCGTCCGGCCGCGAGGCATGCCTCACCACGATCCGCGACCTCGCGTACGCCGAGGACGGGCGGACCCGGCGGTTCCTGAAGGACACCACGCTGCTTGTGGTGCCCACCGCCAACCCCGACGGCCGCGCCGCCGACACCCGGGGGAACGGCGACGGCGTCGACATCAACCGCGACCACCTCGCCCTGCACACGGCCGAGGCCCGCGCCATGGCGGCCGTCCTGCGCGACCGGCGGCCCGACGTCGTCCACGACCTGCACGAGTACGGAGCCACGCCCCCGTACTACGACAAGGACCTCTTCGACCTCTGGCCGCGCAACCTCAACACGGACCGCGCCGTGCACGACGAGGCGCACTCCCTGTCGCTGGACCACGTACGGCCCGCGGCACAGCGGGCGGGGTACTCGACCGGCACCTACGGCATCTGGACCGACCCGGCGACCGGCGACCCGGTGAAGCAGACGGCGGGCGACGGCCAGGAGCGCATCCTGCGGAACATGTCCGGCGTCAAGCACGCCGCCGGACTGCTCGTCGAGAGCCGCGTCGACCCGCTCACGGAGGCCGAACGGGCGGACCCGGCCCTCAACCACCGGCGCCGTGTGCACTCCCAGCTGGCCGCCCTGGGCGGCTTGTTCGCGTACGCCCGCGAGCGCGGCCCCCGCCTCGCCGCCGCCACGGCCGCCGCCCGCCGCGCCGGCCTCCGGGACAGCGGCCCGGTGTACCTCGGCGGAGCCGACAACGACCCGGCCGAACCCGCCGAGGTGATCCAGGACCCGCCCTGCGGTTACCGGCTCACCGCGGACCGGTACGCGGACCTGCGCGACGAGCTCGCCCTGCACGGCGTGCGGGCCGACCGCGACGGCGACGGGGTCCTCGTCCGCCTCCGCCAGCCGATGCGCGCCCTCGTTCCGCTGCTCCTGGACGGGCGCGCGCCGTACCACCTCACGAGCGCGGAACCCGACACCGACTGCTGAGCCCCTTGCGTTCGGTGGTACCTGTGATAGGTCGTATGGGCGTAATGAGGCAATAACGCCCATACGACTTCCAGGGGAAGGTGCGGCGGATGACAGACGACCTGAAGGAACGGGGAGGCCGGGGGGATCCGTCCGACGTCCCCGGTGGCTCCGGCCACCACACCGACCGGGTGGTGTTCGGTGTCACCGCCGTCCTGACCCTGGCCTTCGTGATCTGGGGCTCGGTCGCCACCGACTCCCTGGAGAGCGTCTCCACCACGATGCTCAAAGGCCTGATCCACAATGGCGGTTGGGCCTTCATGCTGGCCGCCTCCTGCTTCGTGGTCTTCGCGCTGTGGCTCGCGATCAGCCGCTACGGCAGGATCCACCTCGGCGCCGAGGGCGAGGAGCCCGAGTTCCGCACGGTGTCGTGGGTCGCGATGATGTTCAGCGCCGGCATGGGCATCGGCCTGATGTTCTACGGAGTGAGCGAGCCGCTGTCGCACTACACCACGCCCCCGCCGGGCACCTCGCCCGCGGACTCCGGCGAACGCATGCAGACGGCGATGGCCACCACCCTGTTCCACTGGACACTGCACCCGTGGGCGATCTACGCGGTGGTCGGCCTCGCCATCGCCTACAGCACCTTCCGCAAGCGCCGGCGCCAGACCATCAGCGCCGTCTTCACCCCGCTCATCGGCGAGAGGCACGCGAGCGGCACCGCCGGCCGGGTGATCGACATCCTGGCGATCATCGCCACCGTCTTCGGCTCCGCGGCCTCACTGGGCCTCGGCGCACTCCAGATCGGCTCCGGATTCCAGGAACTCGACTGGATGGACTCGGTGAGCACGGGACTGCTCGTCGCCATCATCGCCGTCCTCACCGTGGCGTTCGTCGCCTCGGCCGTCTCCGGCGTGGAGAAGGGCATCCAGTGGCTGTCCAACATCAATATGGTGCTCGCGCTGGTGCTCGCCGTCTTCGTGTTCGTCGCCGGCCCGACCATCATCGTCCTCGACCTGCTGCCCACCTCGATCTTCGCCTACCTCGGTGACCTGCCCCAGCTCGCCGGGCGCACCGAGGCCAGCGGCGGCGAGGGCGTCGCGGAGTGGCTGAGCAGCTGGACCGTCTTCTACTGGGCCTGGTGGATCTCCTGGACGCCGTTCGTCGGCATGTTCATCGCGCGCATCAGCCGCGGGCGCACCATCCGCCAGTTCGTCGGCGGTGTGATCCTCGTCCCCAGCAGCGTCAGCCTGGTCTGGTTCGCCGTCTTCGGCGGGACGGCGATGAAGCTCAAGGAGGGCGGCGCACTCCGCGGCGAGTCCACCCCCGAGGGGCAACTCTTCGGCGTGCTGCAGGAGTTCCCGATCGCGACCGCCACCAGCCTGCTCGTGATGGTCCTGGTCGGCATCTTCTTCGTCTCGGGCGCCGACGCCGCGTCCATCGTGATGGGCACGCTGTCGCAGAAGGGAGCGCTCGAACCGGCGCGCACGGTCGTGGTGTTCTGGGGTGTGGTGACCGGCGCCGTCGCCGCCATCATGCTGCTCGTCGGCAGCGGCCAGGGCGACGCGCTCACCGGTCTGCAGAACCTCACGATCCTCGCCGCGGCGCCCTTCGTCGTCGTCATGATCGGGATGTGTGTGGCCCTCATGCGCGACCTGCGCCAGGACCCGGTCATCGTGCGCGGCGTGATGGGCTCCGAGGCCGTCGAACTCGCCGTGATGGAGGGGCACAGGAAGTACGACGGCGACTTCGAGATCAGGATCGGGCCCGGCGTCGGCACGGACACGGAGGGCGACCCGCTCGGGCACGACCACGGCTGAGGTGTCAGCGGGAGGCGAGCCCGGCCGCCTCCCGTGCACACCCCCAGGCCACGGTGGCGCCCGCGCCGCCGTGACCGTAGTTGTGCACCAGCAGCCGTCCGCCGGGCAGTTCCTCACGCTCCAGCCGCACGGCGTCGCGGACCGGCCGCAGGCCCACGCGATGGCCGAGGACACGAGCCCCGGCGATCTCCGGACGCAGCCGTGTGCACCGCTCGACGATCCGCTCGGCCACCGCCGGATCCGGGGTGAGCGACCAGTCGTCCTCGTCGGTCGTGCCGCCCAGGACCAGCCGGTCCGGCTGCGGGAAGAGATACGTGGTCGTCCCGGCCGCCGCGCCGGTCGACACGACGTACGTGCGCAGGCCCGGGTTCTCGACGATCACCAACTGCCCGCGCACCGGCCGGACCGCGGGGTCCGGCACGAGGGCACGGGCGCCGATCCCCGTGCAGTTGACGACGACCGGCGCCGCGGCCGCCGCTTCCGCGAGGTCCGTGACCGTGCGCTTCTCGACCGTCCCGCCGGTCCTCAGCAGGCGCTCGGTGAGCCACCGCAGATGCACCGGCATGTCGAGGAGCGGCAGCCGCGCCCACAGCGCCGGGCCCGGGTACTCCTCGGCCGTCGCCGCCCGCAGCCCCGGCACCCGGGCGGTCCACGGGTCCCGTGCGTCCAGTCCGGTCTCGCCCAGTACGCCCTCGACCATGCGTACGCCGGTCTCCTCGGGTCGCGCCGCGAGCTCGGTGTACACGGACAGCGACCGCAGGGCCCAGGCGCGGGCGAGCGCCGCCGGTTCGACGCGGTACGGCCACCACAGGGCGCCGGCAACGGCCGAGGTGGTCAGCCCGGCGGGGTCCCGCGTCCACACCCGGACCCGGCGCCCGCTCTCGGCCAGCACCACCGCGGTCGTCAGCCCGATCACGCCGCTGCCGACCACGACCACGTCACCGCTCGGGGCTCTCGTCACGCGGGGACGCTAGCGGAATATGTCATGCCGTGCTCACCGCGCCGTCGCTCTGGGGATACTCACAGCATGTCTGCCGAGTACGCGACCTTCGGCCTGGCACCGGCGATGCGTGCCGGTGAAGTCCTCGCAGGCGGTGACGTGCAGGTCCACCGGGACTTCGTCGACTTCATCGTCGACGGGCGTCCGCTGATGTTCCGGCTCACCGACCTCGACGCCGTCTCCCCGCTCGCCTCCGACGTGCCGCCCGCGCTCCTCGGCGCCCAGGTGCGGGGACTCCTGCTGGAGGACGAGGCGCCGCTGGACGGCGGCCGCCATGTCGTCTACGGCTGCCCCGAGTGCCGCGGCATCGAGTGCGGCGCCGTCACCGCGGTCATCGAGCGCGCCGGCGACGACTACGTGTGGCGCGACTTCGCCTGGCAGACCGGCGGGCACGTGGACCTGGAGCGGAACGGCTACCACGGCATCGGTCCGTTCCGCTTCCGCGGCACCGAGTACCGGAACGCCCTGAGCACCCTGCTCGACGGCGGGTCCACGGCGAGCCGCCGGGTCCTGCTGATCGGTGCCCGCGTCGCCGTCCTCGCCAGGCTCGCCGCCGCCCTGCGCGCCATCGGCATCGGCGCCGACATCACGCACGATGCCTCCGACGTCACCGCCGACGAGCTGCGCCGGTACGGCGCGGTGGCCTTCGGCCGCGCGGTGGGCGAGCCGGAGCGCGCCGCCGTGCGCCGGTCCTTCGAGCGGGCGGGCGCCGACGTCGCCTATGTGGACGGGCTCGCACCGATCGTCCCGCTCCTGGTCGCCCAGATCGAGGGCGCCCTCGACCGCAGTCCCCCCGAGCACCGCCGCCTCGTCGGGCTGGCCGCCGCCGGCGGCGAGGCGGGCATCGAGGTCACCTCCGCGTGCCGCGTCCGGCTCACCGCCCACCGGCTGGACCGGCTGTACCGCACCCGCACGCACGAGGTCTTCGACGGCGTCCTGGAGGCGGGCCACCACCGGCTCCCGCTGGACGCCGCGGCGGTGCGGGGACGGTCCTTCCTCGTCGCGCGCACGCCCGGAAGCGTGCTGGTGGAGGCGATGGCCCCTTGACGGGACCGCGACCGGCCGCGGGTTTCCGGGCCGGTCGCGGCGCCCGGAAAACCGGGGCGGGTCCGGGAGGGCGGGGCCAGTAGGATCGGCGGTCTGATGACTGCCACTCTCGTCGCCAAGAACCTCGCCGCCGGACACGGGGACCGCTCCCTCTTCTCCGGGCTCGACCTCGTCGTCGCACCCGGCGACGTGATCGGGCTCGTCGGTGCCAACGGCGCAGGCAAGTCCACCCTGCTGCGGCTGCTCGCCGGGCTCCTCACCCCGGAGGAGGGCGAGCTGCGGCTGTCCCCGCCGACCGCCTCCGTCGGACACCTGCCCCAGGAGCCGGAGCGGCGGCCCGGCGAGACCGTGCGGGAGTTCCTGGCACGCCGGACGGGCGTGGCCGAGGCGCAGCGGGTGATGGACGAGGCCACCCAGGGACTCGTGGACGGAACACCCGGCGCCGACGACGCGTACGCGGACAGCCTGGAGCACTGGCTGGGACTCGGCGGCGCCGACCTGGACGAGCGGGCCGAGGAGGTCGCCGACTCCCTCGGGCTCGGCGTCGGCCTCGACCAGCCGATGACCTCCCTGTCCGGCGGCCAGGCCGCCCGCGCGGGTCTCGCCTCCCTGCTCCTCTCCCGCTACGACGTCTTCCTGCTCGACGAGCCCACGAACGACCTCGACCTGGACGGACTGGAGCGGCTGGAACGCTTCGTCGGACAGCTGCGCGCCGGGACCGTCGTCGTCAGCCACGACCGCGAGTTCCTCACCCGCACCGTCACCAAGGTGCTGGAACTCGACCTGGCACAGCAGGAGATCACCCTCTACGGCGGCGGATACGAGGCCTACCTGGAGGAGCGCGAGACCGCCCGCCGGCACGCCCGCGAGGACTACGAGGAGTACGCCGACAAGCGGTCCGCGCTCGAAGGCCGCGCCCAGATGCAGCGCTCCTGGATGGACAAGGGCGTCAAGAACGCCCGCCGCAAGGCGGGCAACGACAACGACAAGATCGGCCGCAAGTTCCGCAGCGAGGCCAGCGAGAAGCAGGCCGCGAAGGCCCGGCAGACCCAGCGCATGATCGAGCGGCTGGACACCGTCGACGAGCCCCGCAAGGAGTGGGAGCTGCGGATGGAGATCGCGTCGGCGCCCCGTTCGGGTGCGGTCGTCGCGACGCTGCGGGACGCCGAAGTGCGGCGCGGGGGCTTCACGTTCGGGCCGGCGACCCTCCAGATCGACTGGGCGGACCGGGTCGCGGTCACCGGCGCGAACGGCGCGGGCAAGTCGACGCTGCTCGGTGCCCTGCTGGGCCGGGTCCCGCTGGACGCGGGCCACGCCGCCCTCGGCTCCGGCGTCGTGGTCGGCGAGGTCGACCAGGCCCGCAAGCTGTTCCACGGCTCGGAGTCCCTGCTCGACGCCTTCAGCGCGACCGTCCCGGACACCGAACCGGCCGAAGTGCGCACCCTGCTGGCCAAGTTCGGTCTCAAGTCGCACCACGTGCTGCGCCCGGCGGCATCCCTCTCGCCCGGCGAGCGCACCCGCTCCGCGCTGGCGCTGCTCCAGGGCCGCGGGGTGAACCTGCTGGTCCTGGACGAACCGACGAACCACCTGGACCTGCCCGCCATCGAGCAGCTGGAGTCGGCCCTCGACTCCTACGAGGGCACGCTGCTCCTGGTCACCCACGACCGCCGCATGCTGAACGCGGTCAGCACGACCCGTCGGCTCGAAGTGGCCGACGGCAAGGTCACCGAGCGCTGAGCGGGCCTCACGGACAGCCGGGACGGCCGGGCCGGGCCACCGCGCGTGACCCGGCCCCGGACGGCACCCGCCGTCAGCGGCCCCGCTTGGGATCCACCAGCCCCGCACGCCGCAGGGCGTCCGCCATCGCGCTGTTGCCGGGTGCCGGCGCCTGACGCGACCCGCCTCCGCCGCCTCCGCCGCTCCCGCGGCCCTGGCGCGGCTGCTGCTGACGTTGCTGACGCTGCTGCGGCGGTCGGCCCGCCCGCTGGGGACGCCCGCCGTCCTGCTGCTCGCCCTGGGGCGCCGCCTCGTCGTCCAGCCGCAGCGTCAGCGCGATCCGCTTGCGCGGGAGGTCGACGTCGAGGACCTTCACCTTGACGATGTCTCCGGGCTTCACGACATCGCGCGGATCCTTGACGAACGTCTTGGACATCGCGGACACATGGACCAGACCGTCCTGGTGGACGCCCACGTCGACGAAGGCGCCGAAGGCCGCGACATTCGTGACGACGCCCTCCAGCACCATCCCCGAGGACAGGTCGGAGAGCTTCTCGACGCCCTCCTTGAAGGTGGCCGTCTTGAAGGCGGGCCGCGGGTCGCGCCCCGGCTTCTCCAGTTCCTTCAGGATGTCCGTCACGGTCGGCAGACCGAACGTGTCGTCCACGAAGTCGGCCGGCCTCAGGGAGCGCAGCACGCCCGTGTTGCCGATCAGGGACGCGACGCCGTCGCCCGCCGTCTTCACCATCCGGCGCACCACCGGGTACGCCTCCGGGTGCACGCTCGACGCGTCCAGCGGGTCGTCGCCGCCACGGATGCGCAGGAAGCCAGCGCACTGCTCATACGCCTTGGGGCCGAGCCGGGCCACGTCCTTCAGCGCCCTGCGGGAGCGGAACGGGCCGTTCGCGTCGCGGTGGGCCACGATGTTCTCGGCGAGGCCCGAGGTGATGCCGGAGACCCGGGAGAGCAGCGGCGCGGAGGCCGTGTTCACGTCGACGCCCACGCCGTTCACGCAGTCCTCGACCACCGCGTCCAGCGAGCGCGACAGCTTCACCTCGGACAGGTCGTGCTGGTACTGCCCGACGCCGATCGACTTGGGGTCGATCTTCACCAGTTCCGCCAGCGGGTCCTGGAGCCGGCGGGCGATGGAGACGGCGCCGCGCAGGGACACGTCCATGCCGGGAAGCTCCTGCGAGGCGAACGCGGACGCCGAGTACACGGACGCGCCCGCCTCGGAGACCATCACCTTGGTGAGGTTCAACTCCGGGTGCTTCGCGATGAGTTCACCGGCGAGCTTGTCGGTCTCGCGGGAGGCCGTGCCGTTGCCGATGGAGACGAGCTCGACCGCGTGCTCCTTGGCCAGTCGGGCGAGCTTGGCGACGGCCTCGTCCCACCTGTTCGCCGGGACGTGCGGATGGATGACGTCCGTGGCGACGACCTTGCCGGTGGCGTCGACCACGGCCACCTTGACGCCCGTACGGAAACCGGGGTCGAGCCCCAGCGTCGCCCGGGTGCCCGCGGGGGCGGCGAGCAGCAGGTCCCGCAGGTTCGCCGCGAACACGTTGACGGCCTCGTCCTCGGCGGCCGTGCGCAGCCGCAGCCGCAGATCGATGCCGAGGTGGACGAGCAGACGGGTCCGCCAGGCCCAGCGGACCGTGTCCGTCAGCCACTTGTCACCGGGGCGGCCGCGGTCGGCGATTCCGAAGCGGTGGGCGACGATCCCCTCGTACGACGACGGTCCGGGCCGCTCCGAGGGCTCCTCCGGCTCCAGGACGAGGTCCAGCACCTCCTCCTTCTCGCCGCGCAGCATGGCGAGGACGCGGTGCGAAGGGAGCTTGGTGAAGGGCTCGGCGAAGTCGAAGTAGTCCGCGAACTTGGCGCCGGCCTCCTCCTTGCCCTCCCGGACCCTGGCGACCAGCCGGCCGCGCACCCACATGCGCTCACGCAGCTCGCCGATCAGGTCGGCATCCTCCGAGAAGCGCTCGGTGAGGATGGCCCGCGCGCCGTCCAGCGCGGCCTGCGCGTCCGCGACCCCCTTGCCGGCGTCGACGAAGGCCGCGGCGGCGGCGAGCGGTTCGACCGACGGGTCGCCGAGCAGCCCGTCGGCCAGCGGCTCCAGCCCCGCCTCACGGGCGATCCGGGCCTTGGTGCGCCGCTTCGGCTTGAAGGGCAGGTAGATGTCCTCCAGGCGCGCCTTCGTCTCGGCGCCGCGGATCCGCGCCTCGAGCTCCTCGGTGAGCCTGCCCTGCTCGCGCACCGAGTCGAGGATCGCGGAGCGCCGGTCCTCGAGCTCCCGCAGATAGCGCAGCCGCTCCTCGAGCGTGCGCAGCTGCGCATCGTCGAGCATCTCGGTCGCTTCCTTGCGGTAGCGGGCGATGAAGGGCACCGTCGAGCCGCCGTCGAGCAAGTCGACCGCGGCCTTGACCTGCCGCTCCCGTACGCCGAGTTCCTCGGCGATCCTGCCTTCGATGGACCCTACGAGGGGTGTCGTCACGATCCCGTACCGCCTTCTCCACTGGGGTTGCGCGGCAATTGTGGCAGGTGACACCGACAGCGGGGGATCAGGGCGGCCCCGCAGCGCGCCGGGAGCCGGACGCGGTCTGACGCGTCCGGCTCCCGGTACGAGGATCGTGAACGGGCCGTGCGGCCCGGGTGGCGCTCAGGCCCTGCGTGCCCCGCCGGAGCGCGAGGCGCCGCCGAACAACCGGGCCACCGCCCGGAACGGCAGGGTCACCACCGTGGCAATGGCTCCACCGATCTGCCGCAACACGTCTGCGATCGCACGAAACACGCGCTTCCCCTTTCGTCTCCCGGCACATGGACTCCCGTCAATCTCGACGAGGCCGGGTGACATACGAGTACCTCAGTCCTTGCCGATCATGCCTTCGGGGAACGCCCCGTTCGCCAGAGCCGTCATCAGCACCCCCTTGGCCAGCTCGGTGAGCCGCTCCACGCCCGCCGCGCCCAGGTGCGCGTAGGGGGCCAGGTCCAGCCGGTCGGTGTCGGCCTCGATGCGCTGCCGCAGGTCCGTGCCGGCCTCGGTCAGCTCGCCCTCCGCGTCGAGCAGCCCGCGGTCGCGCAGCCTCGACGCCGCCGCCTCCCAGTCGTCCCGGGACCAGCCCCGCGTCCCCAGGGCCCACCGCGGGGCCATGCCCTTGCCGGTCGCGGTGTGGCTGACGAGCGCCTCGACCGGGTCGAGCTCCGCGGCGAGCAGGACGGCGAGGTGACCGTCGCCGCGGTGCTCGCGCAGCAGGGTCGCCGCGTGCCAGAGCGCCAGATGCGGTGCTTCGGGCACCGGCAGGTCGGCGTGCGCGGCGTACAGGGGGCGTGCGGTGCTGGTGCACGCCTCCGCGGCCCGCAGGGCCAGCTCGGCGGCCTCGGCCACCTCCTTGGAGGCGATCAGCTCCTCGCCGAGCAGCCGCCGCAGCGTCGTGTCGACGGCACGGGCGCGTGCCGCGAGGACCGCCTCCGGGGACGCGGCCCGCCAGACCGCGGGCACATGCTTCGCCACGAGCGCGTGGCGGAAGTTGTAGAAGGTCGCGGTGACCGTCCCCGGGCCGACGGCGCCCATCGCCGCGGACCGCACGGCGAAGTAGGCGCCCCGCTCGTCGGTGATCCCGATCGCGGCCAGCTCCCGGCCCAGGTCCGGGGAGAAGTAGTGCGTCGAGTGGAGCGGGTTCAGGACGTTGTGGCAGCGCCGTCCGGCGCGCTCCGGCAAGGCTGAGGTCATGCCCGGCACATTACCGACTGGTCGGTACGTGAGGAACCGCCGGGCCTCTCATGGCAGGAAAGGTGGGGTGCCCGTCATTGCGGACACTCCGCACCGCGCCGAAAATCGAAGGCATGCGCACCGTTCTGGTCGTCCTCTTCGACGACGTGCAGAGTCTCGACGTCAGTGGCCCCGTGGAGGTGTTCGCGGCGGCCGGGGACGCGTACCGCATCGTCACCGCCTCCCTGGACGGCGCTCCCGTGCGCACCTCCAGCGGTCTGACCCTGGTGCCGGACCACGCGCTCGCCGACGCCCCCGCGCCGCACACCCTGCTCGTCCCGGGAGGTCCGGGCACCCGGGGCCCCGCTCCCGCCCTCCTCGACTGGCTGCGCGGGCACGCACCGCGCGCCGAGCGGCTGGTCTCGGTCTGCACGGGCGCGCTCCTGCTCGCCGGCGCCGGACTGCTGGACGGCCGCCGCGCGACGACCCACTGGGCGTTCTGCGACAAGCTCGCCCGCGACCACCCGGCCGTCGACGTGGCGGCCGATCCCATCTACGTCCGGGACGGCCACGTCGCCACCTCGGCCGGCGTCACCGCGGGCATCGACCTGGCGCTCGCGCTCGTCGAGGAGGACCTCGGCCGGGAGACCGCTCTGGGGGTGGCCCGGGGGCTGGTCGTCTTCCTGCGCCGCCCGGGCAACCAGGCCCAGTTCAGCGCCCAGCTGGCCGCGCAGACCGCTCAGCGTGCGCCCCTGCGCGAGGTCCAGCAGTGGATCACCGAGCATCCCGGCGGCGACCTGAGCGTCGAGTCGCTGGCCGCCCGCGCCCGGCTCTCGCCCCGGCACTTCGCCCGTGCCTTCCGGACCGAGACCGGAGTGACACCCGGCCGGTTCGTCGAACGGACCCGGCTCGAACACGCCCGGCGCCTTCTGGAGGACACCGCGGACGGGGTCGAGGAGATCTCCCGTGCCTGCGGCTACGGCACTCCGGAGGCGATGCGCCGGGCCTTCGTCAGGGCGCTCGGCTCGGCACCCGCCGAGTACCGGCGACGCTTCCGACCCGTACCCGTCCACTGAGGGGGAACCCCATGCAGATCGCCCTGGTCCTCTACGACCGCTTCACCGCCCTCGACGCCGTCGGCCCCTACGAGACCCTCGGCCGCCTGCCCGGCGCGGAGACCGTCTTCGTGGCCGAGCGGACGGGCCCCGTCCGCAACGAGACCGGCAATCTGGCACTCACCGCCGACCGGACCCTCGCCGACGTCCCGGCCCCGGACATCGTCGTGGTCCCGGGCGGTCCGGGGCAGTGGGCCCAGATGGAGAACGGGGCCCTCCTGGACTGGCTGCGCACCGCGGACGCGACGAGTACCTGGACGACGTCCGTCTGCACCGGCTCCCTGCTGCTCGCCGCCGCCGGGCTGCTCCGGGGGCGGCGCGCCACCTCCCACTGGCTGGCCCTGGACTTCCTCGCCCACTACGGCGCCGAAGCGACGGAGGAGCGGGTCGTCACGGACGGCAAGTACGTCACGGCGGCCGGAGTCTCCTCCGGCATCGACATGGGGCTGACCCTGGTCGGCCGGATCGCCGGCGACGAACACGCCCGGGCCGTGCAGCTGTTCACGGAGTACGACCCGCAGCCGCCGTACGACGCGGGATCCCCGCGGAAGGCTCCGGCCCACCTGGTCGAGGAGTTCCGCAGGAACAGCCGCTTCAAGCTCGACTAGGCGGTGTCGCTCGGATCACCCGGGTCCGGACGGCGCCGTCAGGCCCCGTCCACGGTCCAGGTGAACCGCGGCTGCCTGCGCTCCAGGAAGGCGGCGACCCCCTCCTCGGTGTCGCCGCTTTCCAGCGCCCGGCCGGACCAGTACGCGTCACGGTCGGTGCGCCCGTCCGCGAACTCTTTCGCCGCCGCCTGGGTCAGCTGCGAGCGCGCGGCCAGCACCCGGGTGAACTCCGCGACCCGCTTGCCGAGTCCGCCCTCCGGCAGCACCTCGTCCAGCAGCCCGGTGCGCAGCGCCCGCTCCGCGTCGATCAACTCACCGGAGAACAGGAGGTACTTGGCGGTGGCCGGGCCCACCAGGGACACCAGTCGCCGGGTGGAGGAGGCCGGGTAGACGAGCCCGAGCTTCGCCGGCGTCACCCCGAACAGCGACCCCTCCTCGGCGAACCGCAGGTCGCAGGCCGCCGCGAGCTGGGAGCCGCCACCCACGCAGTGGCCGCGCACCGCCGCGAGCGTGGGCTTCGGGAACGCCGCGAGCGCCTCCTCCGCGCGCACGGCCAGTCCCTGCGCCTCCGCCGGCGAACCCCGCAGCGTGGAGATGTCGGCCCCGGCGCAGAACGTCCCGCCCTCGCCCGTCAGCACCAGGGCGCGCACGGCCGGGTCGGCGGCCAGCGCGTCGAGCAGCGGCGGCAGGGCCCGCCACATCCCGGCCGTCATCGCGTTGCGCTTGGCGGGGTGGTGGATGACGACGGTGGCCACCTGATCGGCGACCGCGTGCAGCAGCTGGGGCTCCATGCGCCGGATGCTATCCGGACCGTCTCTCAATCGATCAAGAAGGGGTACGCCTCCGCCCCGGCCGTCCGGGACCCGTGCACCGCCGGACCGGGCGGGCGCCGAGGTGCGGCGGGCGGAGGGTACGAATGGGACGAGACCGGCGGTGAACCCGTACAACCCGAATAGTTCCCGAAGGCGGCACTGCTGCGACAGGAACAGTCCCCGGCATGTCGAAATCGGACACGAACGGTCAGAAGCTGTCGATACCCGCTGACTTGTGTTCAGTCATCCGGTACGGACCAGCGCGTTATCAACACTCGACGTGTGGTGACAATCGAGCGCGAGGGTGGCGACCGGACGATGGAGAACGGTGGGCGGGGGTCCGACTCACGCCCGGAGGGCGGCGAGGACGTGCCTTCCGACCGGAGACCCCCGGGCCCGCTGCCGTACGAGGGGGTGTGGCGGTTCACCGCTCCCGCCGTGGACGCCTCGGTGCCGCAGGCCCGTCATGCCGTCCGTGATCTGCTGGTCCGTCAGGGTGTGCCCGTCTCGGAGGACCTGGTCCAGGGGCTGCTGCTGATCGTCTCCGAGCTGGTCACCAACGCGGTGCGGCACGCGGCGCTGCTCTCGCCCACGCTCGCCGTCGAGGTCGCCGTCGGCGCCGAGTGGGTGCGGGTCTCCGTGGAGGACAACCACCCCTACCGCCCGACCGCCCTGGAGGCCGACCACGCGCAGACCGGCGGCCGCGGTCTGCTGCTCGTGCGGGAGGTCACCAAGGAGGCGGGCGGGGTCTGCGACGTCGAGCACACGGCGAGCGGCGGCAAGGTGATCTGGGCCGCCCTGCCCCTGAAGCCGGTCACCGTGCAGTGAGTCTCACCAGCCGGCGGACGGCCCCGTGAGTTCCCGCACCGCCGGACGCGCCGCGTCGAGGACCGTCATGAACCACGCCGAGAACGGCTCCTTCGCATGCCGCTCCGCCAGCTCCTCGGCGGTCACGAACGCGGTCGAACCGACCTCCTCCGGGTCCGGGCGCAGCGGGGACTGGACCAGCCCGACGAAGAGGTGGTTGTACTCCTGCTCCACCAGACCGGACTCCGGGTCCGGGTGGTTGTAGCGGACCGTGCCGGCCTCGCCGAGCAGCGACGGGGACACCCCGAGCTCCTCGTGCGTCCGCCGGGCCGCGGCCGCGAAGGGGGCCTCGCCCGGGTACGGGTGGCCGCAGCAGGTGTTGGACCACACACCGGGGGAGTGGTACTTGCCGAGGGCCCGCTGCTGGAGCAGCAGCCGGCCGCGCTCGTCGAAGAGGAAGACGGAGAACGCCCGGTGCAGCTGCCCGGGCGGCTGGTGCGCGGCGAGCTTCTCCGCCGTGCCGATCGTCGCCCCGTCCTCGTCGACCAGTTCGAGCAAGATCGCTTCAGCGGTGCCGTTCGACGAACTGTGCGTCGCGGTGGCAGGTGTGATCGGCATACCCATCCTTCGCATCGGTCTTCGAACCCCAAGTCTGCCGTACGAAACCGGCACTCCGGGCACTCGCGGCGTCCCCGCATGTCCCCCGCACGTCCCCCGGGCGGAGCCCGCGGCGCGGCGACGGGCGGCCGGCGGCGGGCCGGACGCCGAAGCGGCCGGATACCTGATCGTGCCCGGTGCCGCCGACGGGGAACCGTGGGCGGCCGGGGGCGTCGTGTGTTCGACCCTTCACCTCCCGCACCCGCACCCGTGGGGCGTCAGTGGCAGAGCCGCGCCTCGTGCTCGGCGTGCCCGATGGGCTCCAGCTGGAAGGTGCAGTGCTCCACGTCGAAGTGGTCGCCGAGGCACCCCTGGAGCTCGTGGAGCATCTTCTCGTGCCCGATGGCGTTGAGGGCGTCGCTGCTGACGACCACGTGGGCCGAGAGGACCGGCATGCCGGACGTGATGGTCCAGGCGTGCAGGTCGTGGACGTCCTCGACCCCGGACAGCGCCAGGATGTGGGCCCGTACCTCCGCGATGTCGACCCCCTTGGGTGCCGCCTCCAGCAGCACGTTCAGGGTCTCGCGCAGCAGCCTCCAGGTGCGCGGGACGATCATCAGGCCGATGACGAGCGAGGCGATCGGGTCGGCGGCCTGCCAGCCGGTCGTCAGGATGACGGTCGCCGAGATCAGCACCGCGAGCGAGCCCAGCGCGTCCGCGGCGACCTCCAGGAAGGCGCCCCGCACGTTGAGGCTCTCCTTCTGGCCCCGCATCAGGAGGGTCAGCGAGATCATGTTCGCGACCAGACCGATCAGGCCGAACACGACGGTCAGCCCGCCCTCGGTGTCCGCGGGCGTCACGAAGCGCTGCACGGCCTCGTACAGGACGTAGCCGCCCACGCCGAGCAGCAGCAGGCAGTTGGCGAGCGCGGCGAGGATCTCCGCGCGCGCCAGCCCGTACGTGCGGTTCCCGCTCGGCGGCAGATTGGCGAAGTGGATGGCGAGCAGCGCCATGCCCAGCCCGAGCGCGTCCGTCGCCATGTGGGCCGCGTCCGCGATCAGCGCGAGGGAGTCGGCGAGCGTCCCGCCGACGATCTCCACCACCATGACGGTGAGCGTGATGCACAGGGCGACCCGGAGCCTCCCGCGGTAGGCCGCCGCGGCGGTACCCGTGGGCGGGACACCGTGCGCGTGTCCGTGGTCGTGCCCTGCCCCCATGAAAGCCGCCTCCCGTGATCTGCCCCGGAGTGCCAGTGAACTACGGGCAGGGGGTACCGGGCAACGCGGCACTGAACACCGTTGTCATGTGGCCTGACCTGCAGAAACGATCCGCAGGTCAGGGTGCGCCGAGCCGGTCAGGCGCCGGTGCTCGCGGGCCGGTGCACCTGCCAACCCCGCCAGGCCGACTCGACCATCTCGCGTACGTCGCGCCGTGCGCTCCAGCCCAGTTCCCGCTCGGCCAGCGCCGCCGAGGCGACCGCGCGCGGGGCGTCGCCCGGGCGGCGCGGCTCGACCAGCGCGGGCCGGGTGTCGCCGCTGATCTCCGCGACCAGCGTCAGGAGTTCACGCACCGAGACGCCCTCGCCGCGACCGATGTTGACGGTCAGGTCGCCTGCCGCACCGCCCGCGAGCCGCCGGGCCGCCGCCAGGTGCGCGTCCGCGAGGTCGGCGACGTGGATGTAGTCGCGGACACAGGTGCCGTCCGGCGTCGGATAGTCGTCGCCGAAGATCCGGGGGGACTCGCCGCGGGTGAGCCGGTCGAAGACCATCGGGATCACGTTGAAGACACCGGTGTCGGCCAGCGCGGGAGCCGCCGCCCCCGCCACGTTGAAGTAGCGCAGGCACACGGTCGACATGCCGTGCGCCCGGCCGGCCGCCCGCACCAGCCACTCCCCGGCGAGCTTCGTCTCGCCGTACGGGCTCATCGGGGCACAGGGGGTGTCCTCGGTGATGAGGTCCACATCCGGATTGCCGTAGACGGCGGCGGACGAGGAGAAGAGGAAGCTCCGGACACCCGCCCCGGCGGCCGCGTCCAGAAGCGTCGCGAGACCGCCCACGTTCTCCTGGTAGTAGCGCGTCGGCTGCGCCACGGACTCACCGACCTGCTTGCGCGCCGCGAGATGCACCACACCGGTCACCGCGTGCTCGGCGAGGACCCGCTTCAGCAGCTCCCCGTCCAGCGACGAACCCTGCACCAGCGGGATGTCCTCGGGCAGCCGCCCCCGCACCCCGGCGGAGAGGTCGTCGAGCACGACCACGCGCTCCCCGGCCGCCGCCATCGCACGCGTCACGTGCGCCCCGATGTATCCAGCCCCGCCTGTGATCAGCCATGTCATGGACGCCCACCCTATGCCGGTCCGGTGCCGCTGCCGCCGGGCCCCCGCCCCGCGGGCCCGACCGCGGTCCGTCCGCCGCGTGCCGGTGCGCCCCGGTGCGCCCCGGTGCGGCGGGGACCGCGCGCGATGCCGTGAATGCGCCGGTCTGGGGCCGCGGTTTGTGGCGCGGGCCCCGGATCACCGATGATGATCGCGGCGAGGCGGCCGCTCAGACCGGGTTGATCGGGCCGTGAACGGGCGGTGAACGCCCGCTTCCATCCATCCGATAGCCTCTGCCGACATGCCGCCCGCCGCCTCAGGCAGGGCCATCCCACCACGCACATGCCCGGCGCGGACGCGTCGGCACCCAGGGAGTGAGTTCGTCTGTCGACCGCCATCCTCACCGGCCAGCCGGTCCCCGGATCGTCGCTCGAGGGCGATCTGCGGACGCTCGGTTTCGACGTGCGGATCGCCTCGGACGCCGGTGACGCCGAGACGCTCCTCGCCCAGGTGCCCGCGGGGCAGCGGGTCGCGATCGTCGACGCCCGCTTCGTGGGCCACGTCCACGCGCTGCGCCTCGGCCTCACCGACCCCCGCTTCCCGGCCGCCGCGCTGCCCGGCGCGGTCACCGTGCAGCCCGGCGCCCGCCAGGCACTGACGCGCGCGGTGGCCCGGGAGAGCTCCGCCGCCGGCGGCGGAGCCACCGTGGTCATCGACGACCTCGCCGACCGGATCGCCGCCGCCCTGGACGCGGACGCCGTCCCGGTGCACCGGCCCGAACTCGGCACGCTCGTCGCCGTCGTGCCCGCCGACCCGCAGACCCGCAACGAGGCGCGGCAGGCCGTGTCCGCCGTGGACGACGAGGCGGTACGGCTGCGCACCGCCGTGAAGTCCCGGGACGGGTTCTTCACCACCCACTTCATCAGCCCGTACTCGCGCTACATCGCCCGCTGGTGCGCCCGTCGCGGCCTGACCCCGAACCAGGTCACGACCGCCTCGCTGGTCACCGCGCTGATCGCGGCGGGCTGTGCCGCCACCGGCAGCCGCGCGGGCTACGTCGCCGCGGGCCTGCTCCTCCTCTTCTCCTTCGTGCTCGACTGCACGGACGGGCAGCTCGCCCGCTACTCCCTGCAGTACTCCACGCTCGGCGCCTGGCTCGACGCGACCTTCGACCGCGCCAAGGAGTACGCCTACTACGCGGGCCTCGCGCTCGGAGCGGCCCGCGGCGGCGACGACGTCTGGGCGCTCGCCCTCGGCGCGATGGTGCTGCAGACCTGCCGGCACGTGGTCGACTTCTCGTTCAACGAGGCCAACCACGACGCCACCGCCAACACCAGCCCCACCGCCGCCCTCTCCGACAAGCTCGACAGCGTCGGCTGGACGGTCTGGCTGCGCCGCATGATCGTCCTGCCCATCGGTGAGCGCTGGGCCATGATCGCCGTCCTGACGGCGCTGACCACGCCCCGCATCACCTTCTACGCCCTGCTCGCCGGCTGCGCGTTCGCGGCGACGTACACCACCGCCGGCCGCGTCCTCAGGTCCCTGACGCGCAAGGCGCAGCGCACCGACCGGGCCGCCCAGGCCCTCGCCGACCTGACGGATTCCGGCCCGCTCGCCGAGCTGCTGACCCGCTTCACCCGCCGGGTCCCGGCCCCCGCCCCGGCGGTCGTCGCCCTCGCCGCCACGGTCGTCGTGGTGGTCTGCGCCACACTGGCCCCGTACGGCAGCTGGTGGCCCGTGCTCGGCGCCGCCGTCTACGTCCTGCTCTCCCCGGTGGCCCTCCGGCGGCCTCTCAAAGGCGCGCTGGACTGGCTGGTTCCGCCGTTCTTCCGCGCGGCCGAATACGGCACGGTGCTGGTACTGGCGGCCAAGGCCGACGTGAACGGCGCCCTTCCGGCGGCTTTCGGGCTGGTGGCCGCGGTCGCCTACCATCACTACGACACGGTGTACCGCATCCGCGGCAACGCCGGCGCGCCGCCGCACTGGCTGGTGCGGGCGATCGGCGGACACGAAGGCAGGACGCTGCTGGTCACCGTCCTGGCCGCGCTGCTCGCCGCCACAGATTTCAAGGTCGCGCTCACGGTTCTCGCCGTGGTCGTGGCACTCGTGGTGCTCCTCGAGAGCATCCGCTTCTGGGTGTCCTCCCATGCACCCGCCGTACACGATGAAGGAGAACCCGCATGATCGGCCTCGTGCTGGCGGCCGGCGCCGGACGGCGTCTTCGCCCCTACACCGACACCCTGCCCAAGGCTCTGGTGCCGGTCGGCCCCGAGGGGAACGAGGACAGCCTCACCGTCCTGGACCTGACCCTCGGCAACTTCGCCGAGATCGGCCTGACCGAGGTCGCGATCATCGTCGGGTACCGCAAGGAGGCCGTCTACGAGCGCCGCGAGGCGCTGGAGCAGAAGTACGGCGTCAAGATCACTCTGATCGACAACGACAAGGCCGAGGAGTGGAACAACGCCTACTCCCTCTGGTGCGGCCGTGACGCCATCAAGCACTCGGTGATCCTCGCCAACGGCGACACCGTGCACCCGGTCTCCGTCGAGAAGACCCTCCTCGCCGCCCGCGGCGACGGCAAGAAGATCATCCTGGCCCTCGACACGGTGAAGTCCCTCGCCGACGAGGAGATGAAGGTCGTCGTCGGCCCCGAGGGCGGCATGACGAAGATCACCAAGCTGATGGACCCGGCCGAGGCCACCGGTGAGTACATCGGCGTCACCCTCATCGAGGGCGAGGCGGCCGACGAGCTCGCGGACGCGCTGAAGACGGTCTTCGAGACCGACCCCCAGCAGTTCTACGAGCACGGCTACCAGGAGCTCGTCAACCGCGGCTTCCGCATCGACGTCGCGCCCATCGGTGACGTCAAGTGGGTCGAGATCGACAACCACGACGACCTCGCCAAGGGACGTGAGATCGCGTGCCAGTACTGACGAGGCTCATCCCCTCGCCGGTCGTCGTCGACATCCGTCCGGGTGCCCTGGACGACCTGGCGGGTGTCCTCGCCGACCAGCGCATCTCGCACAGCGGCAAGCTCGCCGTGGCGATCAGCGGCGGCTCCGGGGCGAAGCTGCGCGAGCGGCTCGCCCCGGCGCTGCCCGGCGCGACCTGGTACGAGGTCGACGGCGGCACGCTGGACGACGCGATCAAACTCGCGGACGCGATGAAGTCCGGGCACTACGACGCGGTCGTGGGCCTGGGCGGAGGCAAGATCATCGACTGCGCGAAGTTCGCCGCGGCACGCATCGGCCTCCCGCTGGTCGCCGTCGCCACGAACCTCTCGCACGACGGTCTGTGCTCGCCGGTCGCGACGCTCGACAACGACGCGGGCCGCGGTTCCTACGGTGTGCCCAACCCGATCGCCGTCGTCATCGACCTCGACGTGATCCGCGAGGCACCGGTCCGCTTCGTGCGCTCCGGCATCGGCGACGCCCTGTCCAACATCTCCGCGGTGGCGGACTGGGAGCTGGCGCACCGTGAGAAGGGCGAGCAGATCGACGGCCTCGCGGCCGCGATGGCACGCCAGGCCGGCGAGGCCGTGCTGCGGCACCCGGGCGGCGTCGGCGACGACGCGTTCCTCCAGGTGCTGGCGGAGGGGCTGGTCCTCACCGGCATCTCCATGTCGGTCGCGGGCGACTCCCGCCCGGCCTCCGGCGCCTGCCACGAGATCAACCACGGCTTCGACCTGCTCTTCCCCAAGCGCGCCGCGAGCCACGGCGAGCAGTGCGGACTGGGCGCGGCCTTCGCGATGCACCTGCGCGGTGCCCGCGAGGAGTCCGCGTACATGGCCGAGGTGCTGCGCCGGCACGGGCTGCCGGTGACGCCGGAGGAGATCGGTTTCACCGCGGACGAGTTCGTCCGGGTCGTGGAGTTCGCCCCGCAGACCCGCCCCGGCCGCTACACCATCCTCGAACACCTCGACCTGACCACCGACCAGATCAGGGACGCATACGCCGACTATGCAAAAGCCATCGGTAGCTGAGCTCCGCCCGGTCGTGCACCCCCCGGGTGTCAAGGACCGGCGGAGCGGCGAACACTGGGCCGGCCGGCTCTACATGCGCGAGATCTCGCTGCGCATCGACCGGCACCTGGTGAACACCCGGGTCACGCCCAACCAGCTGACCTACCTCATGACCGTCTTCGGCGTCCTCGCCGCCCCGGCCCTGCTGGTGCCGGGGATACCGGGCGCCGTCCTCGGCGTCCTGATGGTCCAGCTGTACCTGCTGTTCGACTGCGTCGACGGCGAGATCGCCCGCTGGCGCAAGCAGTTCTCGATCGCCGGGGTCTATGTGGACCGCGTCGGCGCCTACCTGTGCGACGCGGCGGTGCTGGTCGGCTTCGGCCTGCGCGCCGCCGACCTGTGGGGCACCGGGCGGATCGACTGGCTGTGGGCCTTCCTCGGCACCCTGGCCGCCCTCGGCGCCATTCTGATCAAGGCCGAGACCGACCTGGTGGGCGTGGCCCGGCACCAGACGGGCAAGCCCCCGGTCCAGGAGTCGGCCTCCGAGCCGCGCTCCTCCGGCATGGCACTGGCCCGCAAGGCCGCCGCCGCGCTGAAGTTCCACCGGCTCGTCCTCGGAGTCGAGGCGTCCCTGCTGATCCTGGTCCTGGCCGTCCTCGACACCGTTCGGGGCGACCTGTTCTTCTCGCGGCTCGGCGTCGCCGTGCTCGCGGGCATCGCGATCCTGCAGACGCTGCTGCACCTGGTGTCCATCCTCGCGTCGAGCAGGCTGAAGTGAGCACGTCCATGAAGGTCGGCGCGGTCATCATCACGATGGGCAACCGCCCCGACGAACTCCGCGCCCTCCTCGACTCGGTCGCCAAGCAGGACGGCGACCCGGTCGAGGTCGTCGTGGTCGGCAACGGCTCGCCCGTCCCGGACGTCCCCGCGGGCGTCCGCACGGTCGAACTGCCCGAGAACCTCGGCATCCCCGGCGGCCGCAACGTCGGCATCGAGGCCTTCGGCCCGGGCGGCACCGACGTCGACGTCCTGCTCTTCCTGGACGACGACGGGCTGCTGGCCCGGCACGACACCGCCGAACTCTGCCGCCAGGCCTTCGCTGCCGACCCGCGCCTCGGCATCGTCAGCTTCCGGATCGCCGACCCGGAGACCGGCGAGACCCAGCGCCGGCACGTGCCCCGGCTGCGGGCCGCCGACCCGATGCGCAGCTCGCGCGTCACCACCTTCCTCGGCGGCGCCAACGCCGTCCGTACGAAGGTGCTGGCCGAAGTCGGCGGGCTTCCGGAGGAATTCTTCTACGCCCACGAGGAAACCGACCTGGCATGGCGGGCCCTCGACGCGGGCTGGATGATCGACTACCGGTCCGACATGGTGCTGTTCCACCCCACGACCGCGCCCTCCCGGCACGCGGTCTATCACCGCATGGTGGCCCGCAACCGGGTCTGGCTGGCCCGCCGCAACCTGCCCGCTCTCCTCGTCCCGGTCTACCTCGGGGTGTGGATGCTCCTGACGCTGGCCCGGCGTCCCTCGGGACCGGCGCTCAAGGCGTGGTTCGGCGGTTTCAAGGAGGGCTGGACCAGCCCGTGCGGGCCCCGCCGCCCCATGAAGTGGCGTACGGTGTGGCGGCTGACCCGACTGGGCCGACCTCCCGTCATCTGACAAGCTCGATATCTGAGAGCATTCGGCCGTACCCCGGTCCCTGGCTTCCGACCGGTCCCGACCAGGCTGCGTACTTTTGAGGACGAAAGTTTCCACTTGTGAGTGAGACAACGCATGACGGCACCGTCGCGGTGAGCGACCGGCCGTCGCCCGACGACGGGCTCTCCGCGGGCGAGCTGGCCGCCAAGTACGGGCTCGCGGTGAGCGGTGCCAGGCCCGGGCTCGCCGAGTACGTCGGCCAGCTCTGGGGACGCCGTCACTTCATCCTCGCGTTCTCGCAGGCGAAGCTCACCGCCCAGTACAGCCAGGCCAAGCTCGGCCAGCTGTGGCAGGTGGCGACCCCGCTGCTGAACGCGCTCGTGTACTTCCTGATCTTCGGCCTGATCCTGGAGGCCGACCGCGGGATGTCCCGCGAGGTCTACATCCCGTTCCTGGTGACGGGTGTCTTCGTCTTCACCTTCACCCAGAGCTCGGTGATGGCCGGTGTCCGCGCCATCTCCGGCAACCTCGGCCTGGTGCGCGCGCTGCACTTCCCGCGCGCCGCGCTGCCCGTCTCGTTCTCGCTGCAGCAGCTCCAGCAGCTGCTCTTCTCGATGATCGTGCTGTTCCTGGTGGCGGTCGGCTTCGGCAGCTACCCGCAGCTGTCCTGGCTGCTGATCCTCCCGATCCTCGCCCTGCAGTTCCTCTTCAACACCGGCCTCGCGATGATCATGGCGCGGCTGGGCTCGAAGACCCCGGACCTCGCCCAGCTCATGCCCTTCGTGATGCGGACGTGGATGTACGCGTCCGGCGTCATGTTCTCCATCCCGGAGATGCTGAAGGACAAGCCCGCCTGGATCGCCGACGTCCTCCAGTGGAACCCGGCCGCCATCTACATGGACCTGATGCGCTTCGCGCTCATCGACGGGTACGGCTCCGACAACCTCCCCCCGCACGTCTGGGCCGTGGCCTGCGGCTGGGCCGTCCTCGTCGCCGTCGGCGGTTTCGTGTACTTCTGGAAGGCGGAAGAGAGGTACGGCCGTGGCTGAGAGAACCGACTCCCACATCCCCACCGTCATCGCGGACGAGCTGCACATCGTCTACCGGGTGAACGGCGCCAAGACCGGCAAGGGCAGTGCCACCGCCGCCCTCAGCCGTATCGTCAAGCGCGGCGAGGAGCGCGGGGTCCGCAAGGTGCACGCCGTCCGGGGCGTCTCCTTCACGGCGTACCGCGGCGAGGCCATCGGCCTGATCGGCTCCAACGGCTCCGGCAAGTCCACCCTGCTGCGCGCCATCGCCGGACTGCTGCCCGCCGAGAAGGGCAAGGTCTACACCGACGGCCAGCCCTCGCTCCTCGGGGTGAACGCGGCGCTGATGAACGACCTGACCGGCGAGCGCAACGTCATCCTGGGCGGGCTCGCGATGGGCATGTCCCGGGAACAGATCCGCGAGCGGTACCAGGAGATCGTCGACTTCTCGGGCATCAACGAGAAGGGCGACTTCATCACCCTGCCGATGCGCACCTACT
This sequence comes from Streptomyces sp. NPDC026417, assembly GCF_055567695.1. Taxonomy (NCBI): domain Bacteria; kingdom Bacillati; phylum Actinomycetota; class Actinomycetes; order Kitasatosporales; family Streptomycetaceae; genus Streptomyces; species Streptomyces sp. NPDC026417. The sequence goes on from NZ_JBVHPY010000014.1 coordinate 117,580, forward strand.
CCTCCGGCATGGCCGCCCGGCTGCGGTTCTCCATCGCCGCCGCCAAGGACCACGACGTCCTGATGATCGACGAGGCGCTGGCCACCGGCGACCGCAAGTTCCAGAAGCGGTCCGAGGCGCGCATCCGGGAGCTGCGCAAGCACGCGGGCACGGTGTTCCTGGTCAGCCACAACAACAAGTCGATCCGCGACACCTGCGACCGCGTGCTGTGGCTGGAGCGCGGCGAACTGCGGATGGACGGGCCGACCGAAGAGGTCCTCAAGGAGTACGAGAAGTTCACCGGGAAGTAGTCCGTCCCCTTTTCATCTGCACATGACAGAACCCCGCCGGAGCGTCTCCGGCGGGGTTCTGCCGTGCAACCGCGGCGCCGCCGGCGGTGTCCTGACGGGCAGGGGGCGCGCCGGAGAAGATCCACCGTGCAAAGGGCGGGCCAACTCTGGTTGTTCCAAGGAATCTTGAGGCCAATCGGTGTGTTGTTGTGATGTGCAGGACACCCCGGCGAGGCATACCGCGTTGTACAACGTAAGCTGTACCGGTGCTGATTCGCGGCAAGTAGGGCGATACCGCGCGACACCGACACCGGCGGACTGCGCACCCGCCGGGCGGCGTGTCCGAAATAGGATGTATTGGGTCCGCAGTGTAGAACGGGAGATGTGACGGCAATGGCTACGGAAACGCTCCGGCTCCCCGATGCATGCGCCGTCCCCGCGCCGGGCGGCGAGCGGTGACCCAAGCCGGGACGGCACGTGCCGGCCATCCGGAGCGCGGCACCCTCGACAAGGCGGCCGACGAGAACTTCCCGGTGGCACCGTTCTTCCTGCCCCGGGCGTGGCGCGACGACCTGATGGCCGTATACGGATTCGCCCGTCTGGTCGACGACATCGGTGACGGCGATCTGGCCCCCGGCGGCGCCGACGCCCGCCTGCTCGGTGTCGCTCCCGGTGACGCCGAGGACCGGCTGCTCCTGCTGGACGCCCTCGAGGCCGACCTCCACCGCGTCTTCGACGCGACGCCCCGTCACCCCCTCCTGCGCAGGCTCCTGCCCACCGTGCGCCGCGCCGGTCTCACCCCCGAGCCCTTCCTCGCCCTGATCGCGGCCAACCGCCAGGACCAGCAGGTCAAGCGGTACGAGACCTACGGCGACCTGCTCGCCTACTGCGAGCTGTCCGCCAACCCGGTCGGCCGCCTCGTCCTCTCCGTCACCGGTACCTCGACCCCCGAGCGGGTGCGCCGCTCCGACGCCGTGTGCACGGCGCTGCAGATCGTCGAGCACCTCCAGGACGTCGCGGAGGACCTGGGCCGCGACCGCATCTACCTGCCCGCCGAGGACATGAAGCGTTTTCACGTCCGGGAGGCGGATCTCGCCGCGCCCACAGCAGGCGCATCGGTGCGCGCACTGGTTGCATACGAAGCAGAACGCGCCTTGCACCTCCTGAATGAAGGCACCCCCCTCGTGGGTAGCGTCCACGGCAGGCTGAGGCTGCTGCTCGCGGGGTTCGTGGCAGGGGGAAGGGCGGCGGTCCGAGCGATCGCCGCCGCCGAATACGACGTACTTCCCGGCCCGCCCAAGCCCGGCAAGCTCCAGTTGCTGCGCGAGGTGGGAGTGACTCTGCGAGGAGAGGGGTGATCCGGAGCGTGGAGTCGGAACAACACGCGTCCGCACCGGTACTCGCCGCTTACAGCTACTGCGAGACAGTGACCGGACAGCAGGCCCGCAATTTCGCGTACGGCATCCGGCTGCTGCCGACGCCGAAGCGCCGCGCGATGTCGGCGCTCTACGCGTTCTCGCGGCGGGTCGACGACATCGGCGACGGCGCACTGGCGCCGGACGTCAAGGCGGCTCGGCTCGAGGACACCCGGGCGCTGCTCACCCGGGTGCGCGAGGGTGCGGTGGAGGAGGACGACACCGACCCCGTGGCGGTGGCGCTCAGCCACACCGCGCAGCACTTCCCGGTTCCGCTCGGCGGCCTCGACGAACTCATCGACGGCGTCCTGATGGACGTCCGCGGGGAGAGCTACGAGACCTGGGACGACCTGAAGGTCTACTGCCGCTGCGTGGCGGGCGCGATCGGACGGCTCTCGCTCGGCGTCTTCGGCACCGAGCCGGGAGCGCGCGGTGCCGAACGCGCGCCCGAGTACGCCGACACGCTCGGGCTGGCGCTGCAGCTCACGAACATCCTGCGGGACGTCCGCGAGGACGCCGAGGGCGGGCGCACCTACCTGCCGGCCGACGACCTCGCGAAGTTCGGCTGCTCGGCCGGGTTCAGCGGACCCACGCCACCGTCCGGCTCCGACTTCGCGGGCCTCGTGCACTTCGAAGTGCGTCGGGCCCGCGCCCTTTTCGCCGAGGGCTACCGGCTGCTGCCGCTGCTCGACCGGCGCAGCGGCGCCTGTGTGGCCGCGATGGCCGGCATCTACCGCCGCCTCCTGGACCGCATCGAGCGCGAGCCCGAGGCGGTGCTGCGCGGGCGGGTCTCGCTGCCGGGACGGGAGAAGGCGTACGTCGCCGTACGCGGACTGTCGGGTCTCGACGCCCGCCATGTGTCCCGTCGTGCCGTCAGGAGGCGGCCCTGATGGACATTCTGGGCCAAGGTGATTCCACAGACGAAAAACGGCACGCAACCCTCCGGCGGCGCGTCGCGTCCCTGACTGCGACGACCGGCAGTGCAGTGTTCAAGCACCGCGCTCCGGTCGCGGGGGAGGGAGCACGATGACCGACGGGACGAGGACCGAGGGGCCGCGGCCCGGCGACCCGGGGTTGCCCGGCGGCGCGAGTGCCGTCGTGGTCGGCGGCGGGCTCGCCGGGATCACGGCAGCCCTCGCGCTCGCCGACGCCGGGGTGCGGGTGACCGTCCTCGAAAGCCGGCCGCGCCTCGGCGGACTCGCCTTCTCCTTCCGGCGCGGCGCACTGACGATCGACAACGGCCAGCACGTGTATCTGCGCTGCTGCACCGCCTACCGCTGGTTCCTCGACCGCATCGACGCCGCCGCCCTCGCGCCGCTGCAGGATCGTCTCGACGTGCCCGTCCTCGACGCCGAGGGCACCCCGGGCCGGCGTCTCGGCCGGATCGGCCGCACGGCCCTGCCCGTCCCGCTGCACCTCGCGAAGAGCCTCGCCACCTACCCCCACCTCTCGCTCGCCGAGCGCGCCGCCGTCGGGCGGGCCGCGCTGGCCCTCAAGAGGCTCGACCCCGCCGACCCCGCACTCGACGCGCAGGACTTCGGCACCTGGCTGGCTCGGCACGGTCAGTCGCAACGGGCCATCGAGGCACTGTGGGACCTCGTGGGGGTCGCCACCCTCAACGCGGTGGCCGGCGACGCGTCGCTCGGACTCGCCGCGATGGTGTTCAAGACCGGTCTGCTGTCCGCTCCGGGTGCGGCCGACATCGGCTGGGCACGCGTTCCGCTGGGCGAACTGCACGACCGGCTCGCCCGCAAGGCACTCGAGTCCGCGGGCGTACGCACCGAGGTCCGGACCCGCGTCACCTCCATCTCCCGGCAGATGGACGGGCGTTGGAGCGTCCAGGTGCCCGGCGAGAGCATCGACGCGGACGCGGTGGTCCTCGCCGTACCGCAGCGTGAGGCCCACGACCTGCTGCCCGGCGGAGCGCTCGACGCCCCCGAGCGGCTGCTCGACATCGGCACGGCACCGATCCTCAACGTCCATGTGGTCTACGACCGCACGGTCCTCCGGCGGCCGTTCTTCGCCGCGATCGGCTCCCCGGTGCAGTGGGTCTTCGACCGCACCGAGGCGTCCGGTCTCACCGACGGCCAGTACCTGGCCCTCTCGCAGTCGGCCGCCCAGGACGAGATCGACGAGCCCGTCGCCGCGCTGCGCGCGCGGTACCTGCCGGAGCTGGAGCGGCTCCTGCCCGGCGCGCGGGCCGCCGAGGTACGGGACTTCTTCGTCACCCGGGAGCGCACGGCGACGTTCGCCCCCACCCCCGGCGTCGGGCGGCTGCGGCCCGGCGCCCGCACCAAGGCACCCGGCCTGTACCTGGCCGGAGCGTGGACCGCCACAGGGTGGCCCGCGACCATGGAGAGCGCGGTCCGCAGCGGCGTCGGTGCGGCGGGCGCCGCGCTGGGCGCCCTGGGCCGGCCCCGCGACCACCTCTTCGAACTCTTCGAGGAGGCGGCGTGAAGCTGGATCTGCACGGGACCGGACCCCGCACCCCCGGTACCGCAACAAGAGGAGAGATTGTGCCCACTGTGCCCCCGGCCGAAGCGGCTGCCGACGCGGTGGACGTGACCGCGCTCCTGGAGCGCGGCCGGACCCTGGCCACCCCCGTGCTGCGGGCGGCCGTCGACCGCCTGGCGCCACCCATGGACACGGTCGCCGCCTACCACTTCGGCTGGATCGACGCCGCGGGCAACCCGGCCGACGGCGACGGCGGCAAGGCCGTGCGCCCCGCCCTCGCCGTGCTGTCCGCCCAGGCCGCCGGCGCCGAGCCCGAGGTGGGCGTGCCGGGCGCGGTGGCCGTCGAGCTGGTGCACAACTTCTCGCTGCTCCACGACGACCTGATGGACGGCGACGAACAGCGCCGGCACCGCGACACCGTCTGGAAGGTGCACGGCCCCGCCCAGGCCATCCTCGTCGGCGACGCCCTGTTCGCCCTGGCCAACGAGATCCTGCTGGAGCTCGGCACCGCCGAAGCCGGCCGGGCCACCCGCCGCCTGACCTCGGCCACCCGGGCCCTGATCGACGGCCAGGCCCAGGACATCTCCTACGAGCACCGCGAGCGGGTCACCGTCGAGGAGTGCCTGGAGATGGAGGGCAACAAGACGGGCGCCCTGCTCGCCTGCGCCTGCTCCATCGGCGCGGTGCTCGGCGGCGCCGACGACCGCACCGCCGACACCCTGGAGACGTACGGCTACCACCTCGGTCTCGCCTTCCAGGCCGTCGACGACCTCCTCGGCATCTGGGGCGACCCGGAGGCCACCGGCAAGCAGACCTGGAGCGACCTGCGCCAGCGCAAGAAGTCGCTGCCGGTGGTGGCCGCGCTCGCCGCGGGCGGCGCCGCCTCCGAGCAGCTCGGGGAGCTGCTCGCGGCCGACGCCAAGAGCAGTGACTTCGAGAGCTTCTCCGAGGAGGAGTTCGCCGCCCGCGCCGCGCTCATCGAGCAGGCCGGCGGCCGGGAGTGGACCGCCCAGGAGGCGCGTCGCCAGCACACCGTCGCCATCGAGGCCCTGGACACCGTCCAGATGCCGGACCAGGTGCGGGCGCAGCTCGTGGCGCTCGCCGACTTCGTCGTCGTACGGAAGAGATGATCACTATCGGTCGAATAAGCCTCGCGTAGTCGCCGGCCGGTGCCGCGGGAGAACGAGCACCGGCCGACGGCGGACCCACAGCAGAGACGATCACTGCACGAAGGGGAAGCCATGACAGCGACGACCGACGGAAGCACCGGGGCCCTGCCGCCCCGCGCTGCCTCGGCCAGCGAAACTCAGCTCGACGCCCCAGAGGCGGCAGGGGTTCAGGATGCCGCCGCGCGCGCGATGCAGCGCGCCACAGACTTCCTGCTCTCGCGGCAGGACGCCCAGGGCTGGTGGAAGGGCGACCTCGAGACGAACGTCACGATGGACGCCGAGGACCTGCTCCTCCGTCAGTTCCTGGGCATCCGCGACGAGCAGACCACGCACGCCGCCGCCTTGTTCATCCGCGGAGAGCAGCGCGAGGACGGCACCTGGGGCACGTTCTACGGCGGCCCGGGCGAACTCTCCACCACCATCGAGGCGTACGTCGCCCTGCGCCTGGCCGGCGACAGCCCCGAGGCGCCGCACATGGCGCAGGCCTCCGCGTGGATCCGGAGCAAGGGCGGGATGGCCTCGGCCCGGGTCTTCACCCGGATCTGGCTCGCCCTCTTCGGCTGGTGGAAGTGGGAGGACCTGCCCGAACTCCCGCCCGAGCTCATCTACTTCCCGAAGTGGATGCCGCTCAACATCTACGACTTCGGGTGCTGGGCACGGCAGACCATCGTGCCGCTCACCATCGTCTCGGCGAAGCGTCCGGTACGGCCCGCGCCGTTCGCGCTCGACGAGCTGCACGTCGACCCCGAGAACCCCTGCCCCGTCGCCCCCTTCGCCCCGATGGCGAGCTGGGACGGAGTCTTCCAGCGCCTCGACCGGGCCCTGCACCTCTACCGCAAGGTCGCTCCGCGCCGGTTGCGCAAGGCCGCGATGAACACGGCCGCGCGCTGGATCATCGAGCGGCAGGAGAACGACGGCTGCTGGGGAGGCATCCAGCCGCCCGCCGTGTACTCCGTCATCGCGCTGCACCTGCTCGGCTACGACCTCGAACACCCGGTCACGCGGGCGGGGCTGGAGTCGCTGGAGCGTTTCACCGTCTGGCGCGAGGACGGGGCCCGGATGGTCGAGGCCTGCCAGTCGCCGGTGTGGGACACCTGCCTGGCGACGATCGCGCTCGCCGACGCGGGCCTGCCCGCCGACCACCCGCAGCTCGTCAGGGCCGCCGACTGGATGCTCGGGGAGGAGATCGTCCGGCCCGGTGACTGGTCCGTGAAACGTCCCGAACTGCCGCCGGGTGGCTGGGCGTTCGAGTTCCACAATGACAACTACCCCGACATCGACGACACCGCGGAGGTCGTCCTCGCGCTGCGCCGGGTGAAGCACCACGACCCGGAGCGGATCGAGAAGGCCATCGGACGCGGTGTGCGCTGGAACCTCGGCATGCAGTCGAGGAACGGGGCGTGGGGCGCGTTCGACGTCGACAACACGAGCGCCTTCCCCAACCGGCTGCCGTTCTGCGACTTCGGGGAGGTCATCGACCCGCCGTCCGCGGACGTCACCGCGCACGTGGTGGAGATGCTCGCCGTGGAAGGACTCGCGCACGATCCGCGCACCCGCCGGGGCATCGAGTGGCTGCTCGCCGAACAGGAGCCGAACGGCGCCTGGTTCGGCCGCTGGGGCGTCAACTACATCTACGGCACGGGCTCGGTGGTCCCGGCACTGGTCGCCGCCGGTCTGCCCGCCTCGCACCCCTCGATCCGCCGGGCCGTGGCCTGGCTGGAGACCGTCCAGAACGACGACGGCGGCTGGGGTGAGGACCTGCGCTCCTACGACGACGCCGCCGAGTGGAGCGGACGCGGCGCCTCGACCGCGTCCCAGACCGGGTGGGCGCTCCTCGCGCTGCTCGCGGCGGGGGAGCGGGAGTCCGGGAGCGTGGAGCGCGCGGTCCGGTGGCTCGCCCGGACCCAGCGCGAGGACGGCTCCTGGGACGAGCCGTACTTCACCGGTACCGGCTTCCCCTGGGACTTCTCGATCAACTACCACCTCTACCGGCAGGTCTTCCCGCTCACCGCGCTCGGCCGCTACGTCCACGGTGAGCCGTTCGCCAAACTCAAGGCGGGTGGATGAGCGCCGCCCCCGCCCCGGCACCGCTGCTGATCGCCTGCGCGCTCGGCATCGAGCACCTCGCCCTGCGCAGCGGCGAGCGGGCGGGCGCCGACGGGCCCGTCACCGTGCTGCGGACGGGCATGGGGCCGAAGGCCGCCGAGCGCGCGGTCGGCAGGGTGCTCGCCGACCCGGCGCTGCGCGGGGCGGCCGTCCTGGCCACCGGGTTCTGCGCCGGCCTCGCCCCCGGCATGCACCCCGGTGACCTGGTCGTCGCCGAGGAGACCCGGGACCCGCGCGGCACCACCCCGTGCGTCGGCACCGATCTCCTCGTCAAGGAACTGACCCGCGCCCTGCCCGGCCGTACCGTCCACCGGGGCCCGCTGAACGGTTCCGACCACGTCGTCCGCGGCCCCGAGCGGCCCGCTCTCGCCGCGACCGGCGCGATCGCGGTCGACATGGAGTCCGCGGCCACGCTCCACAGCGCCGTGCGCACGGGTGCCCGCCCGGTTGCGGCCGTACGGGTGGTGGTGGACGCTCCGGAACATGAACTGGTCCGTATCGGCACGGTCCGCGGTGGAATATCGGCATTCCGCGTTCTTCGTTCGGTACTTCCCGCTTTTTTCGAATGGCACCGTTCTTTGCTGCTCCCACGGAGGTAGAGCCAGATGGCCATGCCGCTTCGTCAGTCCATGAAGGTCGCCGCATATCTCTTTGAACAGAAGCTCAGGAAGCGGGACAAGTTCGCCCTGCTGGTCGAGCTGGAACCGCTCTTCGCGTGCAATCTCGCCTGCGAGGGCTGCGGCAAGATCCAGCATCCTGCCGGGGTGCTCAAGCAGCGCATGCCCGTGGCCCAGGCCGTGGGCGCGGTGCTGGAATCGGGCGCGCCGATGGTGTCGATCGCCGGTGGCGAACCGTTGATGCACCCGCAGATCGACGAGATCGTGCGGCAGCTGGTGGCGAAGAAGAAGTTCGTCTTCCTCTGCACCAACGCGATGCTCCTGCGCAAGAAGATGGACAAGTTCACGCCCTCGCCCTATTTCGCGTGGGCCGTGCACATCGACGGGCTGCGCGAGCGGCACGACGCGTCGGTGGCGAAGGAGGGTGTCTTCGACGAGGCCGTCGAGGCCATCAAGGAGGCCAAGCGCCGCGGCTTCCGGGTCACCACCAACTCGACGTTCTTCAACACGGACACCCCGCAGACCATCGTCGAGGTACTGAACTACCTCAACGACGACCTGAAGGTGGACGAGATGATGCTCTCGCCCGCCTACGCGTACGAGAAGGCCCCCGACCAGGAGCACTTCCTGGGCGTCCAGCAGACCCGGGAACTGTTCAAGAAGGCCTTCGCCGGCGGCAACCGCCGCCGCTGGCGGCTCAACCAGAGTCCGCTCTTCCTGGACTTCCTGGAGGGCAAGGTCGACTTCCCGTGCACCGCGTGGGCGATCCCGAGCTACTCGCTCTTCGGCTGGCAGCGGCCCTGCTACCTGATGAGCGACGGCTACGTGCAGACGTACAAGCAGCTTCTGGAGGAGACCGACTGGGACTCCTACGGCCGCGGCAAGGACGACCGGTGCGCGAACTGCATGGCGCACTGCGGCTACGAGCCGACCGCCGTCCTGGCGACCATGGGATCCCTCAGGGAATCGATCCGCGCCGCCCGGGAGACCTTCACGGAAAGCCGGGGCTGACGTCATGACCGCCGTTTCCCTGGGCCTCCCGGAGGTACCGGTCCGGCCGATCGCCGAACGCCGCGTCTCGCTGCGGATCCAGGTCGGGACGGTGGCCGTGGGTGGGGACGCACCCGTCTCGGTGCAGTCGATGACGACGACGCGTACGTCGGACATCGGGGCGACGCTGCAGCAGATCGCGGAGCTGACGGCGTCGGGGTGCCAGATCGTGCGGGTGGCGTGTCCGACGCAGGACGACGCGGACGCGCTGGCGACGATCGCCCGCAAGTCGCAGATCCCGGTGATCGCGGACATCCACTTCCAGCCGAAGTACGTGTTCGCGGCGATCGAGGCGGGTTGTGCGGCGGTGCGGGTGAATCCGGGCAACATCAAGCAGTTCGACGATCAGGTGAAGGAGATCGCGCGGGCCGCTAAGGACACCGGCACGCCGATCCGTATCGGCGTCAATGCCGGTTCGCTGGACAAGCGGCTGCTGCAGAAGTACGGCAAGGCCACTCCCGAGGCGCTGGTGGAGTCCGCGCTGTGGGAGGCGTCCCTGTTCGAGGAGCACGACTTCCGGGACATCAAGATCTCGGTCAAGCACAACGACCCGGTCGTGATGGTCAATGCCTACCGGCAGCTCGCCGCGGCGTGCGACTACCCGTTGCACCTCGGTGTCACCGAGGCCGGTCCGGCGTTCCAGGGCACCATCAAGTCGGCGGTCGCCTTCGGCGCGCTGCTCTCCGAGGGCATCGGCGACACCATCCGGGTGTCGTTGAGCGCCCCGCCGGCCGAGGAGGTCAAGGTCGGCATCCAGATCCTGGAGTCGCTGGGCCTGCGTCAGCGCGGCCTGGAGATCGTCTCCTGCCCGTCCTGCGGGCGCGCCCAGGTCGACGTGTACAAGCTCGCCGAAGAGGTCACGGCCGGTCTGGAGGGCATGGAGGTCCCGCTGCGCGTCGCCGTCATGGGCTGCGTCGTGAACGGTCCCGGAGAGGCGCGGGAGGCGGATCTGGGGGTCGCCTCCGGCAACGGCAAGGGCCAGATCTTCGTGAAGGGCGAGGTCATCAAGACCGTCCCCGAGTCGAAGATCGTCGAGACCCTCATCGAAGAGGCGATGAAGCTCGCCGAGCAGATGGAGCAGGACGGCGTCGCACCGGACGCCCCCGCCGTCACGGGGACACCCGCGGTGACGGTGATCTGAAGAACGCATGGACCGAGAGGGGGCCCGAGCGTGACGATTCTGGAGAGCATCCGGGGACCACGCGACCTGAAGGCGCTGTCCGAGGCGCAGGCCGGCGAACTGGCCACGGAGATACGCGAGTTCCTGGTGCACGCGGTCGCGAGGACCGGCGGTCACCTCGGGCCCAATCTGGGGGTGGTGGAACTGTCCATCGCCCTGCACCGGGTCTTCGAGTCGCCCGTCGACCGCATCCTGTGGGACACCGGCCATCAGAGCTATGTGCACAAGCTGCTCACCGGCCGCCAGGACTTCTCCAAGCTGCGCGGCAAGGGCGGCCTCTCCGGCTACCCCTCGCGCGAGGAGTCCGAGCACGACGTCATCGAGAACAGTCATGCCTCGACCGTGCTGGGCTGGGCGGACGGCCTGGCCAAGGCGCGCGAGGTGCGCGGCGGAAGCGGCCACGTCGTCGCGGTCATCGGGGACGGCGCCCTGACCGGCGGGATGGCGTGGGAGGCGCTCAACAACATCGCCGCCGCCAAGGACCGCCCGCTGATCATCGTGGTCAACGACAACGAGCGCTCGTACGCACCGACCATCGGCGGGCTCGCCAACCACCTCGCCACCCTGCGCACGACCGACGGCTACGAGAAGGCGCTGGCCTGGGGGAAGGACGTCCTGCTGCGGACGCCCGTCGTCGGGAACACCTTGTACGAGTCGCTGCACGGCGCGAAGAAGGGGTTCAAGGACGCGTTCGCGCCGCAGGGCATGTTCGAGGATCTCGGGCTCAAGTACGTCGGGCCGATCGACGGCCACGACATGCCCGCCGTGGAGTCCGCGCTGCGGCGGGCCAAGGGCTTCCACGGGCCGGTCCTCATCCACTGCCTGACCGAGAAGGGCCGCGGCTTCGAGCCCGCGCTCGCGCACGAGGAGGACCGTTTCCACACGGTCGGCGTGATGGACCCGCTCACCTGCGAGTCCCTGGCGCCTGCCAACGGCCCCTCCTGGACCTCCGTGTTCGGTGAGGAGATCGTCCGGATCGGGGAGGAGCGCGAGGACGTCGTGGCGATCACCGCGGCCATGCTCCACCCGGTGGGGCTCGGCAGGTTCGCCGAGCGGTTCCCCGAGCGGGTGTGGGACGTCGGCATCGCCGAGCAGCACGCCGCGGTGTCCGCGGCGGGGCTGGCCACGGGCGGGCTGCATCCCGTCGTCGCCGTCTACGCGACCTTCCTGAACCGCGCCTTCGACCAGTTGCTGATGGACGTCGCGCTGCACCGGTGCGGAGTGACGTTCGTGCTGGACCGGGCCGGCGTCACCGGTGTGGACGGCGCCTCGCACAACGGCATGTGGGACATGTCGATCCTCCAGGTGGTGCCCGGACTCAGGATCGCGGCCCCGCGCGACGCCGACCAGCTGCGGGCCCAGCTGCGCGAGGCGGTCGCCGTGGACGACGCCCCCACGCTCGTCCGGTTCCCCAAGGAGTCGGTCGGCCCGTCCCTCCCCGCGCTCGGCCGGATCGGCGGCATGGACGTCCTGCACCGCGCCGACCGGTCCGAGGTGCTGCTGGTCGCCGTCGGCGTGATGGCGCCGGTGTGCCTGCAGGCCGCCGAGCTGCTGGAGGCCCGCGGGATCGGCTGCACCGTCGTCGACCCGCGCTGGGTCAAGCCGGTCGACGACGCCCTGCCCGGTCTCGCCGCGGCACACCGCCTCGTGGCCGTCGTCGAGGACAACAGCAGGGCGTCCGGTGTCGGAGGCGCCGTCGCCCTCGCGCTCGGCGACGCCGAAGTCGACGTCCCCGTACGGAGGTTCGGCATCCCGGAGCAGTTCCTCGCGCACGCCAAGCGCGGCGAGGTGCTCGCGGACATCGGACTCACGCCCGTCGAGATCGCCGGGCGGATCAGCGCCGGCCTGGCGGCGAAGGACCAGTTCGCCAAGGAGAAACAGGAATGACCATCCCTTCAGGGACGGCTCCCTCGGAGGAGCCCGTCACCGGGAAGCCGCTGTCGGACGCGTCCCCTTCCCGGACGACCCGCCCCGGGGAACCCCCCTCCGGGGGGCCGGAGTTCGATCTCGGCGCTCTCCTGGCCGAGCGCGGAGCCGAGCGCTACGAGCTGCACGCCAAGCACCTCAACCACCAGCTCCCGCGCATGCTGCACACCATCGGTTTCGACAAGGTCTACGAGCGGGCCGAGGGCGCCCACTTCTGGGACGCGGACGGCAACGACCACCTGGACATGCTCGCCGGATTCGGGGTGATGGGCCTCGGCCGCCACCACCCCGTCGTCCGCAAGGCACTGCACGACGTCCTGGACGCCTCGCTCGCCGACCTCACCCGCTTCGACTGCCAGCCGCTGCCGGGCCTGCTCGCCGAGAAGCTGCTCACCCACAGCCCGCACCTGGACCGGGTGTTCTTCGGCAACAGCGGCACCGAGGCCGTCGAGACGGCCCTCAAATTCGCCCGCTACGCGACCGGCAGGCCGCGCGTCCTGTACTGCTCGCACGCCTTCCACGGGCTCACCACCGGCTCGCTCTCCGTGAACGGCGAGAACTGCTTCCGGGACGGCTTCGCGCCCCTGCTGCCCGACACGGCGGTGCCGCTCGGGGATCTCGACGCGCTGGCGCGGGAGCTGAAGAAGGGCGACGTCGCCGCCCTGATCGTCGAACCGATCCAGGGCAAGGGCGTCCTGGAGGCCCCGCCCGGCTATCTGCTCGCCGCCCAGGAGCTGCTGCGCAAGCACAAGGCGCTCCTCATCGCCGACGAGGTGCAGACCGGGCTCGGGCGGACCGGCGACTTCTACGCCTACCAGCACGAGGCGGGGGTGGAGCCGGACCTGGTCTGCGTGGCGAAGGCGCTGTCGGGCGGTTACGTGCCGGTCGGGGCCACGCTCGGCAGGGACTGGATCTTCAAGAAGGTCTACTCGTCGATGGACCGCGTCCTCGTCCACTCGGCGAGCTTCGGCTCCAACGCCCAGGCCATGGCAGCCGGGCTGGCCGTGCTCTCCGTGCTGGAGAACGAGCAGGTCGTCGCCAACGCCCGCGCCACCGGGGAGCAGCTCAAGTCCCGGCTCTCGGCGCTCATCGACCGGTACGAGCTGCTCAGCGACGTACGCGGCCGGGGCCTGATGATCGGCATCGAGTTCGGCCGGCCGCAGTCGCTCAAACTGCGCAGCCGCTGGGCGATGCTGCAGGCGGCGCGCAAGGGGCTCTTCGCGCAGATGGTGGTCGTGCCCCTGCTGCAGAGGCATCGCATCCTGACCCAGGTGTCCGGGGACCACCTGGAGGTGATCAAGCTGATCCCGCCGCTGATCATCGGGGAGCGGGACGTGGACCGGTTCGTGGAGGCCTTCACCGCCGTGATGGACGACGCGCACAGCGGGGGCGGACTGATGTGGGACTTCGGCAGGACCCTGGTGAAGCAGGCGGTCGCCCACCGCTGAGCCCTTTTGCCTCCGGGGCAACAAGTTTGCCCTGGAGGCAAGACCTGGGGCTCAATGGAGAACATGAGTCCTACCGAGGGTACCCACCCTCCCGAACCGGGGGACGAGCTGCCCGCCGTCGCCCCTCAGCTGCGCGCGCTGCGCCGTCGCGCCTCCCTGACCCTGGAGGCGGCCTCGCGCGCCGCCGGGCTCTCGCCCGCGCACCTCTCGCGGCTGGAGACCGGTCAGCGCCAGCCGTCGCTGCCGATGCTGCTCGCGCTGGCCCGCATCTACGGGACCACCGTCTCGGAGCTGCTCGGGGAGACCGTCGCCGAACGGGACGCCGTGATGCGCGCCGCCGACCTGGAGCCCAGTACCGCGGGCGGCTGGACCTACTGGCAGGCCGGCGCCCCGGGCCGCGGGATGCAGGCACTGCGCGTACACGTCCCGTACGGAGCGCAGGGCGATGTCGTGCGCGTCCACCCCGGCGAGGAGTGGCTGTACGTCCTCACCGGGCGGCTGCGCCTGCGCCTCGGGGACACCGTGCACGTCCTCGCACCGGGCGACAGCGCTCACTTCGACTCGCTCACCCCGCACCGCCTCGCCGCCGCCGACCACGACGGCGCCGAGCTGCTCTTCGTCCACACACTGCTGCAGAGCCCCACCGCGGCCCTGTGCCTCGGCCCGCGGACGGGCCACGAGACCCCGGGAGAAACGTCATGAACGAACCCACCGAGCCCGGAAACCGGCGGTCGATGGAGGAGAAGTTCCCCCGCGGGCTCTGGGTGCGGCTCATCATCTACGTGGCCGTCGGCCATCTGTTCGCGGCCTTCGTCTATCTGCTCTTCACGCTGGGCGCGCAGAACCAGTGACGGCCGGGTCCGGCCCCCTCGGCCGCCGTCAGTCGATCAGGCGGTCGCGCAGCCGCTCCCGCAACTCCGGGGTGACCCGCAGGCCCTGCTCCAGATAGGGGTCGACGCCGCCCCAGATCTCCTCGATCGTCTCGAAGGCCGCCGTCAGGTACTCGGCGCGCGCGTCGAAGAGGGGGCTCAGCAGCTCCATCACCTCGGGGGAGTACGCGGAGGCGGCGGAGCTGTTGCGGTGGACCTTGTAGCGGCGATGCGTGGCGTTCGACTCCAGGTAGTCGGCGAGGATCGCGTCGCGCTCGACGCCGACGGCCAGCAGCGTCACGGCTATCGACAGGCCGGCTCGGTCCTTGCCCGCCGCGCAGTGCATCAGGGCGGGCACGCTGTCCTCGGCCAGGGCGTGCAGCACGTGGGAGTGCTCGGCGGTCCGCTCCTTGATGATCATGCGGTAGGAGCCGATCATCCGGTTCGCGGCCTTGCCGTCCGAGAGGATCGCGCGCAGCTGGTCCAGGTCGCCGTCGCGGACCATTTTCCAGAACTCGGCGCCGTCCGCCGGGTCGGTCAGCGGGAGGTTCACGTTCCGCACGCCCGGCAGCTCGACGTCGGGCCCCTCCAGCTTCTGGTCCGCGGCATTGCGGAAGTCGAAGACCGTGTGCAGACCGAGCGAGGCGAGGAACGCGGTGTCCTCACCGGTCGCGTGCGCGAGGTGGCCGCTGCGGAACAGCCGCCCGTGCCGCACTCGCCGTCCGTCCGTGGTGGGCAGGCCGCCCACGTCACGGAAGTTGCGCACTCCGGCCAGCTGGGGCTCGGTCGACGGGACCTGCTGCGTCACGGGGGCTCCTCCCATTCGTCCGCCGGCGCTGCTCTTCTTCGCCCGCCGACGGGATGCGCTCTCGACGATACGACATGGGTTCCTGGGGCAATGAGTTGTCCACAGGCGTCCCTCCGGGGGCGGCGGCCCGTGACGACCCGAGCGAAGGTTGCCCGGGCCGAACCCGGTAAGACGTCGCTCACCGGGGCCGTCGGGCCGCGTTGCGACCTCCCGCGCCCGCGGGAGGCGACCCAGGCAGATGGAGGAGTGACAGGTGAAGGGCTTCCGCGGATTCATCCTGCGCGGCAATGTGGTCGACCTGGCGGTCGGCATCGTCATCGGGGCGGCCTTCACCGCCGTGGTGAACGGCTTCGTACGGGCCTTCCTCACCCCGCTGGTCGGGCTGGCGTCCGGCATCACCGGTGACCTCAGCCGCAAGAACTTCACGGCGGGCGGGACCGACTTCCCCTACGGCGAGTTCATCAATGCCACGATCAGCTTTCTGCTGGTGGCCACGGCCCTGTACTTCCTCGTCGTGCTGCCCGTGAACAAGCTGCACCAGCGCTTCGCACCGAGCCACGACGTGCAGGCGCCCAAGCGCGAGTGCCCCGAGTGCCTCAGCCCCGTGCCGACCGAGGCCCGCCGCTGCGCCTCCTGTACGAGTCCGCTGCCCGTCCTCCCCGCGCAGGCGACCGCGGAGGCGGAGTCGGGCACCGTCCCGGCGCGCCAGGAGCGATGACACCGCGGTCTGCTCGGGACCGGTGAAGCCGGTGGTGTTCGGGCACCGGGTGCTCCGGGTCCGGGAGTGCCGCCCCGGCTGTCCCGGACCGGCAGGGCCGCTGCCCGTTACGAGCGGTCCCTGGCGGGAAGTCGCAGGCCATGAACGTACCTGCGGCCTTTCGTGAACGTGATCACCGGTTGACGCGGCGGGTGGCCGCGTGGCGGTCGGACTGCGCGCGGCGCATGCTGCCCGCGGTGGAGAGCGCCGCCGAGAACACCAAGCTCTGGTGGGGCGCCGCCGCGGTCCTGACGGTGATCGGCGGGCGAGCCCGCCGAGGGGCGGCCGCGGGGCTGGTGAGCATGGCCGTCGCGGAGCTGGTGTCCAACGGCGTGCTCAAGCAGGTCTGCGGGCGGCACCGGCCGCCGAAGGAATGGATCGCGCACGAGGACGTCCACGACCGGCCCGACTCGTCCTCCTTCCCCTCCGGGCACACCGCCGCGGGTGTGGGGTTCGCCGCGGCGGTGGCCGCCGTGTCGCCCTGGGCGGGCGCGGTGTGCGCGGTACCGGCCGTGCTGGTGGCCGTCGAGCGCGTACACACCGGCGCGCACTACCCCTCCGACGTCGCCGCGGGGGCGGCCATCGGCCTTGCCGCGGCCGCGCTGGTGCACCGGGGGACCCGTCCCGTACTGCGGCTGCTGCCGTGACGGGGGCCCGGCAGCCGCTCAGTGGCGGTGGCCCTCGGTGCTCTCGGAGGGCGCCGTCTCCTCCGACGACCGGGTGACGCCGTCCGTCGTCCCGGCCCTGACGGTGAAGGCGGCCGTGCGGACGGTGCCGTGGTGCCGGAAGTCCAGGAAGAGGCGGTAGGTGCCGGAACTGGGCGCGGTGGCGCCGAAGGACACGACGGGGCCCGGCGCGGTCCTGCCGTCGCCGGGTTCGCCGTCGGGGTGCACGTGCAGGTAGGCCATGTCACCCGAGCGCAGGGCGACGAGATGGCCGTACGCGCCGAGGTAGGGCTGCAGGTCCGGGACGGGGCGGCCGTTCCTCCTGACCTCGAAATCGAGCGCTCCCGGCCTGCCCGGCCGCAGGTCGCCGTCGAGCGTGACGGTGTAGCCGTCGACCGTGGTGGTGCGGGACGGCTCGGGCGGCTCGGCCGGCCGGTAGGCACCGGAGGCCGCGAGGTCGGCGCCGAGGGTGAGGTTTCCGGCTCCCTTCGCCGCGGGGGTGAAGTCGGCGAAGACCCGGTAGGCGCCCGCGGCGGGCAGGTCGACCGGGGTGGACCAGGTGCCGTCCGCGGCCCGGACGGGGTGCAGGTGCCGGTAGGTGGCCAGGTCGCGTGAGGCCACGATCAGGTGCAGCTCCTTGGCGTGCTCGCGCTGGTACGCGGTGAGCCGCTTGCCCGACCGGTCGCGGACGGCGAAGCGCAGTTCGCTGCTCCGCCCGGCCCGCACGGTGGGTGTGTCGAGGTCGAGGGTGTAGCCGGCCTCGGAGACCTGCAGTCCTCCCGCGGCCGGCTCGCCGTCCTCGCGGTCGCCGGGGGCCGCTTCCGCGTGTGCGGAGTGCGTGGCCGGCTCGGCGCCGTCGGTTGCCGGCCCCACGGCGCCGCCGACGCCGTAGGCGGCGGTGAAGGACGCCGCGAGTGCGGCGCCGAACGCGGTGATCTTCACGGCGGTGTTCATGACGGCTCTCCCCTGTCAGGCGGGTCCCAGTGGTGCTCCCAGGGCGAGCGTATACCCCCGTGGGGTATCTGGAAAGCGCGGCGAGCTGCTTGTGGAAGGTACGGGGGAGGGGTATATCTTGGACGGCATCCCAGGTACCCCTGGGGGGTATATGTCGGGGAGTAGCGATGACTGTCACCGTGGCCGGGACGGAGAACCGGGTCGAACTCGCGATCGGCGGGATGACCTGCGCCTCGTGCGCCGCCAGGATCGAGAGGAAGCTCAACCGGATGGAGGGGGTCGATGCCGTCGTCAACTACGCCACCGAGAAGGCGAGGGTCGCGTACCGCGGCGAGTCGGTGTCCGTGGCGGACCTGATCGCCGCCGTGGAGGCCGCCGGCTACACCGCCACCGAACCGGACCCGCCGCGCACGGGCGTGGCGCCCGACGCCACCGCGCCGGCCGGTGCCGACGAACTGCGGCCGCTGCGGCAGCGGCTGATCACCGCCGTGGTGCTCGCGGTCCCGGTCGTCGCGATGGCGATGATCCCGGCCCTGCAGTTCACCTCCTGGCAGTGGCTCAGCCTCACCCTCGCCGCCCCCGTGGTCACCTATGCCGCCTGGCCCTTCCACCGTGCCGCCTGGACCAACGCCCGCCACGGCGCCGCCACCATGGACACGCTCGTCTCGGTGGGTACGTCGGCCGCCTTCGGATGGTCGCTGTGGGCGCTGTTCCTCGGTTCCGCCGGCACCCCCGGCATGACCCACCCCTTCGAGCTCACCATCGCCCGCGTCGACGGGGCCGGGAACATCTATCTGGAGGCGGCCGCCGGTGTCACCGCGTTCCTCCTGGCCGGCAGGTACTTCGAGGCACGCTCCAAGCGCCGGGCCGGTGCCGCCCTCAGGACACTGCTGGAGCTGGGGGCCAAGGAGGTCACCGTCCTGCGGGAGGGCCGCGAGCGGCTGATCCCCGTCGGTGAGCTGCGCGCCGGGGACCGCTTCGTCGTCCGGCCGGGGGAGAAGATCGCCACCGACGGCGTCGTCGTCGAGGGCGCCTCGGCGGTGGACGCCTCCCTGCTGACCGGCGAATCGGTGCCGGTCGAGACCGGTGTCGGTGACGCGGTCACGGGGGCCGCCCTGAACGCCGGTGGCCGACTGGTCGTCGAGGCCACCCGCGTCGGCGCCGACACCCAACTGGCCCGCATGGCCCGGCTGGTGGAGGACGCGCAGAGCGGAAAGGCGGCGGCCCAGCGCCTGGCCGACCGGATCTCCGCCGTGTTCGTGCCCGTCGTCATCGCCCTCGCGCTCGGCACCCTCGGCTTCTGGCTGGGCAGCGGGGCCGGCCTCACGGCCGCGTTCACCGCGGCGGTGGCCGTCCTGGTCATCGCCTGCCCCTGTGCCCTGGGCCTGGCGACCCCCACCGCGCTCATGGTCGGCACGGGGCGCGGCGCGCAGTTGGGCATTCTGATCAAGGGTCCCGAGATGCTGGAGACCACCCGCGGGGTCGACACGATCCTCCTGGACAAGACCGGCACCGTCACCACCGGGCGGATGACGCTGCTCGCCGTCCACACCGCCGACGGGGCCGACGAGGCCGAGGTGCTGCGGCTTGCGGGAGCCCTGGAGCACGCCTCGGAGCATCCCGTCGCCCGGGCCGTCGTCGCCGCGGCGACCGAGCGGGACCTCGCCCTGCCCGTCCCGGAGGATTTCGCGGGCATCGCCGGACTGGGGGTGCAGGGCGTCGTGGACGGACACGCCGTCCTCGCCGGCCGCGTCCGCCTCCTGCGGGAGAGGGCGGTGAGCCTGCCCGCCGGACTGGAGCGCGCCGCGGCCGGGGCCGAGGCCGCCGGGCGCACCGCGGTCGTGGTCGCCTGGGACGGGGAGGCCCGCGCGGTCCTGGAGGTCGCCGACGCGGTCAAGGAGACCAGTGCCGAGGCCGTCCGGCGGCTGCGCGGCCTCGGCCTCACGCCGGTGCTGCTGACCGGGGACAACAGGACGGTCGCCGCGTCCGTGGCGGCCGAGGTCGGCATCGACGAGGTGATCGCGGAGGTCATGCCCGAGGACAAGGCCGGTGTCGTCGAGCGCCTTCAGGGCCAAGGCCGCAGCGTCGCCATGGTCGGGGACGGCGTCAACGACGCCGCCGCCCTGGCCCGGGCCGACCTCGGCCTCGCGATGGGCACCGGCACCGACGCGGCCATCGAGGCCGCCGATCTCACCCTCGTCCGCGGCGACCTGCGGGCGGCGGCCGACGCGATCCGGCTGGCCCGCAGGACCCTGCGCACCATCAGGTCCAACCTGTTCTGGGCCTTCGCCTACAACGTCGCCGCCCTGCCGCTCGCCGCGGCGGGCCTGCTCAATCCGATGATCGCCGGAGCCGCCATGGCGCTCTCCTCGGTCTTCGTGGTCGGCAACTCCCTGCGGCTGCGCGGCTTCCGGGCCCTCGCCTGACGGCGTCCGCACCGCCTCCGGTGCGAGGCGTCACCCGGACCGGGGTGACGCCTCGCCGCGTCGCGCGTCCCCCCTGTCGCTTCTGGGTGTTCTGCCCGTTTTGCCTGCAAAGCGGCCAACTAGCAATGAATTAGGGCCTGGTGGCGTGCGGTCGAGTGAGCAGCGTCATAACGGTGACAATGCGTGGCGTTCCGGGATTCTCAAATCCGCAGCATTTCCGGGGGGATTACGGACCAGGAAAGATCGCCTATCCACGGACAGTGACCGCCAATTCGGGCATGGATCAAGAAAGGGGTGTGCACAGAAACCCCACAAGCTTGTCGACGCACTCTCATGTCGCTTACGTTCACCCTCACTCCGGACGGACGCCCAATCCTGCCGCCGCCCGGAATCCCGCACACTCACCCGTACACGGCAGGAGCGGGGGACCCACAGGCACGACGCCTGTTCCGGTCTCCGGAACAGGCTTGGGGTAAAGCCGCGCGCAACGCGGCCGGGCATCTCCAGCTCGCACCCGACAGCTCACCTCGCAGGCGCCGGAGAGGAATTCGCCATGCCCGCCAAGGGTAAGCACCGCCGTCCGAAGTCCCTGCGCTTCTCCCGCACCATCGCCGTCGCCGGAACCGGTGGCGCCGCGCTCGCGCTGCCCTTGATGGGAGCCGCCGGCGCCCACGCCGCCACCCCGACGGCCGCCGTCTCCTCCGCCGCGGAGAAGACCGTCGCCTCCGCTCCCGTCGCCGCCCAGAAGGCCACGACGAAGACGTACGCGGTGAAGTCCGGCGACTCCCTCGCGAAGATCGCTGACGAGCAGCACGTCAGCGGCGGCTGGAAGAAGCTCTACGCCGACAACCGCAAGGTCATCGGCGGCGACCCCGCGCTGATCCACCCCGGCCTGAAGCTGACCCTCGGCGGCAAGGCCGCGGCCAAGGCCGCCCCGTCGTCCGGCACGAGCACCCAGACGACCAAGACCCAGGCCGCTCCGGCCGCCAACACCTCCGGCTACACGCTGCCCGTCGAGGGCGCCACGGTCGGCACCTCCTACAGGACCGCGGGCAGCATGTGGTCCAGCGGCTACCACACCGGCGTCGACTTCGTGGTCCCGACCGGCACCTCCATCAAGTCCGTGGGCCCGGGCACCGTCGTCTCGGCCGGCTGGGGCGGCGCCTACGGCAACCAGGTCGTCATCCGGCACACCGACGGCCAGTACTCCCAGTACGCCCACATGTCCTCGCTGTCCGTCTCGGCCGGGCAGACCGTGACCGGCGGCCAGCAGATAGGCCTGTCCGGCGCGACCGGCAACGTCACCGGACCGCACCTGCACTTCGAGATCCGCACCAGCCCGGACTACGGCTCGGACGTGGACCCGATCGCGTACCTCCGCGCGCACGGCGTCTCCATCGGCTGACGCCCGCACCGCCGCCGAAGGCCGGACCCCCGATCCCCGGGGTCCGGCCTTCGGCGTGCCACGCGTGCGCGGGCGTTGAGGCTCGTCAACCGCCCCTGTACGGCGCCTTATTCCGGGATTGACCAATACTTGACGAGTGGCTTATCTCACCGCCCGTCAACCCCTTCCTACGGTCGCGTAGCTCACATCGCACGGTGAATCATGGGCCGATGTGGCAGACGATTCGAAGAGTGACAACAGAGCAGTGATCGGGTCGTACGTGGCGGTGGGGGACAGCTTCACCGAGGGCGTCGGCGATCCCGGTCCGGACGGGGCCTTCGTCGGCTGGGCCGACCGGTTCGCGGTGCTGCTCGCCGACCGGCGCCCCGAGGGCGACTTCGGCTACACCAATCTCGCCGTACGCGGGAAGCTGCTGGACCAGATCGTCGAGAGCCAGCTCCAGCAGGCCAAGGCGCTGGCCCCGGACCTGGTCTCCTTCTGCGCGGGCGGCAACGACATCATCCGGCCGGGCACCGACCCCGACGAGGTCGCCGAGCGCTTCGAGCGGGCGGTCGCCGACCTCACGTCGGCCGTCGGCACCGTCCTCGTGACCACCGGGTTCGACACCCGCGGCGTGCCCGTGCTCAAGCATCTGCGCGGCAAGATCGCCACGTACAACGGGCATGTGCGGGCGATCGCCGACCGCTACGGCTGCCCGGTGCTCGACCTGTGGTCCCTGAGGACCATCCAGGACCGGCGTGCCTGGGACGGCGACCGGCTGCATCTCTCGCCCGAGGGCCACACCCGGGTCGCCCTGCGGGCCGGCCAGGTCCTCGGCCTGGAGGTCCCGGCGGACCCCGACCAGCCCTGGCCGCCGCTGCCGCCGCGGGGCACCTTCGAGATGCGCCGCGACAACATCCAGTGGGCCCGGGAGTATCTGGTGCCGTGGATCGGACGCCGGCTGCGCGGCGAGTCCTCCGGGGACCACGTGGCGGCCAAGGGCAGCCTGTCGCCGGACGACATCAAGCTGCGGATCGCACCGGCGGTGTGAGGGGCGGCGGGCCGGGGTCCCGGTGACTCCGGTGCCGGCCCGGCGTGTGCGAGGTCGGCCGGGGTGTGGTCCTTTCGCAGTGCGGCGCCGAGCCGTGCCGAGCAGCGCCCCAGCCGGGCCGTACCGCGCCGAGCCGGGTCCGAGCCGGTCCCGTCCGATCCGCTCGTCCGGGGTCGGACGGGCGGAGGTGGCCGGGCAGGGACGGGGGGGCCGGTGTTCTCGGCTGCCGGGGTTCAGCCGGGCGGGGAAGTCAGCGCCTCGCGCTCCAGGCCCAGTTCGCGTGCGAGGGCCTCGTCCACCCAGGCCCGGGTGCGCGCCCGCGACACCGCACCGGGGTACGCGGTCATCTGCACGGCGAGACCGTCCAGCAGGGCGGTGAGCCGCAGGGCCGCGCCCATGGCGTCCGGGCACCGGAACTCGCCCGCGGCCACGCCCTCCGCGATCACCTCGGCGATCGCGGCCTTCCACTGCCGGTCGAGATCCTGGGTGACCTCCCGCAGACCCGGCTCGCGCAGGGCCACGGCCCAGCCCTCGATCCACAGCCGCCAACCCTTGGCCTGCCCGGTCGGCGCGTACCAGCGGACCGCCGCGCGCAGCCGCTTCAGCGCCGAGGTGCGGCGGCCCAGCAGTTTGCGCAGCCGGGCGAGATCGTCCTCGGCGGCGAACGTGAACGCCTCGGCGACCAGCTTCTCCTTGGTCGAGAAGTGGTACAGGACCAGCGCGTTGCTGACGCCGAGCGCCGTGGCCACGTCGGCGATGCGCACCGCCGCCACGCCGCGCTCCTCGATCTGCCCGATGGCAGCCCGCAGCAGCTCCTCCCGCCGCTGGACCACACTCAACCGCACTCTCGCCACGCGGCAACCCTAATCCGTCGCCCGGGACACGGCGGACACGGACCCTGGCCCGGAGGCGGGCGGCGGACCGCCGTCCGGGACGCAACGCCCGGCCGTCACCGGTACCAGCCGAACCGTTCCGCGATGACCGGCAGCCGGTCGGCGACGATGGCGTGGGCCGCGGCCCGGGGCGTCGTGCCGTCCGCCTCCGCGCGGTCCAGCATCAGCCCGACGAGGGCGCGCATCGAGCGCCGGGTGTGCGCGAACGCCTCGCCCGCGTCCGGGCCGATGTCGCCGAACAGCGTCCACCACCACCAGGCGTTCGTACCGGAGTTGACCACCACATCGGGCAGCACGGTGACCCCGCGCGCGGCGAGCAGTTCCTCGGCCTCGGGCAGGACGGGCATGTTGGCGGCCTCCACGATCCAACGGGCCGTGACCCGGTCCTGGTTGACGCAGTCGATCGCATACGACACGGCCGCCGGGACCAGCACCTCGGCGTCGGTGAACAGCCAGGCGTCACCGGGCAGTTCGCGGTCCTGCGGACGCAGCGCACCGCGGTCGACCCTCCCGTGCGCGTCCCGCGCGGCCAGCAGGGCGTCGACGTCGAGTCCCCGGGGGTTGGCGATGGTGCCCTTGACGTCGGCGACCGCCACGACGGTGAGCCCCGCGCGGGCGAGGAACCGCGTCGTGGCCCCGCCCATGGTGCCCAGGCCCTGCACGGACACCCGGGTCCCGGGGTACGGCACGCCGGCCCGGTCCAGCGCCGCGAGCACGGACTCGGCGACACCGCAGCCGCCGGCCAGTTCGTCGAGCCCGATGCCGTCCACCTCGACCGCGAACGCCTCCGCGAGCCGGCGGCGGGCCGCCGTCTCGTCGTCGAGCAGCGGGTACACCGCCTGGATGGAGGAGACGAGCCCCGCCTCGGCCGCCGCCCGGTCGATCACGTCCTGGCCGAGCCCGAGGTCCTCGCCGGTGGCCCAGACGTTCTCCAGGTAGGGGCGCATCGCGCGCAGGTACCGCACGAGCACGCCGTACGCCTCCGGGTGCCGGGGGTCGCAGTCGATGCCGCCCTTGGCGCCGCCCAGGGGGATGTAGCGGCCCGTCGGGTCGTAGTGGAGCGCCTCTTTCATGGTCATGCCGCGTGCGAGCCCCGCGACCTCGTCGGCCGTGCACCCCTCCCGCATCCGCAGCCCGCCGCTGGCGACGCCCCGGACCAGCCGGTCGACGACGAGATGGCCGGTGCGTCCGGTGACGTGGTCCGTCCAGGTCAGCTTGATGAGCGGGGCGTCGTCGCGGGCGGTCATACGGGCTCCTGGGGGCGGCGGTCGTCATGGGGCGGGCGGATGCGCGGCGGTCACGGCGTACGGGCGAGGCTGCGCACAGGGGCGACGGCCCGGCCGGGCCGAAACCTCGGCCGGGATCCGCTGGGATGATATCGGCGTGACCCGGTCTACTGAACGGTCGGTCAGTCCGGTGGGCGTGCGGTCCAGGTGCCACGGGCCCCGTCCGCGACGCGTGGGCCGGGCGGGGCCGCGCATCAGGCGGGCTCCGGCGGGCCGCTCCCACGGGTGCCCGACACCGCGTCGTCACCCGTTCGACCCGGGCCGGTCGGACGGGCGGACCATAATGGAAAGCCAGACCGACTCCACCTGGAGGTTGCCGTGACCGGTTCCCGTCCCCTGAGCTCCGGGCTCCGCTCGTTGCGGCCCGCCGCCTTCGGCGCGGATCCGAGCGGCGAGCGCCTCGCGCGCATCCGCAGATCGCCGAACTTCGCCGACGGTGTCTTCAAGAACCCGGAGAGCGCCCGGATCCGCCCCGACGGATCCATGATCGAGTTCGCGAAGGTCTTCTTCCGCCGGGAGGAGCGCGTCCACCGCTCCCCGGCCGCTGCGGTGCCGGTGCACCCCACGACCCTCGCGGACCTCGCCCGGCCGCCGGCGAGCGGACTGCGGATCACCTGGATGGGGCACTCCAGCGTGCTGGCCGAGATCGACGGGCACCGGGTGCTCTTCGACCCGGTCTGGGGCGAGCGCTGCTCCCCGTTCGCGTTCGCCGGGCCCAAGCGGCTGCACCCCGTGCCCCTGCCGCTGGCCGCCCTCGGCCCGGTCGACGTCGTCGTCATCTCGCACGACCACTACGACCACCTCGACATGCCCAGCATCAAGGCCCTGGCCGGCACGGACACGGTGTTCGCGGTGCCGCTCGGCGTCGGCGCGCACCTGGAGCGCTGGGGCGTCTCCGCCGACCGCCTGCGCGAGCTGGACTGGAACGAGTCGGCCAAGGTGGGCGGGCTGTCCCTGACCGCCACCCCGGCGCGGCACTTCTGCGGCCGCGGCCTGCGCAACGTGCAGCACACGCTCTGGGCCTCCTGGGCGGTCGCGGGCGACGAGCACCGCATCTACCACAGCGGCGACACCGGCTACTTCGAGGGTTTCCGGGACATCGGCGCCGAGCACGGCCCGTTCGACCTGACGATGATCCAGGTCGGCGCCTACAGCGAGTTCTGGCCGGACATCCACATGACGCCGGAGGAGGGCATGCGCGCCCACCTGGACCTCCAGGGCGGCGAGCCGGGCGGCGTGATCATGCCGATCCACTGGGCGACGTTCAACCTGGCGACCCACCCCTGGGTGGAGCCCGGCGAGGGGACGATCGGCGCGGGCCGCGCGGCCGGTGCCCGCGTCGCCGTGCCGCAGGTCGGGGAGCCGTTCGAACCCACGGCCGAGACGGTTCCGTCCGAGCCCTGGTGGCGCGGAGTCGCCGTGCAGCCCGAAGGCGGCTGGGGCGCTCCGGCCGAGGCGGCAGCCACCGTCACGAGCACTACGCCGAGTAACCCTCCGGCCAAGTCCACGGAGGGCACCGGCGAGCCGGAGACCGTCTCCGCCGGGTGACCGCGCGGGACGCGGCCGACGGACGGCGAGGGCCGGGGAGCGCACCGCTCCCCGGCCCTCGCCGTTTGTTCGTGACCACTTCCGGCCAGCCCTGATCGGATTCATGGCCGACGGGAACGCATGTCCGAGGTGCTTGTCGGTCTGTCGTACGACGCCTCATACCAGAGCGGGACGCTCTCCGCGGGACTTTGTCAACTGCCCATCGCACCTGATGCGTTGCCGACTACTGTGAGTGGCCGTCGGGCGACGTGGCGTCGATTTCTTCGCTTCGCCGGCCGGCATCGCGATGGCGCACGCCCGAGTCGCGCAGACCCGCGGGGGTCCCGTACCCCCGACGCACCAGTACGAGGACGCCGATGTCTCACCTCCGCGCACCGGCCGCACGCGCAGACCGCCGCGAGGGCGGGCGGCACGGGCGACCGGCCGCCCGCGCCACCCCGCCGCTGCCCGAGACGCACATACGGTCCCAGCTGCTGCGCCTGGCCGTCCTGCCGCCGATCGCGGTCGCCCTCAGTGCCTGCGCCGCCGTGCTGTTCATCGTCCGCACCGCCGGAGCCCGGCCGAGCCCGACCCTGTGGGCCGTCCTCGCCGGAGCCGTCGGCGTGGCCCTCGCCGGGATCGTGATCGCCGCCGTCGCCGCCGACCGGGCCGCCCGGTCCGTACGCGACCGCGTGGGCGCGCTGCGCCGCTCCAGCGCCCGGGGCGAGGCCGACCTGCGCGCCCTCGTCGAGGCCCTGCGCCGCGGCGAGGCGGCGCCCGCGCGCAAGCCGCGCGGCGGGCCTCCCGCGGACGCCGACGAGTTCGAGCTGCTCGCCGCCGACCTGGTCCGCGCCCAGGACGGGGCCGCGGCCGCGGTCGTCCAGGCCGCGCAGCTCTCCAGCCACGCGGGCAGCGAACAGAAGGTCGAGGTCTTCGTCAACCTGGCCCGGCGCCTGCAGTCCCTCGTGCACCGGGAGATCTCCATCCTGGACGAGCTGGAGAACGAGATCGAGGACCCCGATCTGCTCAAGGGCCTCTTCCACGTCGACCACCTGGCCACCCGCATCCGGCGCCACGCCGAGAACCTCGCCGTCCTCGGCGGGGCCGTCTCGCGCCGCCAGTGGAGCAACCCCGTCTCCACGACGGAGGTGCTGCGGTCCGCGATCGCCGAGGTCGAGCAGTACTCACGGGTCAAGCTGGTGCCCCCCATCGACGGCACCCTGCGCGGGCACGCGGTCGCCGACGTCATCCACCTGCTCGCCGAACTCGTCGAGAACGCCACCGTCTTCTCGGCACCCCACACCCAGGTGCTGCTGCGCGCCAGCCTCGTCACCTCGGGCCTGGCCGTCGAGGTCGAGGACCGCGGCCTCGGCATGCCGGTCGCCGAGCAGGACAAGATGAACGCCCTGCTCGCCGACCCCGACCAGGTCAACGTCGCCAGCCTGCTGCAGGACGGACGCATCGGTCTGTTCGTGGTCTCGCAGCTGGCCCGGCGGCACGGCATCCACGTACGGCTCCAGACCAACATCTACGGCGGCGTCCAGGCCGTCCTCGTCGTACCGCAGGCACTGCTGGGGAGGGACCCCGAGATCCCCGGGGCCGTACCCCGCACCCAGCCGTCGGCGGCCCCGGCCCCGCAGCGGCCCGAGCAACTCACGGCCCCGGCCCCGCCGCCCGACCCGCAGGCGCCCCGGCACGCCGCGTCGCCCTCCCTCCCGCGGCAGACGCGGGAAACCCAAGAGCCGCGCCGGGGCGGCCGGCCCGGTCCCGACGCCGCGGGCGGCCCCGCGCCGCTGCCCCTGCGGAGCGCCCGCCGCGAACGGCCCACTCCCGCGGACGCCGTGCCCGGAGTCCGTCCGGAGGACCGGCGGACCGTCGCGGAGAACGCCCACACTCCGCCCACCCCCCGCAACGGCGCGGTACGCGGCACGATGGGCCTGCCGCCCCAACTGCCCCGGCGGAGGGCACAGGAGCACCTCGCGCCCCAGCTCCGGGACGGCCCGGTCACCCCGCCCCGCTCGGACAGCGACCCGCTCGTCGGCCACGACCCCGGTCTGATGGCCGCGTTCCAGCGCGGCATCGGACTCGCCGAGGCCGCCCAGCGGGAGACGGGCCACCTGGAGGGAGCCCACACGGACGCACCGCCCATGCTGGAATCCCTGCACCTGGGCGCGCCGCACACCGACGGGCTGCTCGCCGGCATCCCAGCCGGGGAGGCGCCGCAGCACGCCCTGCCGTACCCCGGCCCGTCGGCCACCGTCCCCGCCTCCCCCTTCGACGAACCCTCCGCGTCCGGCGTACAACACACTCCCGCACCGCACGCCTCGCTCGGCGCGGACCCCCTGAGGTACGTACCGGCCGGTCCCGACGCCCACCGGGAGGGGGCCGCCGCGGAGCACGGCACGGACGGACACCTCATGGGGGACCGGCCCATGGACGCCCACGCCTCACCCGACGCCCCCCACATAGCCGAGGAGCACCCGGCTCACGCGTCCGCGCGGCACGCACCGCAGGGAGCCCGCGAGATCGCGCCCGCGCCCGGACACGACCTCACCACCCGGCACGACGGGAGCGCACCGGCCGGATGACCACCCCAACCCCCACCGCTCCCGCAGACCTGCTTATTCCAAGGAGTCGATCCACCATGGCGAGCGATGCGCCGACCGGTCATGTATCCGACCTCGACTGGCTGATGAGCGGCCTCGTCCAGCGCGTGCCGCACACCACGAGCGCGGTCCTCCTGTCCTGCGACGGCCTCGTGAAGTCGGTCCACGGCCTCGACACGGACAGTGCCGACCACATGGCCGCGCTGGCCTCCGGCCTGTACTCCCTCGGCCGCAGTGCCGGTCACCGCTTCGGCGACGGAGGCGACGTACGCCAGGTCGTCGTCGAACTCGACTCGACGCTGCTGTTCGTCTCCACCGCGGGTTCCGGCACCTGTCTCGCCGTGCTCGCCGGGCGCGAGGCCGACGCGGCGGTGCTCGGATACGAGATGGCGATGCTGGTCAAGAGCGTGCGGCCGTACTTGATGACCGCCCCCCGGCAGGCCGCCGTCGAACCGTCGGCGATGAGGCCTTGAGGGTGGCCGCGGCCGGCGACGAGCCCTGGCTCGACGACGCGGCCGGGCGGCTGGTGCGCCCCTACACGGTCAGCAACGGGCGGACCCGGCCGACGACCTCGCTCGACCTGCTCTCGCAGGTGATGACCACCGGAGCGACCCCCCTCGGCTACCTCGGCCCGGAGCACACCCAGGTACTCGACCTGTGCCGGGGGCCGCTCTCGGTCGCGGAGATCGCCGCGCACCTGAAGCTGCCCGCGGCGGTCACCAAGGTGCTGCTGTCCGACCTCGTCGACTGCGGGGCCCTGACCACGAAGCCGCCCGAGTTCCACCACAACCCCACTGACCGGTCTCTTCTGGAGGCAGTGCTCGATGGACTACGACGACAGCTCTGACCCCTTCCCCACCGCGCTGAAGATCCTGGTGGCGGGCGGGTTCGGGGTGGGCAAGACGACCTTCGTGGGCGCGGTGAGCGAGATCGCGCCACTCAGCACGGAGGAGCTGCTCACCACGGTCAGTGCCGCGACCGACAACCTCGACGGGATCGAGAACAAGGTCGAGACGACCGTGGCGATGGACTTCGGGCGCATCACCCTGGACCCGGAACACGTGCTCTACCTGTTCGGTACGCCCGGACAGGAGCGGTTCTGGTTCATGTGGGACGAGCTGTCCGAAGGCGCGCTCGGCGCGGTGATCCTGGCCGACACCCGCCGTCTGGAGGACTGCTTCGCCGCCGTCGACTTCTTCGAGCAGCGCGGCCTCGGCTTCATCGTCGCGATCAACGAGTTCGACGGCTCGTACCGCTACGACCCGGACGAGGTGCGCGCCGCCATCGACCTCGATCCGGAGGTCCCCGTGGTGCGCTGCGACGCCCGGATCTCCAGCTCCGGCGTGCAGACCCTCCTCACGCTGGTCCGCCACCTCCTCGCCCACGCGCCGACGCGCGCCCCGAGTCACGGAGCCCACACATGAGGTACGACCCGCCGCGGCCGGCAGGTCGTCTGCTGCTGACCCCGGAGGACAAGGACGCGCCGACCAGGGTGCGGCGGCTGCGCCGGCTGGGCCTGGGCGAGCGGGCCGAACCGGCCTTCGACGCGTTCGCGGACCGGCTCGCCGAGGTCGCCGCGGTGCCGTACTCGATGGTCAACTTCATCGACGAGAGACGGCAGTTCTTCGCGGGCCTGCACACTCCCGACGGGACGGGTACGGGCGCTCGGCTGATCACCGCCGTGACCGCGGACGGCGGCACCCGGGGCCTCGGCCGCCATCTGACCCGCGACTACGGCTTCTGCCCCCACGTGGTGGTCCGGCGCAAGGCCCTGGTGCTGGAGGACGTCTGCGACTATCCCCGGTTCGCCGGCAACCCGGTCGTCGACGAGATCGGCATCCGCTCCTACCTCGGCGCCCCGCTCATCGACCGCACGGGCATCGCGCTGGGCACGGTCTGCGTCGTCGACGTCGAGCCCCGCCCGTGGGGCAGAGCGGGCCTGGAGACCATCAAGTCGATGGCGTCGGAACTGGTCGCGCAGATCGAACGCCGGGAGCCCGACGGCATCTGACCCCGGGCCGCTCCGGGGAAGGGCCGCGCAGGGCGTGAAGGAAAGCTGCGGCGGCGGTTAAGAAAACCTCGATGGACCAACGGCGCCGGCGTACGGCAGATTCCTAGGTGATTTCACCCTTCTCCCCGGTACGGGCTCCTTCGGCGTGCCCTGCTCCGGGACCTCACATACGGGAGCCGTTGCGTTGAAGGCGCTGGTCAAGGACAAGGCGGAGCCGGGCCTGCGGCTCATGGACGTACCCGAGCCGTCCATCGGCCCCGGCGACGTGCTGATCAAGGTCCTCAGGACCGGGATCTGCGGCACCGACCTGCACATCCGCAACTGGGACGGCTGGGCGCAGCAGACCATCCGCACCCCGCTCGTCGTCGGCCACGAATTCGCCGGCGAGGTCGTCGGGACCGGCCGTGACGTCGCCGACATCAAGGTGGGCGACCGGGTCAGCGGAGAGGGGCACCTGGTCTGCGGCAAGTGCCGGAACTGTCTCGCCGGCCGGCGCCACCTGTGCCGTGCCACCGTGGGCCTCGGTGTCGGCCGCGACGGCGCGTTCGCCGAGTACGTGGCGCTGCCCGCGGCCAACGTGTGGGTGCACCGGGTGCCCGTGGACCTCGACATCGCCGCGATCTTCGACCCGTTCGGCAACGCCGTGCACACCGCGCTCTCGTTCCCCCTGGTCGGCGAGGACGTCCTGGTCACCGGTGCCGGACCGATCGGCCTGATGGCCGCGGCCGTCGCCCGGCACGCCGGCGCCCGCAACGTCGTCATCACGGACGTCAGCGAGGAGCGTCTGGAGCTCGCCCGCAAGATCGGCGTGAGCCTCGCCCTGAACGTCCGGGAGGCGACCATCGCCGACGGCCAGCGCGAGCTCGGTCTGCGCGAGGGCTTCGACATCGGCCTGGAGATGTCCGGCCGCCCCGAGGCGATGCGCGACATGATCGCCAACATGACGCACGGCGGACGGATCGCCATGCTCGGGCTGCCCGCCGAGGAGTTCCCCGTCGACTGGTCCCGGATCGTGACGTCCATGATCACCATCAAGGGCATCTACGGCCGGGAGATGTTCGAGACCTGGTACGCGATGTCGGTCCTGCTCGAAGGCGGCCTCGACCTCGCTCCCGTCATCACCGGGCGGTACGGATACCGCGACTTCGAGGCGGCCTTCGCGGACGCGGCAAGCGGCCGCGGCGGCAAGGTCATCCTCGACTGGACCGCGTAACCCCCTTACCGCGCAAGCATTTCAGGAGCCCTTCATGTTCACCTCCGTACGCGACGACCTCCGCGCCACCCTCGACGAGATCCGCGCCGCCGGACTGCACAAGCCCGAGCGCGTCATCGGCACCCCGCAGTCCGCGACCGTCGCCGTCACCGCGGGCGGCCGCCCCGGTGAGGTCCTCAACTTCTGTGCGAACAACTACCTCGGCCTCGCCGACCACCCCGAGGTCGTCGCCGCCGCCCACGAGGCCCTCGACCGCTGGGGCTACGGCATGGCCTCCGTGCGCTTCATCTGCGGTACGCAGGAGGTGCACAAGGAGCTGGAGCAGCGCCTGTCCGCGTTCCTCGGCCAGGAGGACACGATCCTGTACTCCTCCTGCTTCGACGCCAACGGCGGTGTCTTCGAGACGCTGCTCGGCGAGGAGGACGCGGTGATCTCCGACGCCCTGAACCACGCGTCGATCATCGACGGCATCCGGCTGTCCAAGGCCCGCCGCTTCCGGTACGCCAACCGCGACCTCGCCGACCTGGAGCAGAAGCTCAAGGAGGCGTCCGGCGCCCGGCGCCGCCTCGTCGTCACCGACGGCGTGTTCTCCATGGACGGCTACGTGGCGCCCCTGCGCGAGATCTGCGACCTCGCCGACCGCTACGACGCCATGGTCATGGTCGACGACTCGCACGCCGTCGGCTTCGTCGGCCCCGGCGGCCGCGGCACCCCCGAGCTGCACGGCGTCATGGACCGCGTCGACATCATCACCGGCACCCTCGGCAAGGCGCTCGGCGGCGCGTCCGGCGGTTACGTGGCCGCCCGTGCCGAGATCGTCGCGCTGCTGCGCCAGCGCTCGCGCCCGTACCTCTTCTCCAACACGCTCGCCCCGGTGATCGCGGCGGCCTCCCTGAAGGTCCTCGACCTCCTGGAGTCGGCCGGTGACCTGCGCGAGAAGCTCGCCGCCAACACGGCGCTGTTCCGCTCCCGGATGACGGCCGAGGGCTTCGACGTCCTGCCCGGCGACCACGCCATCGCCCCCGTCATGATCGGCGACGCGGCCGTCGCCGGACGGCTGGCCGAGCTGCTGCTGGAGCGGGGGGTGTATGTGATCGGGTTCTCGTACCCGGTGGTCCCGCAGGGCCAGGCCCGGATCCGGGTGCAGCTGTCCGCCGCCCACTCGACCGAGGACGTGAACCGGGCCGTCGACGCGTTCGTCGCCGCCCGCGCCGAGCTGGGCGTCTGAGCGAGGGACGTACCGGTTCGCTCGACCTGAGAGAATCGGTCGCATGATCGAGGCGCGGCGGCTCCACATCCTCCGTGCGGTGGCGGACCACCGTACGGTCACGGCGGCTGCCGCCGCGCTCTACCTGACCCCTTCGGCCGTGTCGCAGCAGTTGGCGGCCCTGGAACAGGAGACGGGCCACCGGCTCGTCGAGCGCGGCGCTCGTGGGGTGCGCCTGACTCCCGCCGGCGAGATCCTGCTCACGCACACCAACGAGGTCCTCGCCCAGCTGGAGCGGGCGGAGGCCGAGCTGGCGGCGTACAGCTCGGGCGCCGCGGGCACGGTCACCGTCGCCGCCTTCGCGACCGGCATCGGTCTGGTCGTGGCCCCGGCGCTGGCCCGTCTGGCGCTCACGGCCCCCGGTATCCGCCTCCGGGTGCAGGACGCCGAGGGCGACGCGAGCCTGCCCATGGTCCTGGACCGGCAGGTCGACGTCGCGGTGGCCGTCGAGTACCGGGGCGCGCCCGCCGCCGACGACCCGCGGCTCACCCACGTCCCGCTGTACGCCGAGCCCTTCGACGCGGTCGTCCCGGTCGCCCACCGGCTGGCCGACGCCCGGGAGGTGCCGCTCGCCGAGCTCGCCAAGGACCCCTGGATCGGCCCCTACCCCGGCAACCCCTGCCACGACGTGGTCGTCCTGGCCTGCGAGAACGCCGGGTTCCAGCCCCGCCTGGAACACTCCTCGGACGACTTCCGGGCCGTCGTCGCCCTCGCCTCGGCCGACGCCGGGGTCGCCCTGGTGCCCCGCTCGGCCCTGCGCGGCATGGACCTCACGGGCGTGGTGGTGCGCCCCGTCGACGGCACCGCCCCGACCCGCCGCGTCTTCGCCGCCGTCCGCCGCGGCGCGGAGGGCCACCCGCTGATCCGGCCGGTGCTGGACGCGCTGTCGCAGGCCGCGACGGCGTAGCGGCCGGAAGGGCATCGACCGTCTCTCATATTTGGGATAACATCCCAAATATGAGAGACCATGCGGGCGACGCCGCCGACGCCCGGCTCGCCACCAGGCTGGCCGAGCTGCGGTCCGAACACGGCTGGTCCCTGGGGGAGCTGGCGGAGCGCAGCGGCGTGAGCCGCTCGACGCTCTCGCGGGCCGAGCGCGCGGAGATCAGTCCCACCGCGTCGCTGCTGAACCGCCTGTGCGGGGTGTACGGACGCACGATGTCCCAGCTGCTCAGCGAGGTCGAGGCGGCACCCGACCCGGTCGTACGGGCCGCCGACCAGGCGGTCTGGCAGGACGCCGCCTCCGGGTTCGTCCGCCGCTCGGTGTCCCCGCCGCATGCCGGCCTGCGCGGTGAACTCGTCGAGGGCCGGCTCGCGGCCGGCGCCGACATCGCGTACGACCGGCCGCCCGTGCCCGGTCTGGAACAGCACATCTGGGTCCTGGCCGGCGCCCTCGACGTCACCGCCCAGGACGTCGAGCACCGCCTCGCCACGGGTGACTGCCTCCGGATGCGGGTCTGGGGGCCGACGCGCTTCCGCTGCCCCGGCCCGGAGGACGTGCGGTACGCGCTGGCGGTGGTGCTGCCGTGACCGTCCGCCGCCTGACCGCGGAGCAACTGCGCGCGAGCGCGGACGCATTGGCGGAGCTGCTGGTCGACACCGTGGACGGCGGGGCCTCCGTCGGGTTCCTCGCACCGCTCGGCCGTGCCGCGGCCGTCGCCTGGTGGCAGGCTCGCGCGGACGCGGTCGCCGCCGGTGAGGCCGCCGTCTGGGTGACACGGGCCGGGGGCCGGGTGACCGGCACCGTCGGTCTCGTCTTCCCCGGCCTGCCCAACGGCCGCCATCGCGCCGAACTGGTGAAGCTGATGGTGCACCGGGACGGGCGGGGGCAGGGCCTCGGGCGCAGGCTCCTGGCCACCGCCGAGCACGCGGCGGCCGAGGCGGGCGTGACACTGCTCCACCTCGACACCGAGACCGGCAGCCCGGCCGAGTCCCTCTACCGTTCCGCCGGTTGGACCCGGGCCGGCGGGATACCCGACTACGCGGCGACACCCCAGGGCGTGCTGCACGGCACGACGATCTTCTACAAACACCTGGGACCTCCCGTTTCACCCGGCTGACGTCCGGGCGGGAGATTGTCAGTGGCATTGGCTACGGTGCGGTCCATGCCGGATGCCGAAGACGTACGCCGAATCGCCCTCTCCCTGCCGGACACGACGGAGAAGACCGCCTGGAGCATGCCCACGTTCCGGGTCGCGGGCAAGATGTTCGCCACGCTGCCCGAGAACGAGACCTCGATCGCCGTGCGCTGCCCCAAGGAGGAGCGCGACGAACTGGCCCTGGCCGAGCCGGAGAAGTTCTGGATCGCCGACCACGAGGCGAACTTCGCCTGGGTCCGCGCCCGTCTCGCCGCGCTGGACGACGAGGACGAGCTCCGCGACATCCTCACCGACTCCTGGCGCCAGGCGGCCCCGCCCCGACTCCTCGACTCCCACCCGGAGTTGAGCCACCCGGCCACCGGCTGACCCGGGCCCGCACGCTCACCCGCGCACCGCGGCGGCCGCACCCAGGAACCCGTCGATCCGCTCGCGCAACGCCCCGGCGTCGAGTCCGTGGGCGGCCACGTGTTCGTCGATGCCGCCGTAGCGGCGCAGTTCGCGGCGTCCGACACCCAGGCCGAGGACCCGGTGCGGCAGGTCGGCGAGTGCGTCGTTGGCCGCGGCCGTCGACGTGCCCGCCAGATACGGCTCGACCAGGACGACATCGGCGGCCGCCGTCCCCACGGCCCGTCGCAGTCCCGCCGCGTCGAACGGCCGGACGGTGGCCGCGTACAGCACCGTCACGTCGAGCCCGTCCGTCGCGTCGAGCACGGCGTCGAGCATCGGCCCCACGGCGACCACGACACCGGCACGTCCCTCCCTGAGCGTGAGGAGCCGTGCCCCGTCGACGGCCAGCGGCTCCGCGTTCGCCTGCACGGACAGCCGGACGTAGACCTTGTCGTCCCCGGCGGCGACCGCGTGCCGCAGCAGTGTCTCCGCCTCGTCCGGATGGCCGGGGACGTGCACGGTCCAGCCGTCCAGCGTGTCGAGCAGGGCGACGTCGCCGGGCGACATGTGCGTGAAGCCGCCGGCAGGCCAGTCGAAGGAGGCGGCGGCGCTGACGAGGACCGCGCCGGCGTCCTGGTGCCCGAGATCGAGTTTGATCTGCTCGAACGGCCGCTCCACCAGGAAGCTCGCGAAGGTGTGCACGACGGGACGCAGCCCGGTGAGCGCGAGACCCGCGGCGGTTCCCACGAGGAGCTGCTCGCGGATGCCGACGTTGATCACCCGGTCCGGGTGCCTGCGCCGGGCCTCCGCGAAGCCGTCCTTGCCGATCTCCGCGAGGACGACCGCGACCCGCGGCTCCTCGTCGAGGAGCCGGGAGACGACCG
Organism: Streptomyces sp. NPDC026417; assembly: GCF_055567695.1. Taxonomy (NCBI): domain Bacteria; kingdom Bacillati; phylum Actinomycetota; class Actinomycetes; order Kitasatosporales; family Streptomycetaceae; genus Streptomyces; species Streptomyces sp. NPDC026417. The sequence continues at coordinate 154,301 of NZ_JBVHPY010000014.1, forward strand.
GGGCGAAGCGGTCACGCATGGTGTGGGTGTCCATGGGCTGGGTGTCCTTCCAGGAAGCCGGACGGGCCGCGCGACGTCGGACGTGCGGGCTCGGAGAGGGGGAGAGGTGAGGGTTGTCAGCGGTGCGGCCGGGCCGGTTCACGCGTCCTTGGGCTCCACTCGCGCGACGACCACCCGGGGCCGTCCCGGGTGCGGCGCGACGTACGCGGCGTGCAGCGCCTCGTGATCACGGCCGTCCACGGTCTCCGTGGACCACCCGGCGGCGGCGAAGCGGGCCGCGATGCCGCCCGGCCGGGCGTGACTGGCCGAGGAGTTGTCGATGACGACGGTGTGCAGCCGGTCGAGCCCGGCGGGGCCGGCGTACGCGATGGCCTCGTGGTTGCTGCCCTCGTCCAGCTCGGCGTCCCCGACCAGCACCCAGACCCGCGGTCCGGCGAGCCCCCGGGCGCGCAGCCCGAGCGCCGTGCCGACGGCGATCGGCAGGCCGTGTCCGAGCGAGCCGCTGCCGATCTCCGCGCCCGGCACCAGCACGCGGTCCGGGTGGTGCCCCAGCGGCGAGGCGTACGAGCCGAAGCCCGGCAGCCAGTCGACGGGCACGAAGCCCTTGGCGGCGAGGACGGCGTAGTACGCCATCGGTCCGTGCCCCTTGGACAGCAGGAAACGGTCCCGCCCCGGATCGTCCATCCGCTCCGGGCTCACGCGCAGGACCCGGTCGTAGAGCACCCACAGCGCGTCCAGGGTGGACGTCGCCGCGGGTCCGTGCTTCTCGTCCCCCGTCATCAGCCCCATGAGCCCGGGGAGGTCCTCGTACCGGTACCGCGTGTGCGCGCGTTCTGCTGTGATCGTCATGCCGTCGATCGTGCAACCTCAAGCAAACTTGAGGTCAAGTGACTCGGACGGGACGGTCGGCGGGGTGGCCCCGGTCCCGTCGGACGACGCGTCCCGCCGCGCCCGTGGCCGAGCGTCGCCCGCCGAAAAGCGGGGCGCGGTCACGGGTCCGAGTGCGGTATTGTTTCCGTGCACGTTCGGCCCGGGGAAACCCCAGGTCAGACGGGCACCGGGACGTGGCGCAGCTTGGTAGCGCACTTGACTGGGGGTCAAGGGGTCGCAGGTTCAAATCCTGTCGTCCCGACTCTGCCGAAACGCAGGTCGGAGGCCGTTCTCTCATCCGAGAGGGCGGCCTTTCGTGTATCCCCGGGAGTGCGGGCCGCGGTGATGCAGGCCGCGGGAGTGCCGACAGCGGGAGGTCGGGGAGGGCCGGCCGTCGCGCCCCGGTCGGACGCGACGGCGCGCGGCGCGGCGGGCGCGACGGCGCGGCGGACTGCGTCGGGCGTGAGTGACCGACGGCCCGCCCCCGTCACGCGCTCGCCGCGTCCCGGAGCTCGCGCTTGAGGATCTTCCCGGTGGCGCCGGTGGGCAGGGACGCGTGGAACTCCACGAGGCGCGGGTACTTGTAGCCCGCCATCCGCTCCTTGCACCAGGCGATCAGTTCCTCCCCGGTGAGCTCCGCCCCCGGCGCGCGGACCACGTAGGCCTTGACCTCCTCGCCCTGGCGGTCGTGCGGGACACCGACCACGGCCGCCATGCTCACGGCGGGGTGGGCGAGCAGCACCTCTTCGATCTCGCGCGGGTAGACGTTGAACCCGCCGCGGATGATCAGGTCCTTGGCCCGGTCCACGATGTAGAGCCATCCGTCGGCGTCCCGCCGGGCCAGGTCACCGGTGCGGAACCAGCCGTTGCGCATCACTTCCGCGGTGGCCTCGGGCCGGTTGTGGTACCCCTTCATGACGTTGTGGCCGCGGACGGCGATCTCGCCGATCGCGTCGGCGCCCCGGACGGGCGCCCAGTCGTCGTCCACCAGGTCCACCTCGACGCCCCAGACGGGGCGTCCGATCGAGCCCGCGCGGACCTCCTCGCCGCGCGGCGCGAAGGTGGCCACCGGGCTGGTCTCCGACAGCCCGTACCCCTCCATGATGGTGACCCCGAAGCGTTCGCTGAACCTGCGGTGGATCTCGACCGGCAGCGCCGAACCGCCCGACCCCGCCATCCGCAGATTCGCGGCGATCTGCGGCAGATCCACCTCCGGCGCCTCCGCTTCAAGGAGGGCCCAGTACATCGTGGGGACACCCGCGAAGAAAGTGACCCCGTGACGCTGCATCAGGGCCAGGGCGGAGGCCGCGTCGAAGCGCGGCAGCAGGACCAGCGTCGCCCCGGAGGCGAGGCCCGCGTTCATCTGCACGACCTGGCCGAAGGAATGGAAGAGCGGCAGGGTGATCAGGTGGACGTCGTGGTCGACCTCACCGAACAGCTTGTGGCAGGTCAGCACGTTGAGCATCAGGTTGGAGTGGGTGAGTTCCGCACCCTTGGGCCGGCCCGTGGTGCCGGAGGTGTACAGGATGACCGCGGTGTCGTCGGAGCCGGTGGCCGCCGTCTCGAAGTCCGCGCTCCGGCCCGCCAGCGCCGCGGTCAGCGTCTCGGCACCCGCGATCGGCGAGTCCTCCGCGGGGGCGGCGGTCATCAGGAAGAAGTCCCGGCAGCCGGGGGTCTCGCCGAATGCGGCCCAGCCCTCCTGCCCCATCGGCAGATCCGCGCCGCCCTCGAAGCAGAAGTACGCCCGCGCGTCGGAGTCGGCCAGGTGATAGGCGATCTCCCGGCCCTTGAGCAGCACGTTGAGCGGGACGACCACCGCACCGGCCTTGAGGATGCCGTAGTAGACGATCGGGAACCACGGGACGTTCGGACACGACAGCGCGACCTTGTCGCCCGGGCCGATGCCCCGCGCGTGCAGCAGGCCGGCCACGCGGCGGGCGGCGGCGTCCAGTTCGGCGTACGTCATCCGCTGGACGCCGAGGACGACCGCCGTCCGCCCGGGCACGGTGCGGGCGCTGTTCTCCAGCAGGGTGGCGAGATTGAGCATGGGGTCTCCGTGGGTCTGCGGTGGATACGGGAACGGCCGGACGGGCCCCGGGGCGGGGTCAGCCCCGCAGCGCGGCCGCGAACAGGGCGGGCAGCTTCGTCAGGCCCGGCGCCGCGGTGAAGCGCGTGAGGCGTTCCACCGTGGTCAGCGCCGTGCGGTGGGTGACGAAGTACGGGGGGCGCGGGGACAGCGAGGGGTCACCCGTGACCAGGCCGCGGGGGGCCGGGGTGAACGGGGCGCGCAGCACGGTCTTCTCGACGTCCTCCAGCAGGAACGCGTTGTGCACGAAGCCGATGCCGCTGCCGATGTCCTGGCGGGTGTGACCGGGGAAGGCGCCCCAGGGCGTGAAGCCGAGCAGGAAGCCCACCGCCGACCAGCAGTTGACGCCCAGCGTGCCGTAGCGCAGGTCGGCGATCGCGGTGCGCACGGTCTCCCGGTGGGCCTTCTCGGTCCTCGGGTGGACGAGGAGGGTCGCGCCGAGCGTGCCGGGCAGGGTGTCGTTCGCGAAGTCGACCGCCCGGCGCAGGAATGCGGCCGGGTCCGAACCGGGCAGCCGTACGACGCCGAGGGCGCTGCCGAAGACCTCGTCGATGACGAGCAGGTCGCCGTGGTCGGTGATGTCGGGCACCAGCAGCCGGCCGCCGTCACCGTGGGACTCCGCCGCCGGATGGGCCTCTCGTACGGAGGCGAGACGGTCCGCGGCGCCGGGGTAGTAGTCGCCGCGGGCGGGCAGTTCGCGCAGAACGGTGCGGATCTCGTCGAGCAGCCGCTCCGTGCCGTCCCAGTCGCGGGGCACGACCAGGATCTGGGTCGCGATGCAGTTGTGGCCGGAGTTGTTCATCTTGCTGGTGACGATGTGCTCGGCCTGGAAGCGGAAGTCGGCGCCGCTCCACGGGCCCGGCGTCACGATGCAGGGGCTGACACCGCCGAGTTCGCTGCTGAACGGCTTGTCGGTCAGCGGGCGGTCCTCCCGGCGGCGCCGCTCGGCGTCCTCGCCGGTGCCCCAGACGATGGCGTCGTGGGTGCGGTCGCTGCCGGTGACATGGATGGTGTCGACGCCCGGGTGGCGGGTGAGATGGCCGCCCTCGGCCGCCCCGCCGTCCACGAAGCGCAGCCAGCCCCGTTCGACGAACTCCGCGAAGACGTACTCGAAGTGGGGGCGCAGATAGGCGTTGACGGGGTTCATCTTGGCGACGACCACCTGGCCCTCGGCGTACAGCTTGTGCAGGATGTCCAGTGCGGTGATGGCGGCGACGTTGCCGGCGCCGAGCACCAGGGCCACCGCGGGGCCGCCCCGCCGTCCCCGGTACTCGCCCGCGGCGCTCGTCCGCGCCTGCGCCGCGGAGACGCCCGGGCGCATCCACACCTGGGCCCTGAACCCGTTGAGCAGCAGGGTGTCCCAGCCGGTGGCCGGGAAGACGTCCACACGGGTGCGGCCGTCGTCCTCGTGCACCTGTCCGCCGTCCAGCGGGTCCCGGCCCGCCGCGAGCCGCCGCAGGACGTGCAGCAGCGCCGCGATGTTCTGGGCCAGCGCCCAGGGACCGCCGATCCAGTCCTCGGCCGCCCAGGGGGAGTCCGGCCCGTACCCCTTCGCCAGGGCCCCCGCTCCGGCCATGTCGGCGGCGCGGGAGGCCACCCTGGGCTGCAGCCGCTCCAGCAGGGCGATGCGGTCCGGCAGCGAAGTCGCCGACCAGGAAGCGGCGTTGGCGCGTACGTCGGCCACGGCTCGGTCGAGGAGGGAGGTGTCGAGGTCGGTGGAGTTCACGTCGGTCCTTGGGAGAGGTCGGGGCGGGGAGAGCGGGCCCGATCCGGGACGCGCGAGGGGCGGGCCCACGGGGTCACGCGGACAGCCGGCGGGCGTCGCGGTCGGGGTCGATCAGGGTCAGGGCGGCCGCTCCGCTCAGCAGCAGCACGGCGGCGGTGACGAGGACCGCGTACTGGTAGCCGTCCGGCCCCCGGGTGTCCACGAGGCGGCCGATCAGCGTCGGGGCGATCAGACCCGCGGTGGTCACCACGGCGTTCATGATGCCGAGGGCGCCGCCGCGGCGGTCGGCCGGGGCGAGTTCGGTCACGGTGGTGACGGCGACGCTGCTCATCGCCCCGGACAGTCCGAACCCCGCGACCAGCAGCAGGGCCGTGACGGCACCGGCCGGAGCGAGCGGCAGCGCGAAGCAGGCCGCGGAGCCGACGAGCAGCAGGACGCCCCCGACCCCGCCGCGGGCCCACCGGCTCGCCGTCCCGCGGCGCAGCAGCCATCCGCTCAGCACCGCCTGGCCGACGACCACGACGCCGCCCAGCCCCCAGACCAGCATGAGCACCCGGGTGGTCCCGGCCGAGGAGTAGCCGAGCGCGTCCTGGAGATACGAGGGCAGCCACACCAGCGAGAAGGCGATCACCCAGTAGGTGCCGAAGTAGGCGGCCGTGGCGCCGATCCAGGTGCGGGTGGCGAGAATCCGCCGGTACGGCATCCTCGTCGGCGCGGAGCCCGGTCCGGCTTCCGACGCCCCCGCGCCCGCCCCTTCCCCGGAGGCGGCCGGCGCGGCGGTGTCCGACGCGGTGGCGTACGGGCCCTCCCCGCCGAACGGGATCCACAGCAGCGCCCACAGCACCCCGACCAGCGCCACCGCCGCGACGGCCGAGCGCCAGCCGTGGTTCTCGATCACCCAGGTCAGGACCGGGGCGGCGACCAGGACTCCGAGCGTGATGCCGAGGACGATCAGCGCCCCGGGCAGATTGCGCCGGTGGTTGGGGAACCAGGACAGGGTGGCCTGCTGCGCGACGGGGAAGGCCGGGCCCTCTGCGGCGCCGAGGAGCACCCGCGAGGTGATGAGCACCGCCAGCCCGCCGCCCACGGCCAGCGGCGCCTGGGAGACGGACCAGAGCAGGGCCATCCCGAGGAGCAGCCACCTGGGCCGTACCCGGTCCGCGAGGAGCCCGACCGCGGCCCCGGAGACCGAGAAGAGCAGGAAGAAGGCGCTGCTGGCGAGTCCGAAGGCCGAGGCGGACAGGCCGAGGTCCTTCCGGATCTCCTCCGCGCCGAGACCGAGCACGGACTTGTCGGCGAAATTGATCATCATGAAGACGACGAGCAGCGCCGTGACGGTCCAGGCGCGGCGGCGCGTCCCGTTCGGCGCCTTCAGGGTGCCGGCGGGCACGGCGGGTGCGACATCGGTGTCGGTCACAGGGACTCCGCGGAGACTGGTCGGGGGAGGAGGGGGCGGGTGCTCGGTCAGGAGAGGGGCACGCCGGCGATGGCGATGCGTTCCATGACCCGGCGCTGCGGGAAGTAGTCGTTGATCGCGTAGTGCTGGGTGGCGATGTTGTCCCAGATCGCGACCGAGCCGGGCTGCCAGCGGAAGCGGACCTGGTACTCGGGGATCCGCGCCTGCAGGACGAGTTCGCCGAGCAGCTCGCGGCTCTCCGCGTCCGGCAGCCCGACGATGCGGGTGGTGAACGGCTCGTTGACGTAGAGCAGTCGGCGGCCGGTGCGCGGGTGGCGTACGACGACGGGGTGCTCCACGGCCGGCAGGTTCTCGCGGTGTGCCGCGACCTGGGCCTCGGTCATCAGCGCACCCCAGCTGGGCACCCAGTCGTGCACGGCGGTGAGCCCGGCGATCCGGGTCTTCATGTCCTCGGTGAGGTTGTCGTAGGCGGCCCCCATGTCGGCCCACATGGTGTCGCCGCCCGCGGACGGGACCTCGACTGCGCGCAGGACGGAGCCGAGTGCCGGCGCGGCCATGAACGAGTGGTCGCTGTGCCAGATGTTCTCGGTGCCCATCGCCATGGCGTCCTTGGCGAGCCGCGACACCCCCACGGTGTCGCCCTTGGGGAAGAAGGGGTTCGCTTCCGGCCGGCCCCACAGGGCGGAGAACGCGAGCTGGGACTGCGGGTCGAAGCCGTGCTGGTCGCGGAAGAAGAGCACCTTCCACTCCAGCAGGGCCTGCCTGATCTCCTCCGCGAGGTCCTCGCCGATCGGCAGGGAGAGGTCGACGCCCCCGATCTCGGCGCCGATGTGCGGCGTGAGCGGGGAGACACCCAGGAGCCGGTAGTCGGGCTGGGGCGCGTCGGGGGCGATGCGGTCGAGCGTGCGCTTGCCGTAGTGCATCAGCGGCTTGTCGAGAGCGGGGGCGGAGACGACGGTGTCCATGAGTCCTCCGGAACGAGGCGGCGAAAATCGTTACTCGGAGTATCGTTATTGGGGTGGGGCGAGGCAAGAGCCTGACGGCACGAAAATGGGGAGCCGTGAACCGCCGCCGCGGGGAGGTAGGTCAGCCGACGGGGGCGACGGCCCGGGCGACCAGATCGACCAGCGTGTCCACGAAGCGGGCGTCCGGCAGCTCCTGCTCGCCGATCAGCCGGAAGATCAGCGGGGCGGCCACCAGCGTGGCCGCGGCCCGCACATCGGTGTCCGGCGCCACGTCGCCCCGGGCGATGCCGCGTTCGAGGATGCGCCGCGTCTCACCGGTGATCCGCTCGGTGTACTCCGCGTACTGCCCGCGCACCGCACCCGCCTCGGCCGCCGCGCCGATGAGGCCCGCGATCAGCCGGTCCGTGCCCGGCAGCCGGTAGGCGTCCAGGCGGGCGGTGAGGACGAAGCGGAGCTCCGCGCGGAAATCGTCCAGGTCGGGCACCGACAGGATGCCGATTCGGGTCTCCGCCGCCGCGATGATCAGATCCTGCTTGGTGGGCCAGCGCCGGTAGATGGCGGGCTTGCTCACCCCGGCCCGGGCCGCGACGGCGTCCATCGTGACGGCGCCGATCCCCTGCTCGTGGACCATGTCCACGACCGCCTTGAGGACGGCTCCCGTGACCCGTTCCTCGCGCGGCCGGCCCGGCCCTCGTCCGGACCCGTCCGGCTGCGTACCCACCATGCCCCGAGCTTACGGCCGGGGCCCGCGGCCTACGGAGTCCGGGGCGTGACGATGGGAAACTGCTTGTCGGGGGAGGTGACGAGGGCGAAGAGCCGCCCGAGCAGAGCCGGGTCGCCGGTGTGCTCGACCTCGCCGATGCCCCGGCCGCCGAGGAGGCCGACCAGCTCGGGCCTGGTCAGCGTGAGGGTGAGTCCGGCCTCCGGGAGCGAGCGGCCGGCGCCCTCGGAGCGCGGGACCCGGTGCGTGAGCGTCCCGTTGTGCAGGGTCAGCCGGTGCCTGCGCCCCTCGTCGGTGACGTTCACGTCGATGACCAGGTCCTCGTCCCACGCCCGCGGCCCGTCGATCCTGATGGCGAGGGAGTCGAACAGCTGCTCGGTGGAGAGTGCCATCACCATCTCCGGGTTGGTGACGTCGGCGACCTCGCCCCCGACGCCGGAGCGCAGTTCGAGAGCGGCGGTCAGGTAGAAGTTCCGCCAGGTGCCGTTCTCCGAGCCGTGCCCGAGCCGGTCGTAGACGGACGCGAGCAGCTCCCTGGCCTCCGTGTCCCCGGCGTCGGCGAAGACCAGGTAGTTGAGCACCGTGGCGGCGAACCGCAGGTCGCCCTCCTCGACGTAGGCGCGCGCCTTGGCCAGCGCGCTGTCCCGGCCTCCCGCCAGATCGACGTGGCGCCTGGCCTGCTCGGTGGGCGGGTGCTCCCAGAGGGTGGCGGGGTTGCCCTCGAACCAGCCCAGGTAACGGTGGTAGACCGCCTTGACGTTGTGGCTGAGCGAGCCGTAGTAGCCGCGCGTGTTCCACGCCGACTCGATGGCGGGCGGGAGTTGGATCGCCTCGGCGATCTCCGCGGCCACCAGCCCCTCGTTGAGCATCCGCAGGGTCTGGTCGTGCAGGTAGCCGTAGAGGTCCCGCTGTTCGCTCAGCAGGCGGACCACCTCGTCGTGGCCCCAGGTCGGCCAGTGGTGGGAGGCGAAGCCGACGTCGTAGCGGCCGTCGAAGTACTCGATCGCCTCGTCGATGTAGCGCGACCAGTTGCGTGCGTCCCGCACCATCGCGCCGCGCAGCGTCTGGATGTTGTGCATGGTGTGCGTGACGTTCTCCGCGAGGCACAGGGCACGCAGTTCGGGGAAGAGGAAGTTCATCTCCGCGGGCGCCTCGGTGCCGGGGGTGAGCTGGAAGACGATCCGTACGCCGTCGACGACCTCCTCCTGCCCGGTCTCGGTGATGTCCACGGTGGGCGGGATCAGGCTGATCGTGCCGGTGGACATCGCCATGCCCAGCCCGGCGCCGATCTGCCCGTCCGCCGCGCGCGGCAGCCGGTCGCCGTACATGTACACGGCCCGCCGGGTCATCGCGTTGCCCGCGTAGACGTTCTCGCTGATGGCGTGGTCCATGAAGCCCGCCGGCGCGAGGACCGGGACGCCGTCCTCGGTGCCCGCGGGCAGCACGCCCCGGGAACCGCCGAAGTGGTCCGCGTGGGAGTGGGTGTAGATCAGGCCCGTGACCGGCCGGTCGCCCCGGTGCTCGCGGTACAGGGCCAGCGCCGCCGCGGCGCACTCCGTGGAGATCAGCGGGTCGATGACGACGACACCCCGCTCGCCCTCGACCAGCGTCATGTTGGACAGGTCGAGGCCCCGGACCTGGTAGATGTTCGGCGTGACGCGGTAGAGCCCCTGCTTGGACACCAACTGCGCCTGCCGCCACAGGTTCGGGTTCGCGGTGTCCGGGCACGCGCCGTCCACGAAGGCGTAGCTGTCGCTGTCGTACACGACGCGGCCTTCGGCGTTCTCGATCCTGCCCGGGGTGAGGGCCGCGATGAACCCACGGTCCGCGTTCTCGAAGTCCTTGGTGTCCTCGAACCGAGGTGTGCTCATGGTGGCGCTCCGTTGTGAGGGGGGATCTACCGCCGGACCCGGGGGAGAGCTAGGAGGGGCTCCGCCCGCCGATGCCCTGGAGGTCCGGCTGCTGTGCGACGGCCCGCCGGGCCGGATCGGTGAACTGCCGCTCCACGGCGTCCCGGAGCAGGCCCAGTTGGGCCCGCACCGCGGGGTGCTGCTCCGGCGGCAGGGCGTCGAGCAGGCCGTCCAGCACGGCGCGCAGCCTGCGGCAGATCTGCACCGACGAGCTTCCGTAGTCGCGGATCTCGCAGACGGCGAGTTCGAGGAAGTTGTCCCAGTCGCGTCCCGGGAGCACGAGCCGGGGATCCCCGTCGCGGTCGGCCAGCACGTACCGGCCGGGGAGGTGGACGCCGCCGACGGTGTGCAGGAACCACTCGATGTAGTTGATGACCTGCACCGCGGTCGTGGGGTCGTTCACCGCCGGGGACAGGGCCCGGATGGCGATGTCGACGAGGACCCGCAGCGCGAAGGCGGGGTCCTGTTCGATCGTGCGCTCGGCGCCGAGGGCGATGAGGCCGGTCACCCGCTCCGGGGACGGCCGGGACGTTCCGCCGTGGATCTCGACCAGGACGGCGCCCGGCGGCACGAAGTCCCCGACCAGCCGGGTCACCACGAAGACGCAGTCGTGGCGCGCGGCCTCCGCCACCAGCCCGGCCACGTTGAACGCCTGGATCGCCCCGCCGCGCTCGGTACGGATCCGCGTCACCGCTCCCGCGGGCGGCAGGCCCCTGTCCCCGCGCGGCGCCGCTCCCCGCAGTACGGACGCACCGCTCGTGAAGACCTGCTCTCCCAGGTTCGTGACCAACTCGGCGATGGCCACCGGCCGGAGACTGTGCGTGAACCGGTTGAGGTAGATCAGCAGCAGCACCAGGCTGACCGCGACCGCCGCGCCGGCCAGGGTGACGCCCAGGTCGGGAACCGAATCGGACTCGATGCTGCGCAGCAGGGAGAAGGCGAACGCGAACGTCCCCGTGAAGGTCGCCAGCACCGCCTTCTGCAGCCGGTCCCGGTACCACAGCCGCATGTAGCGGGGGGAGAGGGTTCCCGTGGCCTGCTGCACCACCAGGACGCCGATGGTGACGACGAATCCGAGCAGGGCCACCATCGCCCCGACGATGGCGGTGAGTACGCCGCTCGCCGTCGTCGAGGAGTAGTGCCAGCCGCTCGGCGGCACGTTCGTGCTGTCGGCGGTCAGGGCGAATTCGGCGAGCAGGGCGCCGAGGACGAGACCGGCCGTCGGCACCATCCACAGGCTGGCCTTGGCGTACTGCCGCAGCCGGAACCTGGCTGCCCACGACGTCGGGACACCCACGTCACGCCCCCTTCGACCGGAGGAGTCGGGTGCTTTTCGGGCACACGGGACGGCGGGCTCCCCCGACGGGATCGCCGTGATCTCACACTAAGGCGATTCCGTGGACCGCGCGCGGCAGCGCCGTACGGCGTCCCGGACGTGCGCGGGGCCGCGGCCCCGCCGGGGTGGCGGCGACCGGTGCGGCGGTGGCGTGCGCGACCGGGGGCCCTCGACGAGGGGACTGACCTGGTCTCGTACGGCTTCGCGTGGTTTACGACTGGCAAGTGCTTGCCATGGCGGCGACTTGCCGCCGACAGGCCTTCACGGCGGTGTTCGCCGGTCGATAGACCCATGGCATGTCCTCCCCCTCCCAGGCTTCCGCCTCCCGGCGCAGACGCCGACGGCTGACCGCGGCCGCGACCGCCGTGCCGCTGCTGGCGTCGGTCCTCGTGGTCCTGCAGGTGCCCGCACAGGCCGCTCCGAGCAAGCCCGCCGTACCCGCCAAGCCCTCGGCGACCCATCAGGTCACCCTGGTCACCGGCGATGTCGTCACGGTCACCACGTCCGCCGACGGCAGACAGACCGCCGAGGTCGACCGGCCCGACAGCGCCGTCGGCGGCGTGAAACTCCAGCAGATCAAGGGGGACCTGTTCGTCGTCCCCGACGAGGCGGCGGCGCTGCTCGGGAAGGGCAGGCTGGACCGGCGGCTCTTCAACGTCACGGACCTGATCGAGATGGGCTACGACGACGCGAAGTCGGCCACGGTGCCGCTGATCGCGACGTACGCCGAGTCGAAGACCCGCAAGGCCGTCGAGCCGACGGCGCCCCGCGGCAGCCGGATGACCCGCAAGCTCACGGACATCCGGGCCGCCGTGCTCAGCACGAAGAAGCGGCAGGCCCGCACCTTCTGGACCGCCGTCGCACCGCGCGGCAGCGCCGGGCTGGGCGCGGGTGTCGCCAAGCTGTGGCTCGACGGCCGGGTCGAGCCCGACCTGAAGGAGAGCGTGCCGCTGATCGGCGCACCCGAGGCCTGGGCGGCCGGCTGGACCGGCAAGGGCAGCAAGGTCGCGGTCCTCGACACCGGTGTCGACGCCGGCCACCCCGACCTCGCGGGCTTGATCGACGACACCGCCAGCTTCGTGCCGGACGAGGGCGTCACCGACGTGAACGGGCACGGCACGCACGTGGCCGGCACCATCGTCGGTTCGGGCGCCGCCTCCGGGGGCGACCACAAGGGTGTCGCACCGGACGCCGACCTGCTCGTCGGCAAGGTGCTCGGGGGAGCGGAGGGCTACGGCCAGGACTCCTGGGTCATGGCGGGCATGCAGTGGGCCGCCGAGTCCGGTGCGGACGTCGTCAACATGAGCCTCGGCGACTCCTACCCGACGGACGGCAGCGACCCGATGTCGCAGCTGGTCGACTCCCTGTCCGAGCGGTACGGCACGCTGTTCGTCACCGCCGCGGGCAACTCGGGCCCGGAGACCATCTCCGCGCCGGGCGCGGCGGCCGCCGCGCTGACGGTGGCCGCCACGGACAAGGAGGACCGTCTCGCGTCCTTCTCCAGCACCGGCCCGCTCGCCTCCTCCGGCGCCATGAAGCCGGACATCGCGGCGCCGGGCGTGGACATCACCGCCCCCCGCTCCCAGGCGATGACCGACGGCGGCGAGGGCTTCTACCGGACCCTCAGCGGCACCTCGATGGCCACCCCGCACGTGGCCGGCGCGGCGGCGATCCTCGCGCAGCAGCACCCGGACTGGACCGGCGCGCAGCTCAAGGAACACCTGATGAGCACCGCGAAGCGCCTCGACGACGGCTACTCGCCGTACGAGGTGGGGACCGGCCGGCTCGACGTGGCCGCCGCCGTGCGCACCCCCGTCCGCGGCACCGGCTCGCTCTTCTTCGGCAACCACACGTGGCCGCACCGGCCGAGCGACGGCGCCGTCACGAAGGAGCTCACCTTCACCAACACCGGTTCCCGCGACGCCACGCTCGACCTGGCGCTGAGCGACGACGGCGGCCCCTTCACCCTGGGAGCCGCCGAGGTGACGGTCCCCGCGGGCGGCACCGCCGTCGTCCCGGTGACCGGTGACCCGCGGACCGTCCCGCCGGGCCGGCACGTCGGCTGGGTGACCGCCACCGACGCGGCCACCGGCAAGCCGGTGACCCGCACGTCCGTGGCGCTGCTCAAGGAGGAGGAGCGCTACGACCTGACCATCAAGCTCGTCGGCCGCGACGGCAAGCCCGCCGCCGGCTGGGTCGGTGTCAACCTGGCCGGCGACGTCTGGCCCTACTCGCTCTACGTGGAGGGCTCGACGACCCTGCGCACCGCGCCCGGCGTCTACACCGTCGCGGGCTACCTCGACGTCTCCGGCGAGAAGGCGGACCGCTCCGGGCTGGCCGTGCTGGTCGACCCGGAGACCGTGCTGGAGGACGGCTCCGCCGAGGTGGTGCTGGACGCGGGCAAGGCGCGTCTGCTGCGGACCGAGGCGCCGCAGCGCACGGAGGACCGGCAGCGCAAGGTCGACTTCAACGTCCACTACGACGGCCAGGACCCGTACACGGACTACCGCAGCGCGTACGTGCTGCCGCCCATGTACGACGACGTCTACGTGGCGCCCACGGAGCCCATGAAGCACGGCGAGTTCATCCTGACCACCCGCTGGCGCAAGGGTGAGCCGCAGCTCGGTCTGAGCACGCCCGGCGGTCGCCTCCGCTTCGACACGCAGGTGCAGTCGGGCAGCACCCTGCACACCGGCGAGGACCGGCTGGAGGCCGTCCACGCGGGCGACGGCGCCGCGACCGCCTACGGAAGGATCCGGGCCAAGGGCAAGGTCGTCGTCGTCGACCGCAGCGACGAGGTCTCGCCGCAGGAGCGCGCCGAGGCCGCGGCAGCGGCCGGTGCGAAGGCGCTCATCGTGGTCAACGACGGTTCCGGGTCCCTGATGGAGTACGTCGGAGAGTCGGCCATCCCCGTCGCCGCCGTGCACCGGGACGCCGGCCGGACCCTCGCCGCGATGGCCAGGTCCGGCACCCTGAAGCTGACCGTGAAGCAGACCGAGTACTCGCCGTACGTCTACGACCTGACCCGGGACTACCCCGGCCGGGTGCCCGACCGGCCCCTGGTCTACGAGCCGGCCAAGGCCGACCTCGCCCGGATCGACGCCCGCTACTACGCGGCCGCGGGGGATCGTGCGGCCGAGGGCTACCGCTCCGACTTCACGCTCAGCCCGTCGTTCAACATCCCCGAGCGGGAGCGGCACCCGGGCACCCGCATCGAGTACGTGACCCCGGGTCAGGTCTGGCGGGAGTTCCACACGCAGGGCGTCGACACGGCCCTGCCGTGGACGATGGTCTCCGGCGACAACACCTACACCCGGGGCAGCACCACCCGGCAGGACTGGTTCGCCCCGCTGACCCGCCCGGGCCAGAGCGAGTCGTTCGGCGTCTACAACTCCCGCTGGCAGAACTACATGACGTGGAACGTCCAGGCGTGGGCCTCGGCCAGCGGCACCCAGCGGCTCGGCGGCTACCTCCCGTGGGGTGAGACCCCGTCACACCTGCGCGTCTTCCAGGGCGACACGCTGATCCACGACAACCCGGTCAGCGGGGACATGCAGTGGCAGGAGGTGCCCGCGGGCAAGCTTCCCTACCGTGCCGTCCTCGACGTGGAACGGCCGGGCGACGCCTTCCGGCTGTCGACGCGCACCCACACCGAGTGGACCTTCGTGTCCGACACCACCGACACGGACTTCTTCAAGCCGTTCTCGGTGCTGAACCTGGACTACGGGCTGGAGTCGGACCTGCACGGCGACGTGCGGGCCCGGGCGACGCAGCGGATCACGCTCAAGCCGGTATCGTCCGACCTGGGCAAGGTCCCGGGCACCGTCACCAGGGTGCGGCTGGACGTCTCCCACGACGACGGAAGGACCTGGCAGAAGGTGACCCTGACCAGGGGCGCCCACGGCTCCTGGACCGGTTCGTTCAGGACGGCCGGCAAGCCCGGCGGCTTCCTCTCGGTCCGCGCGAGCGCCGAGACCGACCGCGGCTTCGGCGTCGAGAACGAGATCATCCGGGCGTACGGCCTGCGATGAGCCGCACCGTCGGGCCCCGGGGAGCCGACTCCCCGGGGCCCTTCCCCGCACAAGCCCTCCAGCCAGGGACTTTTCAAGATCTGCCGCCGTGGCCCATACTCGCCCCGCTGCGGCAAGCGGAGGAGAGTCGGTCGCCGATGCTGGATGTACTGGGCCTCGCACCCGACGAGGAGCGCGTCTACCGGGCGCTGCTCGGCAGACCCGACTCCACCGCCCTCCTCCTCGCCGAGGTGGTCGCCCTGCCGCGAGCCGACGTCGGCAACGCCCTGTCGCGGCTGGCGGACTGGGGACTGGCCACCAGATCGGCGGACGAGCGGTTCACCGCCGCACCGCCCGCGATGGCGCTCGGCGCCCTCATCGGCCAGCGCCGGGACGGGCTGCGCCTGGCCGAGCAGGCCCTGGTGACGTTCGCCGAGGAACACCGCGCGGCGATGACCGGCAGCAGCATCAGCGACCTGATCGAGGTCGTCACCGGAGTCGACGCCATCCGCCATCGCTTCCTCCAGGTGCAGCAGGCCGCCCGCACGGAGGTCCGCTCCTTCATCACCGCGCCGTTCGTCGCCCTGCCCCCCGACCAGAACACGGCCGAACCCATGGCCCTCGGCAGGGGAGTGCGCTTCCGGGCGGTCCTGGACCGGGCCGTGCTGGCGGAGCCGGGCATCGTCCACGACGCGATCGACTCGCTGCGCAACGGCGTACAGCTGCGCGTCGCCGACGAGTTGCCCATGAAGCTCGTACTGGCCGACGCCGACCTCGGCCTCGTCCCGCTCGCCGTCACGCCGGCCGGGGAGCCCGGCGCGGTACTGCTGCACCGCAGCGGACTGCTGGACGCGCTGGACGCGCTGTTCGAGGCGGTGTGGCGCGCCGCCCACCCGCTGGAGCTGTCCGGCCGCGGCAAGGGTGCCGAGGCCGGCGTCGAGGTCGGCGCGCAGGGCCCGACCGACCTGGACCGCAGGATCCTCGCGCTGCTCCTGGCGGGCGTGACGGACCAGACGGTGGCGACGCAGCTCGGTCTGTCGCCGCGCACGCTGCACCGGCACCTGCGTCGCCTGATGGACCTGGCCGGGGTCAGGACCCGGATGCAGCTCGGCGGTCATGCGGTCCGGCACGGCTGGGTGGAGGCGCACTGACTGAACGCGCCCCGGGCTTCGGCGGATCCGCCCGCCGTCCCCCGAGCAGCGGAGCCGTCCGCTATCCCTTGGCGAAGTCGATCCGGTCGGACGGCACGACGTCCGCGTTCATGTTCCGCTCCATCATGCGGAACGAGGCCTCCGCGAGGTCCGCGTGGATGTGTGCCACCGCGTCGCTCGGCACGGTCACCCGGAAGTGCCGGATGTGCGCGTCGAGGGCCGAGTACAGCACGCACTGCTCGGTGACCTGGCCGCAGAGCACGATGTGCCCGATGCCCTGCTCGCCCAGCAGGTACTCCAGGGGCGTCTGGTAGAAGATCGAGTGGCGGGCCTTGACGACGAAGAGCGACTCCCCGTCCGGCCGGATCGGCTCGACGAGATCCGCGTGCGGTCCGCGCAGGGCGGCGTCGAGGAGCTCGTCGTGGTGCGAGCGCCAGCGTCCGAAGTTGTCGTTGACGTAGATGACGTCCGCGCCCTGGTCCCGCGCCTGCCCGATCAGCCGGCGCATCGCCGGCAGGGCCTCGCGGACGGACTCGACCAGCACCTCGGCGTCCTCGTGCTCATAGGTGTTGATCATGTCGATGACGACCAGAGCGGTCTTCGTCAGGTCGGTTTCCACACCATCCTCCTCGGCCCAGGGAGCAGAGCCCACCGTGACATCGCCTGTCCCGGCCCGCGCGGCGGGCCCGCGGGGGCCGTGCTGTTCGGGTGACCCGGCCGGGGCGCCCCGGTGGTCACCGACGCACGGTCCGGTCCGGTGAGGTACCCCGCACCGGCCCCGGCATCCGCGGCCGTTCCGCCGCCCCCTCTCCGGCCCGGAAAGCCCTGGTCACCGGGGAGCGAACGGCACACGTGCGGGCTTTCCGGGAGCGGTGCGGGGTCGTCGGTCTCGGCCCGGAAAGGGATAGCGCGGCGCATTGTGGGAACGCGGACGGCTGCCGCGGGATGAACCGGAGACCGGGAATCCCCCACCTGTCCGTCCGAGGAGGGCGCATGCCTGTACAGCAATGGCCGTTGCGGACGGACACCCGCTTCGGCAGGAACGACGTGCTGGCGGGCCGGTACCACCTCGAAGGCCTCCTCGGCCGGGGCGGCGCCGCCGACGTGTACCGCGGCTTCGACCTCCGGCTCCGGCGACCGGTGGCGGTCAAGGTGTTCAGGCCGGGCGGGGACGCGCAGACGGAGGAACGGTTCACCGAGGAGGCCGTGACGCTGGCCGGCCTCCAGCACCCCGGACTCGTCACGGTCTTCGACTCCGGACGTGAGGCGGGCAGCCCGTTCCTCGTGATGCGGCTCATCACGGGGCAGACGCTCCGTGAACGCGTCGCCTCGGGTGTGCTGACCCCCGGCGAGGTGTGCGCGGTGGGCGCGGCCCTGGCGGACGCCCTCGACTTCGTGCACGCGGCCGGAGTGGTGCACCGCGACGTCAAGCCGTCGAACATACTCATGGACGAGGCGGGCGCTCCCCATCTCACCGACTTCGGCATCTCGCGGCTGATGGACAGCACCGCGCACACCGCCACCGGAGCCCTGGTGGGCACCGCCGCCTATCTGGCCCCCGAGCAGGTCCTGGGCCGGGTGGTCGGCCCCGCCGCGGACGTGTACGCCCTCGGTCTGACCCTCCTGGAGTGCCTCAAGGGGGAACTGGAATACGACGGCGCGCCGTTGGAGGCCGCGATCGCGCGCGTCCACCGCCCCCCGGTCCTCCCGCCCTTCCTGGACGACGAACTGGCCGCACTCCTCGGCGCCATGACCGCACGGGACGAGGACCGGCGTCCCGACGCCCGTACGTGTGCGGACGTGCTGGCGGCCCTGAGCGCGGCGGAGAGCCCCACCGGACCGCCGTCCCGCCCCGTCCCCGTCCCCGTGCCGGGCGGCCACGACACGCCACCCCACTCCACCCTCGGGGCGGCCGGCACGCTCCGCACCCACCACGCCTCGCCCGCCCGCCGGGCGAGCGGGCGCACCCTGGCCACGGCGGGCGCGGCGCTGGCGACGCTCGTCGGCGTCACCCTCACCGGGATGGCCGGCCTGCCCGGCCACGGCCCGGACACCGCCGCGGCCCCCGACCGTCATGCCTCGGCCGCTCCGCGCGTGAAGCCGTCGGACACCCCCGCGGCCGCCCCGGACCCGGACCCGGACCCGGGCGCCGGGTCCGCCTCCGCGGAGCCGTCGTCGCGGAGCGGCCCCGACACGTCCTCTTCCTCGGCTCCCGCCGCTCGGGGACACGCCCCCGAGGGCCGTCAGGTCGCCGCGTCGGCCCGCGCCGAGCGGCCGCTCAAGTCGCCGAAGCACAAGGCCGCCAAGAAGGGGGCGGCGCACGGCAGGCAGAAGGCGCCCAAGTAGCCGGGACGGCGTCACGGCACGCCGTCGCCCCCGGCCCGCGCGGCCTCCGGACAATGCGTGTCGCCGAGGAGGACGCCGCCTCCAGCCTCCGGTCGTGCACCAGCACCGCGTTACGCGGACGGCGTCCGCCCCGGCGCGCGGGGCCGCACCGGGCCCGTCGACGCACGCCCGCCTTCGTCTCCGAGGGCGCGGAGGTCGTGCTCGTCGGCTGCTTCTCCGGCGGGCAGAAGGACTTCGCCGCCCTGACCGCCAGAACGCGGCGGCGCAGGAACGGGCGGCGCGCGGCGCCCTCGTCGTCGGCCGGATCGTGCAGCGGCGCGGGGTCTCGCGCGGCGGCGCCGCCAGGATGTCGCTCCCCTTGACCTCGCGGACGCTCCTCGGCCCGGGCGAGATCCGGGAGGCAGCCGCGCTCCGGGCACGGGCCGCCGTTTCCCCGGTCAGGCCAGGGCATCCGGGCCAACAGGCACCCCCTGCTCGACCCGGCGAACGGGAGCGTTAACATCTGAGCACCGCCTAGCTCGAAAGATAAACCTGTGACTGTCAACGACGACTCGTTCACCAACTGGAAGAACCGCGAGGAGATCGCGGAGTCGATGATCCCGATCATCGGGAAGCTGCACCGTGAGCGGGACGTCACGGTCCTGCTGCACAGCCGCTCCCTGGTGAACAAGTCGGTGGTCAGCATTCTCAAGACCCACCGATTCGCCCGGCAGATGGCCGGCGAGGAGCTCTCGGTCACCGAGACCCTGCCCTTCCTGCAGACGCTCACCACGCTCGACCTCGGCCCGTCCCAGATCGACATCGGCATGCTCGCCGCGACCTACAAGTCGGACGACCGCGGCCTCTCCGTGGCCGACTTCACGGCCGAGGCCGTCGCCGGCGCCACCGGCGCGAACAAGATCGAGCGCCGCGAGGGCCGCGACGTCGTCCTGTACGGCTTCGGCCGCATCGGCCGGCTCGTCGCCCGCCTGCTGATCGAGAAGGCCGGTTCGGGCAACGGCCTGCGCCTGCGTGCCGTCGTCGTCCGGCAGGGCGGCGCCCAGGACATCGTCAAGCGCGCCTCGCTGCTGCGCCGCGACTCCATCCACGGCCAGTTCCAGGGCACGATCACCGTCGACGAGGCGAACAGCACGATCATCGCCAACGGCAACGAGATCAAGGTGATCTACGCGAGCGACCCGTCGGAGGTCGACTACACGGCGTACGGCATCAAGGACGCCATCCTCATCGACAACACCGGCAAGTGGCGCGACCGCGAGGGCCTGTCGCAGCACCTGCGCCCGGGCATCGACAAGGTCGTCCTGACGGCTCCGGGCAAGGGCGACGTCCCCAACATCGTCCACGGCGTCAACCACGACACGATCAAGCCCGACGAGCAGATCCTGTCCTGCGCGTCCTGCACCACCAACGCGATCGTCCCGCCGCTGAAGGCGATGGCGGACGAGTACGGCGTGCTGCGCGGCCACGTGGAGACGGTCCACTCGTTCACCAACGACCAGAACCTGCTGGACAATTACCACAACTCCGACCGCCGTGGCCGCTCGGCGCCGCTGAACATGGTGCTGACCGAGACCGGCGCCGCCTCCGCCGTCGCCAAGGCGCTGCCCGACCTCAAGGCGCGGATCACCGGCAGCTCGATCCGCGTGCCCGTGCCGGACGTCTCCATCGCGATCCTGAACCTGCGGCTGGGGCGCGAGACGACCCGCGAGGAGGTCCTCGACTACCTGCGCAACGTGTCGCTGACCTCGCCGCTCAAGCGTCAGATCGACTTCATCAGCGCTCCCGACGCGGTCTCCAGCGACTTCATCGGCTCGCGCCACGCCTCGATCGTCGACGCCGGTGCCACCAAGGTCGAGGGCGACGACGCGATCCTCTACCTCTGGTACGACAACGAGTTCGGCTACTCGTGCCAGGTGATCCGTGTCGTCCAGCACGTGTCCGGCGTGGAGTACCCGACGTACCCGGTCCCGGTGAGCTGACCCGGACCGGCCGCGCCGGGAGTCCGCCGGCGTGACCCGCAGCAGGAAGCCGTACGCGGTGCCCGCCCCCACGACAGGGGTGGCACCGCGTACGGCTGTTTTCGGGGAGCGGGCTCCCGTCGTGAACGGTGGGCCGGGAGCGGAGCGCCGGCGTTCGTCAGGCGGCCTGCACGAGCTGTGCCCGTCCGAACAACAGGGCGTATCCGTCCGGCAGTCGGCGGATGACGCGGGAGATCAGCTCGTCACCGGCGAGGCGGGCGACGACGCCGAGGACCGATCCTGTGTCCCATCGGGTCGTCGCCGGGGTGCCGCCGGTGCGTTCGGCGAGGTCCTTCACGAAACCCCACCCGCTGAGCGGTTCTCCGGAAGGGATCTGCGAGGCGAGGAAGGCCGCGGCCTCCCGGGGGAGGCGGGCGGCGAGCTCGACGCGCTCGTCCCCCGTCAACTGCCGGCCGAGAGCCTGGAGCACGCGGCGCACGACGTCTTCCGCCCGGCGGCGGGTGGGATACGCGCCCTCGTAGCGCACCTTCTCCAGCAGCTGCTCGTAGGTGACGGCCGGCGCGGGCACGGGGGGTGCGGCGGGGGTGAGGAGGGTCATGGGAGCTGCGACGTCTTTCCTTGCGAGGACCGATATCTGGGCGTGGCCGGTTCCGGTCGGGGCCGCCGTCCCGGCGGGGGCGGGCCGTGCCGCGGTGGCTCGTGGGCGCCGCGGGGGACCGCCCCGGGCCGGAACGGCGGGCGGCCGACCGGCCGATCAGCTGTCGAGTTCCTTGCGCTGCCCGTCGGCGCGGACACTGATCTTGCGGGGCCTGGCGCGCTCGGTGATCGGGATGCGCAGGGTCAGCACACCGGCCTCGTAGTCGGCCGTGATGTGCTCGGTGTCGAGAGTGTCGGCCAGCACGACCTGGCGGGAGAACACGCCGAGGGGCCGCTCGGACAGTTCGGTCTGCGCGTTCTCCGAGCGGGCGAGGGGGCGCCGCTCGGCGCGCACGGTGAGCATGTTCCGCTCGACGTCGATGTCCAGCGCGTCGGGGTCGATGCCCGGCAGGTCGAACGCGATCACGTACTGGTCGCCGTCGCGGTAGGCGTCCATCGGCATCGCGGAGGGGCGGGACCACGTTCCCGGACCCATCAGGTGCTGGGCCAGCCGGTCGAGTTCACGGAACGGGTCGGTGCGCATCAACACGGAAAACACCTCCAGAAGGTTCAGGCAGTTGCTGCCAATGCGCTTCACCTGACTCCGTTGTAGCATGTCATCCATTCGACGACAAGCGAGATGTCATCCAGTGGATGACGACCGGTCCCGGAGTGCTCCGCGATCCGGCACGGACCCCGGGGACCGGGTCCCGACCCTCCCGCGAAGGAGAGGAAGGAGAGGCGATGAACGACGACGGCACACCGGCCCCGGCCTCCTTCATGGCGGCCGCCGCCGCGCTCGAGTCCATTGCGCAGGCCATGCGGACGGCGCGCACCGCCGACGCGTCGTCGACCGACGACCCCGAGCAGGCGATGGCGGCGCTGCTGCTCCTGCGCGAGGTGCGCGAGCAGCTCGCCGACTGGGAACCCGGCCTGATCGAGACGGCGCGGGAGGCGGGCGCCAGCTGGGCGGACCTCGCCCGTCCGCTCGGCGTCTCCAGCCGCCAGGCGGCCGAGCGGCGGTATCTGCGCGTACGCCCCGGGGAAGCCGGCACGACCAAGGAGCAGCGGGTGCAGGCCACCCGTGACCGGCGCGCGGCGGACCGCTCCGTCGCGTCCTGGGCCCACGACAACGCCGCCGCCCTGCGTCAGCTCGCCGGGACGATCACCGCCCTGCCCGACCTCCCGGCCGCGGCGACGGACGCGCTGGGTGCGCTGCGGGCGGCCCTCGGCCACAGTGATCCGGCCCGGCTGCTGGACCCGCTCTCGGCGGCCGGGCCCCACCTGCGTCCCGCGCATCCCGAGCTCGCGGACCGGGTCGGTGACATCGGCCGCCGTACCCGGCGGATGCGCGAGACGGAGCGCCGGCAGCGTTCCACCGGCGGACCGTAGGCCGCGCGGGGTGCGGGTCAGCCCGCGGAGTGCGTGAGCAGGTAGTCGATCGCCTGGGTCACGTCGTCCACGCTGTGGTGGGGGACGGCGAGATCGTCCGGCCAGGGCCGTCCGCGGACCCAGACGGGCTGCAGGCCCGCCTTGTAGCCGCCGGCGATGTCGTTCTCCGGGTCGTCGCCGATCATCCAGTCGTCGCGTGACAGCTGCGTGCCGCAGCGGGCCGCCGCCAGCTCGAACAGGCGGGGATCCGGTTTGCGGACGTCGATGTCGCCGCTGGCCGCGATCCCGTCGATCAGGTCGGCGAGGCCGGTGGCGCGGATCTTGGCGCGCTGGATGTCGGAGGGCCCGTTCGTCGCGACGCCGATGGTCCAGGAGGCGGCCCTGAGCCGTGCCAGGCTGTCGAGCACGGCCGGCCGGCACGTGACGGCGGCCGCCATGCGGTCGATGTACGCGCGCCACAGCTCCCCGGCGGTCTCGTCCAGGTTGAAGACCTCGCGGAGGCGGGCGAAGTCCTCCGGGCGTCCCCGGTCGGCCAGGTGCGTGAGCATCCAGTGCTCGACGTCCGGCCCGTACCCGTGGGTCCGAGCCAGCTCGGCCACGGCATCGGCGAACGCGGAACGTCGGTCGACCAGGGTTCCGTCCAGGTCGAAGAGGGCCAGGCGCATGCGGCGACCTTAGCCCGGCGTCCCGCTCCCGCGCCCGGGTGTCTCACCGGCGGGACGGCGCACCGCTCGCCGCCCCGTCGTCGCAAGCCCGTGACGCCGGTCACTGCGGTGCGCGCGGCCGGGGGTGCGGGGCCGGCTCCGGCAGGGCGTGCGGGCGCCCGTCGGCGGCACCGGCGTCGCCCGCGGGTTCGGTCGCCACGAGGATCACCTGGTCCGCGGGATGCCACACGCGCCGCTCGCCCTTGTGGGGGTTGAGGCGGACCCCGTGGTCCGGGGGCAGCGCCCGCCGGTCGTGGCGGCGGTATCCGATGGCGCACTCGCCGCGGTCGCGGGCGGCGGCCACGACGGTCGCGAAGGTGGCCGCACCGTCCGGGCCGACGTAGTGCCCGGCCGGCCGCAGGCAGATCGTGCTGCCGTCGGCCGAGAACAACTCGTCGAAGACGGCGGCCAGATGCCGGTTCTGGGCGATCTGCGCCATGAGCAGGCCGGTCAGTTCGCCGCTGACGATGACGTCGGAGCCCGGATCGAGGGGGGCCAGGGGCCGGTTGCGGTCGTCGGTGAGTTCGGTGACCACCCGCAGCTCACGGCCGGTGCGTTCCTGAAGCAGCCGCAGGGCCAGCAGCGTCACCAGGGTCCGGTCGTCCGGACGGTCGGGGCCGTCCCCCGGGTCCGGCCCGAGGACGACCGTCCCGTCGTACGGGGTGAGGTCGAAGCCGAGCAGGGTCTCGGGGCGCGACAGGGCGGCCGACTGGAACCGGACGGACAGCCGGGCCGCCACCGCCGGGTCCGGCCCGGGCTCCCGCGCCGGAGCGGGTACGGCCCGGTCCGTCACCACGTCCAGCACCGATCTCGGCCGGGCCGTGCGCCGCAACTGGTCCACGACCAGCGGCGCCCGCCGGTTCCAGCCGAGGAGCAGCAGATGCGCGGCGCCGCCGGGCGGCGGCTCCGCCGTCGTGACCGCCGACGGGTCCACGAGGTGACGGCAGTCCTCCGGCTCGGCGGCGCCCTCGTCCCGCGCGAGGACGATCAGGCGGCTCCCCGGAGCCACGACGGTGCCGGCGGGCGGGTTGAGCAGCGTCCGTCCCGCCGGGGTGAGCAGTCCGACCACACAGGCGGTGGCGTGGCCGAGCAGGGCCGCGCCGAACGGGCCCCCGTGGAACGGCGTGGCGTCCGCCAGGTGGAACTCGTCGCCCGCGAAGTCGAGCAGCTCGCGCAGGACGAGCGAGAGGCCGGGGCGGCCGACGCACTGCGCGATCAGCCGGGCCGTGACGGTGTCGGTCTCCAGCACCGTCCCGCGGGGGCCCGCGGCGAGCCGCGCCGCCGCCCGGAACCGGTCGTCCCGGACCGCGGCCAGCACCGGTGGTCCTTCGGTCCCCTCGCCCAGGACCGCCCGGAGCGCCAGCAGGGTGCGCAGGACCTCCGCGTCGGCCGTCGGCTCCCCGGACGGCAGCACCAGCACGGTGCTCGCCGTCCGGGGACTGACCAGCGTGAGGACGCCGGGGTCGCTCGCCGGACCGCTGCGGCAGACCAGCCTCGTGCGGCCGGCCGGGCCGAGCTGCGCGGCCAGCGCCCGCTCCATCTCGGTCTTGTCCCGGTCGGCGAGCAGGACGACGGCCCTGGGCCGGTGCGGAGCCTGCGCGGCGACCAGCTCGGCCACCACCGTGGGCACCTGGTCCGACCAGCCGAGCACGACCGCGTGACCCCGTTCCAGCACCGTCGAGCGGCCGCGGCTCAGCTCGGCAAGCCGCTCGGCCAGGCCGGTGGTGATCACCCCGACGAGGGTCGACACGCACAGCAGGGCGACCAGCCCCAGCACGGCCGACAGCAGCATGCGCAGCGGCGTGCCGCTCACCGCTCCCAGACGCAGGGTTTCCGCGCTGGTCCGCCACACCGCCGTCAGCCGGCCCGACACGGACCGCGGGGAGCCGGGATCGGTCCACACCAGCAGCGCGCTCACCGGGACGACGACGGCCAGACAGCCGACGACCAGCCAGCCCATCAGGGAACCGGTGCTCCTGGCCAGCGTCCGGTCGAACCGGTAGCGCGCCCGGTCCGGCAAGGACACCCGCCGCCCCTCCAGCCGTTTTCCGCCCACTCCCACCCCTCGACTCGTCCGGCATATCCGCTTGGCACAGTGCGGGGTGCGCCCTCGGGACACGCGGCAATCCGGAGCTGATTCATTCTTTCGGGCAGGCGGCACCGTGCAGGCCGCTCCGCGGACGGCCGGGGCCGCCGTCCCTCAGCTGCGGAAGACCAGTGCGAGGCAGGCGCGGAGTGCCTCGGCGGTGGGCGGATGGAGCCGGGCTGCGAGGTACCCGTCGGGCCGTACGAGGAAGGCGGTCGGCGCCTGGGCCGCGAAGCCGCGGGCGAACTCGCCCCGTACGTCCCGGTACACGGGCAGCGGACCCGCGTCGGCCGCGGCGTCGGCCGCCGGGGCGACGGCACATGTCTCCACCCTGCCGCGCGTCGACTCGGCCGCCGCCAGGGCGAGTTCCTCGAAGTCCTCGCCCGGCGCACCGGCCCCGTACAGCAGCAGGACGTGCGCGCGGTCGCGGAGCACGTCGTACAGCCGCTGCGGCGTCGTCGCGATCCGGCCGACCAGCCCGCCGCAGTCCGGGACCCGGTCGCCGGGCTGCGGACCGGCACCGTCCAGGGCGGGGTCCGGCGGGCCCACGACGGGGCTGTCGCGGTAGCCGACGAGCAGCTGCGCCTCGCGCAGCATCAGCGTCGCCGGGTCGTCCGGATCGGCCTGGACGCCCTCGGCGGCATGGCGCACGGTGCGCCCGACGACCTCCTCGCCGACCGGGCGGCGCTCGGCGTCGTAGCTGGCGAGCAGGGCCGGACCGGCGGCCCCCTCGACCGCGAGAGCGATCTTCCAGGCGAGGTTGTACGCGTCCTGGATGCCGGTGTTCATGCCCTGGGCGCCGGTGGGCGGGTGGATGTGGGCGGCGTCGCCGGCGACGAAGACGCGGCCCTCGCCGTACCGGTCCACGATCCGGTGGCTGATGCGGAACACCGAGGACCAGCGGAGGGCGGAGGCGGTCACCGGCTGCGGCGACAGCCGGTCGAGCACCTTCTGGACGTCGGGGAGTGCGGGCCCCTGCCCGGTGCCCAGTCCGTGCAGCACCGCGTCCCCGCCGGTATCCCCGCCGGCGGTCTGCGGGGCCCCGGAGAGCTCCGGCGGGACCGTGGTCGACATCCGGTACCGGCCCCGGCCGGGCAGCGGGATGCACACGAGGAGGTCGTCGATCGTGCCGTCCGCACCCCGGTGCACGGCGCGCACGCCGTAGCCGGGCGGCAGGTCCCAGTCGACCTCCACGTCGGCCAGCATGTACGTGTCGGGGAAGGCTCCGCCCTCGAAGGTGAGGCCGAGCCCCTTGCGGACGACGCTGTGCGCCCCGTCGCAGCCCACCAGGTAGCGGCACCGGATCTCCTCCTCGTGGGTCACCGCCGCCGCGGCTCCGACCGGACCGGAGGCGGTGACGAGGCGGGCGGTCACGCCGTCCTCGTCCTGTCGGAACCCCACGAGTTCCGTGCCCCGCTCGACGCGGGTGCCGAACCGGGCCGCGAACTCCTCGAGGATCCGCTCCGTCTCGTACTGCGGCAGCGCGGCGAAGCCGTACGGCACCTCGGGCGGCAGCACCAGGTCGAAGCCGGGCTGCTCGGCGCCGTTCACGTACAGCAGCTGCCCGCGCATCGGGACCGCCGCCTCCAGCGCCGGTCTGACGAGACCCATCCGGTCCCAGATCTCCAGGGTGCGGGGCTGGATGCCCACGGCCTTGGCGTACGGCAGCCGGGCCGGCAGCCGGTCGACGAGGCGGACCCCGATGCCGCGCCGCCGCAGCGCACCCGCCGCGGTGAGCCCGACCGGACCGGCGCCCACGACCAGGACGTCGGTGCTGGTGTCGTTGCGTGGCATGGACGCCTCCTGATCCGGAACTCCCGCTGATCCGCCCCCGTACCTCCCCGTCCATGGTCGGTCGCGGGGCGCGGCCGTGCATCCGCTCGGCCCGCCGTGCCGTCGCGGGTGCGGGGGAGGAAAATACGGTGCTCCCGACGGGTCCGGTTCCCTACACTCGCCCCACACCGTGCGCGGCACACCGTCGCAGCACGCCGTGACGAACGAGGGGAGCCGGCCGTGCGTTGCTGCACCGCTGTCGTCGTCCCCCGGTCACGCTACGAGGTGATCCTCGTGTCCTCGTCCGTCCGGTGCCCGCTGCGCGGCCGGTACCGGATGTTCCCGAAGGACGTCTGAACCCTGCACATCTGACGGTGCGTCACTCGGCGTGAAACCCTCCGCGGGCCCGCGCCGGGCTCGCCGGGCCCCGAACCCGGGCCGTCCGCGGGTGATGCCGTCCGGGAATCGCGCCCGCCCTTCTTCCGCAACGCTCCGAAAGGCCCGGGCCGTGCGTACCGACCTGCACCGTCATCCCGTCAACCCGCTTGCCGCCGTCCGCAATCTGGGCATCCTCGCCCATGTCGACGCCGGCAAGACCACCGTCACCGAGCGGATCCTGTATCTCACCGGGACCACCCACAAGCGCGGTGAGGTCCACGACGGGACGACCGTCACCGACTTCGACTCCCAGGAACGCGACCGGGGCATCACCATCTTCGCCGCGTCCGTGAGCTGTGACTGGGACGCCCACCGCATCAACCTGATCGACACCCCTGGGCACGTCGACTTCTCCGACGAGGTGACGCGCTCGCTGCGCGTGCTCGACGGCGCGATCGCCGTGTTCGACGCCGTCGCGGGTGTCGAGCCGCAGAGCGAGGCCGTGTGGCGGCAGGCCGACCGGTACGGCGTGCCGCGGATCGCCTTCGTCAACAAGCTGGACCGGGCCGGTGCCGACCTCGACTCGGCGGTCGGGTCGATCCGCGAACTGCTCCATCCCGCCCCGCTGGTCGTCCAGTTGCCGATCGGCGCGGAGGACGGCTTCACCGGTGTCGTCGATCTCGTCCGGATGCGGTCCTCGGTCTGGCCCGACGGCGGCGGCGCCGTGGAGGAGGGGCCCGTGCCGGACGCGCTGCGCGACGAGGCGCTGCGCCGTCGCCGGCTGCTGGAGGAGGCGGTGGCGGAGCTGCACCCCCGGGCGCTGGAGGAGTTCTGCACGAGCTCCACGGTCTCCGCGGACACGATGCGGTCCGCGCTGCGCGACCTGACCCGCAGTGGTGACGGGGTGGTCGTGCTGTGCGGCTCGGCCTACCGCAACCGCGGGATCGAACCGCTGCTGGACGCCGTGGTGGCCTATCTGCCCTCGCCGCTCGACGTACCCGCGGCGCGCGGCACCTGGGAGGGCACGGAACAGGAACGGGCGGCCGACCCGGAGGCGCCGCTCGCGGCACTGGCGTTCAAGGTCGACGCCACGGCGCGGGGACGGCTGACCTTCATCCGTGTGTACTCGGGAACGATCCGGAAGGGAGAGACGGTGTGGAACGCGAGCACGGGGCGCACCGAGCGCGTCGGCCGGGTCCTGCGCGTGCAGGCGGACCGCCATGCCCAGCTGGGCACCGCGGTGGCCGGTGACATCGTCGCGGTGATCGGCCCGAAGTCGGCCCGGGCCGGTTCGACCCTGTGCGCGGCCGGGGCTCCGCTGGTGCTCGAACCGCCGGCCGTGGCCGACCCGGTGGTCTCGACGGCGGTCGAGGCCTGCGCGAGCACGGACACGGACCGCCTGTCGGCGGCGCTGGCGCGGCTGGTGGAGGAGGACCCCTCGCTGGTCCTCAGGACCGACCCGGAGACCGGCCAGACGACGTTGTCGGGCATGGGCGAGCTGCATCTGGAGGTGGCCGTGGAGAAGATCCGCCGGGCGCACGGTCTGGACGTCCGGGTGGGCCGGCCGCGGGTGGCCCTCAGGGAGAGCGTCGTACGCGGGGTCGGCGGCCTGGTGTACCGGCACGTCAAACAGGAAGGCGGCGCCGGTCAGTTCGCCCATGTCGTCCTCGACGTGGAACCGCTGGAGGCCGCCCCCGACGGCGAGGGCGGCGCCACGGGCTTCGCGTTCCGGTCGGCCGTCGTCGGCGGCCGGGTGCCGCAGGAGTACGTCCGCGCGGTGGAGGCCGGCTGCCGGGACGCGCTCGCGGAGGGACCGCTGGGCGGCCATCCGGTGACGGGGCTGCGCGTGGTGCTGACCGACGGGGCGACGCATCCGAAGGACTCCTCGGAGATGGCGTTCCGGGCCGCCGGCCGGTTCGCCCTCCGGGAGGCCCTGCGCGCGAGCACGATGGTGCTGCTGGAACCGGTGGCCGACGTCACGGTCACCGTGCCCGGCGACGCCGTGGGCGGTGTACTCGGCGACCTGGCCGCACGCCGGGGCCGGGTCACGGGCTCCACCACGCGCGGGGGAGCGGCGGTGCTCACCGCCACCGTGCCGCTGGCCGAGCTGTTCGGCTACGCGACGCGGCTGCGCAGCCGGACGCAGGGCCGCGGGGTCTTCACCACCCGGCCCGCGGGATACGCCCCGGCCCCCGGCCCGGCGTCCCGCCCGAGCCCGGCCCGCTGACCCGACGACGGTCCCGCCCGACCGGGCGGGCGGGACCGTCCGGGCGGGCGGGACCGTCCGGGCGGAGGAGAGGCGGAGGGCGCGCGGGCCGAGGCGGAGGGGCCGGCGACCGGGGCGGCAGGCGCGGGGGCGACGCATGTGCGGGCCGGAGTTCCCCGGGCCCCGGCCGTCTCAGCGCTTCCGGAACGCCGTCCTGCTCTGCTGGACGCGCAGGGCCTCCAGAGTGTCCCGCTGCCGCTCCGCGCGCTCCAGCAGCACGTCGAGCTGCCGCGGGTCCAGCCGGTCGTCGCTCTCCGCGAGCAGGCGCAGCAGCCGCCAGGCCGCCGCCTTGCCCTCCACCCCGAGCCGCAGCACCTCCAGCTCCAGCAGGGAACTGAGCGGGGAACGCCGTACGAGACGGCCGTTGGTCTTGAGGCGGCCCACCCGCTCGCCCAGCCGGCCCGCGAGGACCTTGTACCGCCGCACGGGGACGTCGAGCCGCTCCATGAGGCCGAGCAGGGCGGCCCGGTCCTCGGCGATCTCCGCCGCGATCGGTTCGACGGCGGTGCCGGTCGCCGAGCCCTTCAGCGACGCGACCATGTACCGGGCGCGCTCGGCCCCCGCGGTGGCACCGCTGAGATGGTCGTTGAGGTAGATGCCGAGCAGGTCCGTGCGGGTGGTCCGGCGGTCCGTGCCGACGGCGCGCAGGGGTGCACTGTTGGTGGTCATGGGCGACGGGTACCCGGGTCGTGCGGGACGACCCGGGGCGCGCCCCGGCACCTGCCGCGCCCCGTGAGCCGCGGGCACGGGCGGGGGCCCAGGCGGGTCGTCCCCGGACCTGCGGGAGAACGGGGCCGGCGAGGAGCCGGGCGCGGCAGGGCCGACCGCGCGCCCCCCCCCGCGCGGCCGGGACCCGCGGCACGTACAACCCGGCGCTCCGTTCGCGGGTCCGGACCGGCGTGAGCCGTGCCTGTGCCGAGCGCGCCCGATCGTCCCCCTGGCGCGGGTCCGGCTGTTCGGTCCGGCCTTCGGGGCGGGCGCCGCCGCCCCCGGTCTGCGGGACGCGGTCGAGCTGACGGCCTTCGCCGCGCGGTTGGCCAAGGCCGACGACGACGTCGAGTGTGTCCGGCTCCGGTGGTGGGCCCTCGTGACGGTGGCTCGCGGTCGGGTGGTCCGTCCTGGGGCTGGTCCTCGTGGCCGATCCGGTCCCCGCGGACTCGGCCTGGGCCCGGTGTGCCGCCTTCGCCCTGGGCACGGGGGCCGCCGTGGCGGCGTTCACGGCGGTCACCCGGCTCCCCGGAGGCGCCGCCCGCGCCCGACGGCGACGCCGGCCCGTGGGCGCAGGCGCCGCCCTCAGGCGGCGGCGAGGACCTCGTCGGCGATCTTCCGGTCGAGGGCCGAGCGGACCAACGCGGCGGCCAGGACGGCCGGTTCGGCGTCCCCGGCGAGTGCGACGAGCCGGCCGGGCTCCTCCGGAAGGCCGAGCCGGCGCGCGCCCGACAGCGCCTTGCCGTCGAGATACGGCGCCGCCTCGGGCCAGACGCGCTGTGCCTCGCGCAGGAAGATGTCCGCACCCGCGGGCCCGATCCCGGGTATCTCCCGCAGGAGTCCCCGCAGTCGGGAGAGATCCCCGTCCGCCTCGTCCCGCATGCGGCGCAGGTCGCCTCCCCAACGCTCCGTCAGCAACCGCGCCCCGTCGCCGAGTTGGGTGGCCGTGCGCTCGTCGTACCGCCGGTAGCCGCCGGCGCCCAGCGCGTCGACCCGCTCCTGCCAGTCCGCGTCGGCCATGCGGCGGGCATCGCCCAGTCCCGCGTCGTACAGCGCACGGGCACTCGCCACGGCGACGGAGGCGCGGATCCGCGCGCTCAGCAGGCAGGCCAGAACCAGGGTGCGGTACAGCGGCTGCGGGGTGTTCCGCAGCGCGATGCCCGCCTCGTCGGCGTAGGTGCGGCCGTACGAGGCGAGGAGTTCCTCGGTCACGCGTCGCTGCCTGTTGGTCATGGCTCACCTCACTGCGGCGGCCTGAGCGAGTCGTGGCCCAGGGTCATCAGCCGGTGGCGCCGCCGCTCGTCGTCGGCCACGGGCTCCTTCTCCGCGTCCGTCTCGGCGGTGACGGTGTCCACCACCTCGTACATGACGCGGACGTCGTCCTCGGTGAGGTCCGTGCGCCGCTTCTGCAGGATCGCGAGCACGTGCTGTCCGGTGGGCGTGCCCGCGTGCTCCGGCAGCGGCTCGGCGTTCTCGTCGGCGTCGCGGACCCGCAGCCACGCTGCCAGCTCCTGCGACGTCATGTTCACCACGCGATGGAATTCGTCCCACAGGGCGTCGAGTTCGAGGGCGTCGGTCATGTGCGGGTCCTTCCGTTGCTGCCCGTCTCCGTGCGCGGTCCCGGCCGCCGCCGGTCCCCGGTCGGACCTGGCGGTACGTGCCGTTCCCCACGCGCGGGTGCCCAGGACGGATGGGCGGAAACCGGCGGTGGCCGCCACCGGGCTCGAGCGGCCGCGCGGGCGTTCCCGGGAGGTCTTCCCAGCGGGCGGGGCGGCGGTCTATAGTCCAAAACTAGCAGTGCTAATTAATGTGGTGCCCGTCATAGTCCGGTGTCCGTCAGGAGTCCTGTCGTGCGTCCCGTCCACTTCGCCGCCGCCCGCCGCACGCCCATCGGCAAGCTGCGCGGAGCCCTCTCCGCCGTACGCCCCGACGACCTCGCCGCGGCCGTGCTCCGTGCCCTCGTCGCCGACACGCCCGCCCTCGACCCGGCCCGGATCGACGACGTCTACTGGGGCGCCGCCAACCAGGCGGGCGAGGACAACCGCAACGTCGCCCGCATGGCCGCCCTGCTCGCCGGACTGCCCGAGAGCGTGCCCGGCGCCACCGTGAACCGGCTGTGCGCCTCCGGCCTGGAGGCCGTCACCACGGCGGCCCGGACGATCGCCGCGGGCGAGGCCGACATCGTGCTCGCCGGCGGCTCGGAATCCATGAGCCGCGCGCCGTTCGTCCTGCCGCGCCCCGACGAGGCCCTGCCGCACCGGATCGAGACCGTCGACACCCGGCTCGGCTGGCGCCTGGTCAACCCGGCGATGAAGGACCTGCACGGCGTGCTGTCCATGGGCGAGACCGCCGAGGAGGTCGCCGAGCGCCACGGCATCCCGCGCGAACGCCAGGACGACTTCGCGCTGCGCAGCCACCGGCAGGCCGCGGACGCCCGCAAGAACGGGTACTTCGACGCCGAGCTGCTGCCGGTGACCCGGCCGGACGGCGTCGTCGTCGACGCCGACGAATGCGTCCGCGAGGACACCTCGTACGAGAAGCTCGCCCGGCTCAAGCCGGTGTTCCGTCCCGGCGGCACGGTCACCGCGGGCAACGCCTCACCGATGAACGACGGCGCCGCCGGACTCCTCCTGGTCAGCGAGGACGCACTCCACGAGCTGGGGCTCACCTCCCTCGGGCGGTACGTCGCCGGGGCCTCGGCGGGCGTCCACCCCGACGTCATGGGCATCGGACCCGTGCCCGCCACCGAGAAGGCGCTCGCCCGCGTCGGCTGGACGATCGACGACATCGCGGAGGCCGAGTTCAACGAGGCGTTCGCCGCCCAGGCCCTCGCCTGCGTGGACCGGCTCGGCATCGACCCCGAACTCGTCAATCCGACGGGCGGCGCCATCGCGCTCGGCCACCCGCTGGGATGCTCGGGTGCCCGCATCCTCACCACCCTGCTCCACCGCATGCGACGCACCGGCGCGGCACGCGGCCTGGCCACGATGTGCGTCGGCGTCGGGCAGGGCAGCGCGGTCCTCGTCGAGCGGGCCTGAGAGCCTTCGCCGACGACACCGCAGAACGACCTGGTCCAGAGCCGCACCAGCACGGAAACGGAGTACTCCTCCATGGCAACCCTGTCCCTCGCCGCGATCCTCGCCGAGAACGCCCGGCGCCGCCCCGACCGGACGGCGCTCGTCGAGGGCGATCTGCGCCTCACCTTCGCCGAGGTGTGGCAGCGCGCCCTCGCCCAGGCCGGCGCCCTGGCCGGACTCGGTGTGCGGCCCGGGGACCGGGTGGCGCTGATGGCGCCCAACACCGCCGAGTTCCCGCAGGCCTACTACGCGATCGCGGCGGCGGGTGGCGTGGTCGTCCCCGTCCATCTGCTGCTGTCCGCCACCGAGGTCGAGCACGTCCTCAGGGACAGCGGCGCGACCCTGCTGCTGTGTCACCCGGCGCAGGCGCAGACCGGGACGGCGGCCGCAGACGCCACGGACGTCCGGGTCGTCACCCTCGGCACCGAGTTCGAGCGGCTCGCAGCGGACGCCGAGCCGCTGCCCTCGTACGTCACCCGGCAGGCCGACGACCCCGCCGTCGTCTTCTACACCAGCGGCACCACCGGCGTCCCCAAGGGGGCCGTGCTGAGCCACTTCAACCTGGTGATGAACGCGACGGTCAACGCCTTCGACGCCAATGACATCCGGCCCGACGACATCGCCCTCGGCGCACTCCCGCTGTTCCACGCCTTCGGCCAGACCGTCTCGATGAACTCCACCTGGCGCGCGGGCGCGACCCTCGTCCTGCTGCCGCGCTTCGACGCGGCCCGCGCCGTCGAGCTGATGGTCAAGGAGGGCGTGAACACCTTCCACGGCGTGCCGACGATGTTCGTCGCGCTGGCCGCGGCCGCGGCCTCCCTGGACGCCCTCCCCGACCTGCGTGTGTGCATCTCCGGCGGCGCGTCGCTGCCCGTCGCCGTCCTGGAGCGCTTCGAGGCGGCCTTCGGCGCGACGGTCTACGAGGGGTACGGGCTGTCGGAGACCTCGCCGACCGCGACCGTGAACCAGCCCCTGTTCGGCACCAAGCCCGGCACCATCGGGCACCCCCTGTGGGGTGTGGACGTCGAGATCGCCCGGGCCGAGGTGGAGGGACGCGTCGAACTGCTGCCCCCGGGGGAGCTGGGCGAGGTCGTCATCCGCGGCCACAACGTCTTCTCCGGCTACCTGGGGCGGCCCGAGGCGACCGCCGAGGCCCTCGTCGACGGCTGGTTCCGCACCGGCGACCTCGGCACCAAGGACGAGGAGGGCTTCCTGCGGATCGTCGACCGCAAGAAGGACGTCATCATCCGCGGCGGCTTCAACGTCTACCCGCGGGAGGTCGAGGAGGTGCTGATGCGCCACCCCGGCGTCGCCCAGGTCGCGGTCATCGGCCTGCCGGACGAACTGCACGGCGAGGAGGTGTGCGCGGTCGTCGTCCGCGCGCCGGGAGCCGCCCCGGACGCCTCGGACATCACCGAGTGGTCCAAGAAGCACCTGGGTCGCCACAAGTACCCGCGGCGGGTGGAGTTCGCCGACGAACTGCCGCTCGGGCCCAGCATGAAGGTCCTGAAGCGGGAGCTGCGGGTGCAGTACGCGGGCTGAGCGAGGCCGCAGGGGCCACCTGGCGAGACGGTCCTGACGCGGCAAGATCGGTGCGCCTAGCATCGGTCCCCGCATGAACACGATGACCCTCTGGCACATATCCCTCTGGGAGTTCGCCGCCCTCGCCGCGGCGGCCCTGCTCGTCGGCTTCTCGAAGACCGCGGTGAGCGGGGCCAACACGGTCAGCCTCGCCGTCTTCGCCGCCGTCCTGCCGGCCCGCGCCTCCACCGGCGTGCTGCTGCCCGTCCTGATCGTCGGCGACGTCCTGGCCGTCCTCACCTACCGGCGGCACGCCCACTGGCCCACGCTGTGGCGGCTGTTCCCCGCGGTCGCCGCGGGTGTCGTCCTCGGCACGCTGTTCCTGCTGTGGGCCGACGACGGCATCGTCCGCACGTCCATCGGCGCGATCCTGCTGTTCATGGCGGCGGTCACGCTGTGGCGCCGCCGGACCGCCGGGACGGACGAGGAACCGGACGCGGTCGCCACGCGGACGGGGCGGACCAAGGCGCGCTCGTACGGGGTGCTCGGCGGCTTCACCACGATGGTCGCCAACGCGGGCGGCCCCGTGATGTCGATGTACCTGCTGTCCGCGGGCTTCCGCAAACTCGGCTTCCTCGGCACCTCCGCCTTCTTCTTCCTCGTCGTCAACGTGTCCAAGGTGCCCTTCAGCGTGGGGCTGGGCCTGATCGACGGGACGTCGCTGCTGCTCGACGCGGCGCTCGCGCTCTTCGTGCTGCCGGGCGCCCTGCTCGGCACCTGGGCCGTGCACCGCATCAACCAGCGCCTGTTCGAGCGGCTCGTGATCGCCGCGACGGTCCTCGGCGGGGTCCAGTTGCTGCTGCGCTGACGGGCCCGCACCGGGCCCGTGCCGCGCCACCCGACCTGGCGGACCGCCGCCCGCGCCGTCCCCGTACGCTCGACGCCATGTCCCGGCACATCCTGGTCCTCGGCGGTACGACCGAGGCGCGCGAGCTCGCCGCCCGCCTGGCGGAGCGCCCTGATGTCCGGGTGACCACCTCGCTCGCCGGGCGCGTGTCCCGGCCGGGCGCGCTCGAAGGGGACGTGCGCATCGGGGGGTTCGGCGGCGCGGACGGTCTTGCCGCCTGGCTGCGCGAGCACCGGGCGGACGCCCTGGTCGACGCCACCCACCCCTTCGCCGCGGGCATCACCGCGAACGCGGTGCGGGCGGCCGCCGCGGCCGGGGTGCCGGCCGTGGTCCTGCGCCGCCCCGGCTGGCGGCCCGGCCCCGGCGACCGCTGGCATCCCGTCGCCTCCCTGGACGCCGCCGCCGAGGTGCTGCCCCGGCTCGGCAGCCGGGTCTTCCTCACCACGGGCCGGCTCGGCCTCGCGGCCTTCGCGGAGCTGACCGCACTCGACTTCCTCGTCCGCTCGGTCGAGCCCCCGGAGCCGCCGATGCCGCCCCGTACGCGCGTGCTGCTGGCCCGCGGCCCGTTCACGGTGTCCGGCGAGAAGGCCCTGCTGAGCGGAGACCGCATCGACGTCCTGGTGACGAAGGACAGCGGGGGAGAGGCGACCTCGGCGAAGCTCACGGCCGCCCGCGAACTGGGCCTTCCGGTCGTCGTCGTGCGCCGCCCGGCCCTGCCCGACGGGGTGTCGGCCGTCCCGGACGCGGAGGCGGTACTGGACCGGCTGGACCTCGGCACGCGGTGACGGACCCCGGCGTGCGGCGGCCGCCCCGGGCGCACCCCGGACGCCGGTCGCTCAGTCCGGCGCGGGGGCGGCCGTGAGGGCCCGGGCCCTCACGGGCAGACCGCTCCCCAGGTCCTCGGCGAGCAGCCGTTTGGCGATGCTGTCGACGGCGGCCCGCAGGTCCGCGCCCGAGGACGGCCGATGTCCTGTTCCACCCGCGCGGCCAGCCACGCGCCCCACGCTCCGCTGACGACCTCCGCCTCGCGGCGCCCCGCCTCGGTGTGCGAGAAGAGCGAGTCGTGACGGGTGAGGTACCCCGGGGCGGCGGACGGCGCGGATTCCTGCGTGATCGTCACGAGGCCACCCTCACACCGGGGCGGCACGGGTGCATGCGGGGACGATCCGCCCGGGTGCCTACTCCCGCGGGTGCCTGCGCAGCAGGTAGGTGTCCATGATCCAGCCCTTGCGCTCCCGGGCCTCGGCGCGCAGACGCTCGATCCGGGGTGCCGTCTCGGCCAGCGGCCCCGAGGCGAGGATCTCGTCCGGGGTGCCGATGTAGGCGCCCCAGTAGATGTCGATGTCCTGGTCGGCGTACGCCCGGAAGGCCTGGTGGGCGTCGAGCATCACCACGACGTCGTCGACCTCCTCGGGGAAGCCCTCCGAAAGCCGCCGTCCCGTGGTGATCTGGACGGGCCGGGCGACCCGGTTCAGTCCGGTGCGGTGCCTCGCGACGAGCGCCGAGACGCTGCTGATGCCGGGCACCACGTCGTACGTGAACGTCACCGCGCCCCGGTCGAGGATCTCCTCCAGGATGCCGAGCGTGCTGTCGTACAGGGCGGGGTCGCCCCACACCAGGAAGGCACCGCTCTCGTCCTCGTCCAGCTCGTCGGCGATCAGGCGCTCGTAGATCTCCGCGCGGGCACTGCGCCAGTCACCCACGGCGGGGGAGTACGCGGCGCCCCCGGCCGTCCGGTCGCGGTCCGGGTCGCGTGCCTCGGCCAGCCGGTACGTCCCCTCCGGCACATGTGCGTCGAGGATGTCACGGCGCAGCTGGACGAGGTCGGACTTCACCTCGCCCTTGTCCAGGATGAAGAACACGTCCGTGCTCCGCAGCGCCTTGACCGCCTGCAGGGTGAGCTGCTCGGGGTCGCCCGCCCCGATACCGATGACATGAATCTTTCGCACGCCCCGAGTCTGCCGCACGCCCCCGGCGCCCGGCGCACCGCGTCCGCGGTACGGGATCCGCCCGCCTCGCGGGCACTGCCCGCCCCGGGGCGGCTCCGCCTCACTCCCGGCCGGTGCGGCTCCGCCGCTACGCGGTTCCGGCCAGCCGCGGCGCGCACTCCCCGGCGTCCACCGCCTGCCCGTCCCGCTCCACGGCCTGCGCCAACCGCCGCGCCCAGTCGGCGAGTTCCGGCAGGTCCACACCGTATGGCCGGGTCCGGCCGGAGTCGGCGCCCCACTGCTCGACGGCCCCGGCACCGCGACGCAGCAGCCGGACGCCGCCCGTCCTGTTCCCGCGGGCCGCGTGGGTGAGCCCCACCGCGAGCTGGGCCAGCCCGCGCCACAGGGCACGCTCGTCCTCGGGGCCGGACTTCCAGGCGTCCTCGAAGACCTCGTGCGCGTGGAACGGCTTCCCCGCGTCCAGCAGGGCCTGCGCCTCGGCGATCGTCTCCGCCGGGTCGCGCACGATCCCCTCCGGCTGCCGCTCGACCCCGTCCGCGCCGTACGGGAGGGGGCGGCCCAGCCCGTCCCGGGGCCGGGCACTGCGGGCCCGTCCCTCCGTGTCCCGGTCGCGCCCGTCGTCCGTCCGCCCCGCAGAAGTCCCGGTCATCCTCCGATTGTCCCGCCCGGGACCCGGCACCGCCCTCGCGCCCCCTTCGGACCAGCTCCCGACGTGCGGTAAAGTTCTGTTCGCGCCGTCTCGCGGGTCATCGCGGAAGGCGCACCGGGACGTGGCGCAGCTTGGTAGCGCACTTGACTGGGGGTCAAGGGGTCGCAGGTTCAAATCCTGTCGTCCCGACGGTTGTGACCAGCGGGTTTGCCGATACGGCAGGCCCGCTGGTCTGCTTTTGCGGGGCGTGCGACGAGCCGGTGACGGGCGCCCGCGCCGCCTCTTCCGCGGCGTGGCCCGAAACCGTGCGTGGGGTGCCGCCGGCCGGGAAAACGCTTGGACCGCGCCCTCGCCCTCGCGCGACACTTCGGTTCCCGGCCTGCCCGAGCACGCGTGTCGGCCTCACGACGCCGACCGCGATGCCGTCGTCGCGCCCCGCACCGCCGGAGGCCGACCCGGGTGGGCCGCACGCCGACACGGGGGGTGGGATGGGACGGTCGAAGTCACGCGAGGTGCCACCCGGAAAAGGGGCGGTGTTCCTCGCACTCCGTTTCTACGGACGGGAGTTGGCCCGCCTGCGCCGGCTCGCCGTACCCGCCATGCTGCTGCCGGCGCTCGGCAACATCGGCATCAACTACCTCGCGCCGCTCGTGGTCGCGAAGCTGGTGGGCCGCATCGCCGGCGACAGCGGTGCCGGGCTCGGCGCGACGCTGCCGTACGTGCTCGGCTTCGCGGGGATCCTGCTGCTCGCGGAGCTGCTGTGGCGTCTCGGGCTGCACTGCCTGAACCGGCTGGACGCCCTCGGCATCGAGCACCTGTACGTCGTCGGCATGGACGAGCTGTTCGCCAAGGACGCCGCCTTCTTCCACGACAACTTCGCCGGATCGCTGACCAAACGGGTGCTGAGCTTCGCCTCCCGCTTCGAGGAGGCGGTCGACACCCTCACGTTCTCGGTCCTGGGCAGTCTCGTGCCGCTGGTCTTCGGGTCGGTGGTGCTCTGGCGCTATGAACCGCTGCTCGTGGTCGGCCTCCTCGTGATGATCGCGGTGACGGCCCTGTGCGTGGCGCCCCTCATCCGGCGCCGCCAGGCGCTCGTCGACCAGCGGGAGGAGGCGATCGCCCGGGTCTCCGGCCACGTGGCGGACAGCCTGATGAACATGGACACGGTGCGGGCCTTCGCCGCCGAGGAGGGCGAGGCCGCCGAGCACCGGTCCCGGGTCGCGGAGTCACGACGGCTCACGCTCAGGTCGTGGGACTACGGCAACCTGCGCATCGACACCCTCGTCGCGCCGATGTCGGTCCTGACGAACGCGCTCGGCCTGCTGCTCGCGGTGGCACTCGGCGGCGGCAGGCTCGGGGTGGAGGCGGTGGTGGTCGCCTTCATGTACTACACCAACGCGACCCGGATCATGTTCGAGTTCAACCAGATCTACCGGCGTCTGGAGAGCTCGATGACCGAGGCCGCGCAGTTCACCGAGCTGCTGCTCACGGCACCCACCGTGCTCGACCCGCCCTGCCCGGAGCCGCTGCTGCCGGGGCCCGCCGACGTCCGCTTCGAGGGGGTGGCGTTCGCCCACGCCGGCGCCGGGCCGCTGTTCGACGGCCTCGACCTGGCCGTGCCCAGCGGTACGAAGGTGGGGCTGGTCGGCCGGTCCGGCGGAGGGAAGACCACGCTCACCCGGCTGCTGCTGCGGATGACGGACGTCGACGGCGGCCGCATCCTGATCGGCGGGCAGGACATCAGCGGGCTGCGCCAGGCCGACCTGCGCAGTCTGATCGCCTATGTCCCGCAGGACCCGGCGATGTTCCACCGCACGCTGCGGGCCAACATCGCCTTCGCCCGGCCGGACGCCACGGACGCCGAGGTGCGCCGCGCCGCCGAGGCGGCCCACGTCACCGAGTTCGCCGACGCGCTGCCGGAGGGCTTCGACACCATGGTCGGCGAGCGGGGCGTCAAGCTCTCCGGCGGCCAGCGTCAGCGGGTCGCGCTGGCCCGGGCGATCCTGCGCGA
This sequence comes from Streptomyces sp. NPDC026417, assembly GCF_055567695.1. NCBI lineage: Bacteria > Bacillati > Actinomycetota > Actinomycetes > Kitasatosporales > Streptomycetaceae > Streptomyces > Streptomyces sp. NPDC026417. The sequence continues at coordinate 194,875 of NZ_JBVHPY010000014.1, forward strand.
CGCGCCGGTGCTGCTGCTCGACGAGGCGACCAGCGCTCTGGACTCCGAGAGCGAGCTGCTCGTGCAGGAGGCGCTGTGGCGGCTCATGGAGGGGCGGACGGCACTGGTGGTGGCCCACCGGCTCAGCACGGTCGCGGGCATGGACCGGCTCGTCGTCCTCGACCGCGGACGGATCGTCGAGCAGGGCACCCACCAGGAGCTGCTCGCCGGGGACGGCACCTACGCGAAGCTGTGGCAGCACCAGTCGGGCGGGTTCCTCGACGACACCCCCGCGGGGGCCGATCTGCTCTGAACACGAGCCGGCCGGACGGCGCCCGCGCGGCCCCGACCGGGAGGGACACCAAGGGAGTGGCCCGCCTCACATCGGGGGAGTGGGCCGCTTCACATGGCGCGGAGCGGGCAGGGCCGACACCATGGTGCGCGTCACCGGCAGGCTGAAGGGATCCCGAATGTTCCGCAAGGTGCTGGTCGCCAACCGAGGTGAAATCGCGATTCGCGCGTTCCGCGCCGGCTATGAGCTGGGCGCGCGGACCGTGGCCGTCTTCCCGCACGAGGACCGCAATTCACTGCACCGGTTGAAGGCCGACGAGGCCTACGAGATCGGCGAGCCGGGACACCCGGTGCGGGCGTATCTCTCCGTCGAGGAGATCGTCCGCGCCGCCCGCCGGGCCGGAGCGGACGCGGTCTATCCGGGCTACGGATTCCTGTCCGAGAACCCCGACCTGGCGCGCGCGTGCGAGGAGGCCGGCATCACCTTCGTCGGCCCGGGCACCGAGACGCTCGAACTGACCGGCAACAAGGCCCGCGCCGTGGCCGCCGCCCGCGCGGCCGGCGTACCGGTGCTCGGCTCCTCGGCGCCCTCCACCGACGTGGACGAGCTCGTCCGCGCCGCCGAGGACGTCGGCTTCCCGGTGTTCGTCAAGGCCGTCGCGGGCGGTGGCGGGCGCGGCATGCGCCGCGTCGAGGACCCGGCCCAGCTGCGCGAGTCCATCGAGGCGGCATCGCGCGAGGCGGCCTCCGCGTTCGGCGACCCGACGGTCTTCCTGGAGAAGGCCGTCGTCGAGCCCCGTCACATCGAGGTGCAGATCCTCGCCGACGGCGAGGGCAACGTCATCCACCTCTTCGAGCGTGACTGCTCGGTGCAGCGCCGCCACCAGAAGGTCATCGAGATGGCCCCCGCGCCGAACCTCGACCCGGCGCTGCGCGAGCGGATCTGCTCCGACGCCGTCCGGTTCGCCCGGGAGATCGGCTACCGCAACGCGGGCACCGTGGAGTTCCTCCTCGACCGCGACGGCAACCACGTCTTCATCGAGATGAACCCGCGCATCCAGGTCGAGCACACGGTGACCGAGGAGGTCACCGACGTCGACCTCGTCCAGGCCCAGCTGCGCATCGCCGCTGGCGAGACGCTGGCCGACCTCGGTCTCTCCCAGGAGACCGTCACCCTCCACGGCGCGGCCCTGCAGTGCCGTATCACCACCGAGGACCCGGCCAACGGATTCCGCCCGGACACCGGCCGGATCAGCGCCTACCGCTCGCCCGGCGGCTCCGGCATCCGGCTGGACGGCGGCACCACCCACGCCGGCACGGAGATCAGCGCGCACTTCGACTCGATGCTGGTCAAGCTCACCTGCCGGGGCCGTGACTTCCCGACCGCGATCGGCCGGGCCCGGCGGGCCGTGGCCGAGTTCCGCATCCGCGGTGTGGCCACGAACATCCCGTTCCTGCAGGCCGTGCTCGACGACCCCGACTTCCGGGCGGGGCGGGTCACCACGTCGTTCATCGAGCAGCGGCCGCACCTGCTCACGGCACGCCACTCCGCCGACCGCGGCACCAAGCTGCTCACCTACCTCGCCGACGTCACCGTGAACAAGCCGCACGGCGAACGCCCCGAGCTGATCGACCCCGCGGCCAAGATCCCGCCGGTGCCGGCCGCGGAACCGCCCGCCGGCTCCCGGCAGCGGCTCGTCGAACTGGGCCCGGAGGGCTTCGCCCGGTGGCTGCGGGCGTCACCGACCATCGGCGTCACCGACACCACGTTCCGCGACGCCCACCAGTCGCTGCTCGCCACCCGCGTCCGCACCAAGGACATGCTCGCCGTCGCCCCCGTGGTGGCGCGGACCCTGCCCGAGCTGCTGTCCCTGGAGTGCTGGGGCGGTGCCACCTACGACGTCGCGCTCCGCTTCCTCGCCGAGGACCCCTGGGAGCGGTTGGCGGCCCTGCGCGAGGCCGTGCCGAACATCTGTCTGCAGATGCTGCTGCGAGGCCGCAACACCGTCGGCTACACGCCGTACCCGACGGAGGTGACCGACGCCTTCGTGCAGGAGGCCGCCGCCACCGGCATCGACATCTTCCGGATCTTCGACGCGCTGAACGACGTGGGTCAGATGCGGCCCGCCATCGACGCGGTGCGGGAGACCGGGACCGCCGTCGCCGAGGTCGCGCTGTGCTACACCTCCGACCTGTCCGATCCGTCCGAGCGGCTGTACACCCTGGACTACTACCTCCGCCTGGCCGAGCAGATCGTCGAGGCGGGCGCCCACGTCCTGGCGGTCAAGGACATGGCGGGACTGCTGAGGGCCCCGGCCGCCGCGACCCTCGTGTCGGCGCTGCGGCGCGAGTTCGACCTGCCGGTGCACATCCACACCCACGACACCGCCGGCGGCCAGCTCGCCACCTACCTCGCCGCCGTCCAGGCCGGGGCGGACGCGGTCGACGGCGCGGTGGCATCGATGGCGGGGACCACCTCGCAGCCCTCGCTGTCCGGCATCGTCGCCGCGACCGACTACTCCGAGCGGCCCACCGGGCTGAGCCTGAAGGCCGTGGGCGACCTGGAGCCGTACTGGGAGAGCGTCCGCAGGATCTACGCGCCCTTCGAGGCGGGCCTGGCCTCGCCGACCGGCCGCGTCTACCACCACGAGATCCCCGGTGGTCAGCTGTCCAACCTGCGCACGCAGGCCGTCGCGCTGGGCCTCGGCGACCGGTTCGAGGACATCGAGGCGATGTACGCCGCCGCCGACCGGATCCTCGGGCACCTGGTGAAGGTCACCCCCTCGTCGAAGGTGGTCGGCGACCTCGCGCTGCACCTGGTGGGCGCCGGTGTCGCGCCGGAGGACTTCGAGGCCGCCCCGAACCGGTTCGACATCCCCGACTCCGTCATCGGCTTCCTCCGCGGCGAGCTGGGCAACCCGCCCGGCGGCTGGCCGGAGCCGTTCCGCACCCGGGCCCTGGAGGGCCGGGCCGCTCCGAAGCCGCAGCAGGAGCTGACCGCGGACGACCGCACCGGGCTGGCGAAGGACCGGCGCTCGACGCTGAACCGGCTGCTGTTCCCCGGCCCGACCCGCGAGTTCGAGACGCATCGCCAGACCTACGGCGACACCAGCGTGCTGGACAGCAAGGACTTCTTCTACGGGCTGCGCCCGGGCAAGGAGTACGCCGTCGACCTGGAACCGGGTGTCCGCCTGCTCATCGAGCTGGAGGCCGTGGGCGAGGCCGACGAGCGCGGCATGCGCACCGTGATGTCCGCCCTGAACGGCCAGTTGCGGCCGATCCAGGTGCGCGACACCGCCGTGTCGTCCGACATCCCGGCGACGGAGAAGGCCGACCGGGCCAACGCCGGCCACGTCGCCGCGCCGTTCGCCGGAGTGGTGACCCTGGCGGTCGCCGAGGGCGACGAGGTGGAGGCCGGTGCCACGGTGGCCACCATCGAGGCGATGAAGATGGAGGCCTCCGTCACCGCCTCGAAGACGGGCACGGTGTCGCGGCTGGCCATCAACAAAATCCAGCAGGTGGAGGGCGGCGATCTGCTCGTCGAGATCGTCTGAGGCACCGGGTCCCCGTGCCGCGCCGGTCCTGCACCGGCCCGGCAACGGGGACCCGGCATGCCGCGCGGCGGCCGTGCACAGGCGCGGCGGGCTGTTCCCACGCGCGGCGTGCCGGCCGTTCAGAGGGTGGTGCGTGCCGTGAGCCAGTCCTCGTCGGACCAGACCGCGGTCGGCGGGAGGCGCCCCGCGTAGCCCGGGTCCTTCTCGACCCGCGCCCGGACGCTCGCGTGCACGTGGGCGTCCGGGGGCAGCCGGCGGCGCCGGTACGTGAGCAGCGCCCAGACCCAGCCCATCCGGTGCACCGTGCCGAGGGCGTCCTCCGGCACCAGCGCCACTTCGCGGGCGTACGCCCCGGGCCTCAGCCGCAGCCCTGCTTCCAGGGCGCCGTCCACGACCCACTTGAGGGCGACCGTGGCGAGCCGGGGATCGTCGTCGAAGGTTCCGCCGACATCGGAGTGCACGCCGGCGAACCACACCTGCTCGACCGGCGCCGCGGGTGCGGAACGCCTCCGCTCGCCCGGCCTGACGAGGTATTCGCGGTAGGGCCTGCGCTTCTCGTCGATGGACATGGCGTGGCGGACGCGGCGGACGGCGGGCGCCTGCCGGGTGTACGGCCACCGCACGTTCCAGCGCAGCACACCGGCGGCCTTCACCGAGTCCCAGATCCCCAGGTACTCGACGGGGATGCCGACCCGGCCCTCGACCGCGTTGCTGAAAGCGCCCGCGAAATGGTGCAGTTGGTCCCAGTCCTCGGCGGTCCAGTCCTTGTTCCTCGCGTACACGGAGACGGCGTACGGAACGAGGTTCTCCATGCCGGGGCGCAGCAGGCCGACCGCCCTGAGCATGCCGGTGAGCGCACGGGCGGTGTAGGCGCCGCGGCTGAAGCCGAACACGTAGATGCGGTCGCCCGGCTCGTAATGCCTCATCAAGTACGTGTACGCCTCGGCCAGGTTGTCCCTCATCCCGGCCCCGAAGGCCAGGCCGAGGAGCTTCGACAGGCGGCGGCCGACGGGAGTCCAGGTGCCCGGGGCGGAGAACGTGCCGACGCCCGGGTCGTAGTAGGCGATCTGCCGGGCGGGGACGGCGAGGTCCAGCATCTCGTAGAGCCGGACGACGTTGGTGTTCCCTTTCGCCTTCAACTGGTTGCCCGTGCCGTCCAGGCAGACGACGAGATTCTTGGCCATGTCGGGCCTCGCGTTCCCTGACGGAGACGATCGCCGGTGGTCGGGGAAGCCTCGGTGGGCATACCGGGACACATCTGACGTACAGGAATATAGTAAAAGAAATGCTGCCTGCGGGCATGCTCCGGCACAGTGGGGTTCCGGAGGATCCATGGCCGGTTCGGTGATCCACCTCGACGCGAGTGCCGACTCCCCGCGCACCCACGCCCTGGTCGTCGGCGTCGGGAAGTACCCCCACCTCGCCGGCGGCGAGACCCCGGTCGCGGACCCCGACGGCATGCGGCAGCTCAGCTCACCGCCGCTGTCCGCCCGGGCCCTGGCGACCTGGCTGCTCGCCGAGTACCACGACCGGGAGCGGCCGCTGGGCAGTCTGGCCCTGCTCCTGAGCGAGGACGCGCCCGCGCCGTTCGTGAACCCGCGCACCGGCGAGTCCCGCGCCGTCGACGTCGCCACCATCGACAACATCTGCGCGGCGGTCACCCGGTGGTACGACCGGGGGGACAGCCACGTCGACAACCGCCTCGTCTTCTATTTCTGCGGGCACGGCGTCTCGCAGGGCGACGACATGGCGCTGCTCGCCGCCGACATCTTCGCCGACCGGCACAACCCGCTCAACGGCGCGCTGGACTTCGCGGGACTGATGAACGGACTCAAGCGCTGCAAGGCGGCCCAGCAGGTGTTCTTCGTCGACGCCTGCCGGTCCAACTCCGACGTGCTGATCGAGAGTTCGGGCACCCGGTTCGCCGGTCGGCTCCCCCTGGGCGCGGGTACCCGCCCGCTCGACCTGCCCCGGCGGTTCCACATCCCGTACTACGCCACCCTGTCCGGGGACCGGTCGCACGCCCGGCCCGGGCAGGTCAGCCTGTTCACCGAGGCGCTGCTGCGGAGTCTCGCCGGGGCCGCGAGCGACGACCCCGAGGGCGAGTGGCGCGTCAACACCTCCCATCTGCTGGAGGCCATCGACCACTTCATGCACCAGCCGCAGTTCGCCGGAGCGGTCGCCGGCGTCCAGGTGCCCTCGGTCGGTGAACTGCCCGTCTTCGTCCTGCACGAACTTCCCGGCCCGCCGGTCGTCCCGGTGTACGTGAGCTGCGCGTCCGCCCAGGACAACGCCGCCGCGGAGTTCGTCTGCCGCGAGGCGGGCTGCGAGCGTCTGCGGCGCGCCCCGGGGGAGGGCGGCGGAGCGGACCCGGCGAGTGAATGGGCCATCGAACTGCGCTTCGGCGACTACGACTTCGAGGCCAGGCTGGGCGACCGGGACGTACAGCGCAAGTCCGTCACCGTCCGACCCGTCTTCCGCCGTGTGCAGCTGGTGAAGCAATGAGTACCGGCCTGAGCGTGAGTGTCGCGCTGAGCCTGCACGAGACGGACCTGCCCGACGGGGCCCGGGTCGTCGGCAACATCTTCGCGGCGGACGGCGGGGCCACCCACCGCAACGTGCTGTTCCCCTGCGGTACTTCGGGGCCGCCGGCCCGCTACGAGGTCGCTCCGGGCCACTACGTCGTCTCCGCCCGGCTGCCCTCGGGAGTCGTCCTGTCCAAGGACGCCCAGGTCCGGGAGGGCGCCCACACCGTCGTCACGCTCTGCACCGCCGGTTCGCCCTACGAGTCGCACTCCTGGCAGTACCTCATGGGCAACATCGAGTCCTACGGCGCGTACCACGACGGCGAGCCGGTGCCGGTGCCCCGGTCCCAGGGCTCGCGGTCCGGGGTCTGGGAGTGGGACTCCGTCGTCGAACCCGGCCACGCGGCCTGGATCGGCGACCCGAAACCGGAGAGCCGGCACTTCGCGACCATGCTTCCGCTGGCCGACGGACAGGTGCGGCGCTCCGCCGTGTTCGAACTCGCCCGCTCCTCGCCCCACTCCGTCGCCAGCCTCGACCTCGGCGACGAGGCGGCCCGGCTCTACCGGTTCGGACCGCACGGCCCGCTCGACGAGGACGGCAGCCCCACCATGGACGAGCCCACCGGCCCGTGCCAGTTCCTCGTCGTCTGCCTGGCAGGCAACGAGTACGTCGTCACGCTGCCGGCACCCTGGGGGGCCGCGCAGATCGAGGTCCTGGTCAACGAACGCCAGAGTCCCACCGGCAGCGCCGTCTCCGTGACCGTCCGCGACAGCCGGGTGGGGCCCGCCCTGGGGTACATGGCACGCGGAGCCTTCGACGCGGCGGCGACGCTCGTGCGCGACGCGGAGGCCATGCTCTACGACCGGATCACCAATCCGCTCGCGGCCGTGGCGGGCGCGTACGTCCTGGTCGGCAGTGAGCTGACGGACCAGCCGCACCGCTGGGACCCGTGGCTCGACCGGCTGCGGCACGAGTTCGACTGGATGAGCGACGGTTCCGTGCTGTGGGCGATGCGGCATCTGCGCCGGGCCCACAGCGAGACCGAGCGGGCGGCGGCCCGCGGCGCCCTAGTGGAGGCCTTCGACCGCGGCGTCCCCCTCTTCACCCTGGGCCTGAGCCGCCTCATCCACGGCCTCTCCGAGTTCCCGGACGACCCCGCGTGCGCCGACCGGCTCGACCGGGCCCGCCGGCTGTCGTGGCGGGTCGACACCCGGGAGCCGTTCGTGATCGTCGCCCTGCGCAGGAGGTCGCCGTGATCCGCTTCACCATGCTGCCCGGCGAGGACGGCGACTGCCTGCTCCTGGAGTACGGGGACGACACCTTCGTCCGCCGGATCCTGGTCGACGGCGGCCGCGCCCGCACCTATCCGCGCATCAAGTCCACACTCGCCGGCCTCGACGGACTGATCGACGTCCTCGTGGTCACCCATGTCGACCAGGACCACATCCTGGGAGTCCTCGCCCTGCTCGACGACCCCGACCGCACCGTCGAGTTCGCGGACGTGTGGTTCAACGGCTTCGACCACCTCCTCGACGCCGAGGGATTCGGTGCCCGGGACGGCGAGAGGCTCACCAGTACTTTGCTCGGGCAGCGCATGCCGTGGAACGACGCCTTCGGCGGACGCAGCGTCGAGGTCGGGCGCCCGCTCGCCTGGTTCGACGACGGGTCCGCGATCGAGGTGCTCTCACCCGACCGCGGCCGGCTGGAGCGACTGGCCCCGCTGTGGACCGCGGAATGCGCCAGGCACGGCCTCATCCCGGGCCGGGACCCGGAGGAGAACCCCCCGGTGCCGGACTTCGAGCACTTCGGCCCCGTGAACGTGGAGCAGCTCGCCGCCTCCCCGTTCCGCGCCGACGCCTCGCCCACGAACGCCACCAGCATCGGCCTGCTCTTCGAGTTCGAGGACCGGCGCATCGTCCTCACCGGCGACGCCGACGACGGGCGGCTGGTGGAGTCGATCCGGCCGCGCGCCGAGGCGGCGGGCGGCCGGCTGCACCTGGACGCCCTGAAGGTCGCCCACCACGGCAGCGGCCACAACCTGTCGAACGACCTGCTCGGGCTGATCGACTGCGACCGCTACCTGATCTCGACCAGCGGCGCCCGGCACCACCACCCCGACGAGACCGCCGTCGCCCGGATCCTCCGGCACGGCGGCGCCGAGAAAGAGCTGGTCTTCAACTACCGTGACCGCGCGGCCACTTGGGACGACCCCGCACTCCGCGACCACTTCGGCTACACGGTGACGGTCCCGGCGCCCGGTGCCGAGGACGGGTTCGCCGGCTTCGAACTCTGAGGGCCGCGCGGCACCGCCTCCACGGCTCGGGCTATCCTGTGCGCCGTACCGGACACGGGGTGCCCCGCACGAGGGCTGAGATCACACCCGTCGAACCTGAACCAGTTAGCACTGGCGGAGGGATGTCTCATGTCGTTGCCGCATGCCCGCGGCGAGGTGGCCCTCGGCGGCCCCGAGCGCGTCTTCGACGGGCGGATGCCCGCCGCTCCCGGTGACCTGCGCGTCGAGGCGCGCGGCATCGCACCGGTTCCCGAGAGCGCCCGGTACGGCGGCCCGGGCCGGCTGTTCACGGTGTGGTTCGCGCCCAACCTGACCATGACCGGCGTGTTCACCGGCACCCTCGGCATCGCGCTCGGCCTCGACTTCGCCACCGCGCTCACCGCCGTCGTCCTCGGCACCCTTCTCGGAGCCGTGCCCACCGCGTACCTGGGCACCTGGGGCAGTCTCACCGGAGCGGGCCAACTCCCGCTCGCCAGGCTGGCGTTCGGACGTGCCGTCGTGCTGCCGGGCGCCCTCCAGTGGCTGTCCTCCATCGCCTGGGACGCGCTCATCGGCCTGTTCGGCGGGGACGCGCTGGCCCGGCTGTGCGGCTGGCCGTTCTGGCTGGGCGTCCTCGTCGTGATGGCCGCCCAGGGGGCCCTGGGCGTCCTCGGGTACGAGGCGATCCACCGGCTCCAGACCGTGATGACCTTCGCCCTGGCCGCCGCCTTCGCCGCCCTCACCGCCAAGCTCGCGACCGGCGCCCAGCACACCGCCGAGGCCACCGCGCACGGGGCCGACCGCGCCGGCGCCTTCGTCCTGACCTGCACCGTCGCGCTCAGCCTCGCCCTCTCCTGGGCCCCGTACGCCAGTGACTTCAGCCGCTATCTGCCGCGCACCGCGTCCCGGACCCGGATGTTCTGGTGCACCCTCCTCGGGCTCGGCGCCTCCTTCGTCGCCGTCCAGGCGCTCGGCCTGTGGGGCGCGGCCGTCTTCACCGACCAGACCGCCAGGGGCGTGGACAGGCTGCTCGGCGGCGGCGTGCCCGGCGCGCTGGGCCTGCTCTCCGTCGCCCTCGCCGCCCTGTGCAGCAACGCCATGAACGACTACAGCGGCTCCCTGGCGCTGCAGACCATGGGGGTCCGGCTGCCCCGCCCGGTCGCCGCCGCCCTCGCCGCCGCTCTCGGCTTCCCGCTCGTGCTGTGGATGCACGCGGCCGACACCACCACCCGCTTCCAGAACGTACTGCTCCTCGTCGGCTATTGGATTCCGGGCTTCGTCGCCGTCGTGGTGGTCGACTGGATCGGGCGGGCCCGGGCGCGCGGCGGCGCGCCCGTCGACCCGGCCACGGAGGCCGCCCGGCCGGGCTCCTGGTGGCCGGCGCTCGTCGCGTTCGTCGCCGCTTTCGCAGCGGCGGTGCCGTTCATGAGCACCGGTCTGTACGTCGGTCCGGTCGCCGAGGCCCTGCACGGTGCCGACCTCGCCTACCCGGCGGCCTTCGTCGCGGCGCTCGTGGTCTACGCGCCGCTGCGCCTGCGCACGCGGCGCTGACGCCGCACCCCGCCGTCGCGTCCCCACGCCTTCAGGGAGAACCAGGTATGACACCGTCCACCACCCCCGCGGGTGCGTCCCCCGCGCCGCCCCGTGTCCTGACCGTCGCCGGATCGGACTCCGGCGGCGGCGCGGGCATCCAGGCGGACCTCAAGACGATGCTCGCGCTGGGCGCGCACGGGATGAGCGTGCTGACCGCGGTCACCGCCCAGAACTCCGTCGGCGTCCAGGGCGCCTGGGAACTGCCGGCCGACGCGGTCCGGGCGCAGTACCGCAGCGTCGTGGACGACATCGGTGTGCAGGCGGTGAAGACCGGCATGCTCGCCTCGCCCGAACTCGTGCGGACCGTCGCCGAGTTGCTGGCGGACACCGCCGCCCCCGCGGTCGTGGACCCGGTCAGCGTGTCCAAGCACGGCGACCGGCTGCTCGCCGACGAGGCGCTGGACGCCGTCCGCACGGTGCTGCTGCCGGTCGCCACCGTGGCGACGCCGAACCTGGACGAGACGGCGCAGCTCACCGGCATCCGCGCCACGGACGACCGGGGCATGGCCGAGGCGGCCCGGCGACTGCTGTCGTTCGGGCCGCGCTGGGTGCTGGTGAAGGGCGGGCATCTGCCCGGCGAAGCCGTCGACCTGCTCACCGACGGCAGCGAGGAGCACTGGCTGCGCGCGCCCCGCCACGACAACCGCCACACCCACGGCACCGGTTGCACCCTGGCCTCCGCGATCGCCGTGGGCCTGGCCCGGGGCCGGGAGGTGCCCGACGCGGTGCGCCGCGCCAAGGACTACGTCACGGGCGCGATAGCGGCGGGCTTCCCTCTCGGCGCGGGCCTGGGCCCGGTCGACCACGGCTGGCGGCTGCGGGTGGACCGCTGACCCCGGGAGGCAGGTCCGCGGCCACGGCGACCGGTCAGGTGCCGGACCCCGCGCGCAGGACCGTCAGGGAGACCGTGGAGGCGTTGCCGGACACCGGCACCTCGCCCTGAGTCCACTTCACCTTGAGCGGCGCCTTCTCGTCCGGCGGGGTGACGAGGAGGGTGGCCCGAGTCGCCGTCCCGGCACCGCTGATCTCGGGGTTGGAGAAGGTCAGACCGGCCCAGGCGCTTTGTCCCGGAGCCAGGGTGACGGTCGTCGCCTTCTCCGAGGACCGCTTCGGATCGGGCCCGAGCTGCTTGCCGGACGCGTCGACGAAGGCCGCGCCGGGGAAGCCGCGCACAGTGCAGGTGCGCGAGGAACGGTTGGTGAGGACGACCGCGAAGTTCTCCTGCCCGGCGCCCGGGTCGTTGTCACCGACCGAGGCGCGCAGCTCAGGGGTGTGGCACCGGCCGCCCGGGGGAGCGCTCCCCTCGGCGGCCGGGACCGAGGCGGACGCCGAGGTCTTCGCCGCCCCGGTCGGTGTCGCGCCGCCGGACGGACTTGTGTCGCTCCCGGAGCCGGCGTCCGTCGTGCGCGTACCGGAGGCCGGTCCGGCCGTGGCGGAGAGCTTCGTCGGGGCGCCGCTCGCCCCGTCGTCGCTGCCGCAGGCGGTCAGCAGCCCGAGCACCGCGAGGCCCGCGAGCAGGGACACCCCGCGTGCGGGGGAGGGGGTGCGCCGTGCGGGGGCCGTGCCGTCCGGGTCCGCGTCGCCGCGCAGGAAGGTCGCCATGCCACAACTCCTCGGTCGTCGTCGCACGCGTCCCGACGCGTGCACAGGGCGCGTTGTGCCCCGTCACCCCTGTCCGATGCACCGGGAGGCGGAAAAGTTCGCGGGAACGGCGGACGCGGGAGCCGGTCTCCGACCCGTACGGAGTCGAGCACCCGGTCGACGGCGTCGCCGCCGTCGGCTTCCGCTGCGTGCCGGCGGATCTGCACGTACACCTGCGGCCCGCCGCCACCGCCCGCCGGGGCCGGCCCCGCCTCCGCGAGCGCGCCCCCGCCTCCCCGGACAGCCGTCCCACGTCCGCAGCACCCCGTGCCGGCGCCTGCCGGTGTGAACGCGGCTGCCCGCGCAGCGGCACTCGGGGCCGGCGATCCGGGCGACCCCGGCCCCCATGTCGCCGTGCTCGCTGAGGCCCGCCGGCGCCCCGTCCACCCCGGCGTCGAGTCCGCCCAGTCGGTGAGGTCGTCCGCGGCGGCAGGCCGGGCGCGCGGCCGTCCCGCAGCCCGACACTGCCCGGATTCCAGCCGGCGTCGCGGAGCCGCCGGTCCCAGCCGGCGGGCACCTCCGGCGAGAGCCGCCCCGAGGCGTCCTCGACCCGGACGCTCCCGGGAGGGGACTGCCGGGCCACCGGCGCGGCCGTGAGACCGGCCGCGCCGAGGACGACCGCCGCGGCCGCGGCCCCGGCCGGCGCCCGGCGCCGGTGTCGTGGCGGAGGGGCGATGCCCCCGCGTGGCTGCGGCGCCGCCGGCCGGTCCGGCTCGTCCGCGCAGCGCCCCGCGGTGGGCCGGCGCCGCTCACGGTCGGGTTCCATGGCCCGCTGCAGCGCCCGGACCGCCTGGGGGGGGCCGGGTCCGCCCGGAACCGGTCCGCGCGGACGACCTGCCCCGGCGGTCCGGGGGCCGCGCCCCGACCCGCAGCGGGCCGCGGCGGGCTCCGATCCGGGCCGCGGCCGCCCCCGGATCCGGCGTGGCTCCGAACGGGTGGACTCTCAGGGACGCGAACCGGCCCGGCGGCCCCGCCCCGGATCCGGATGGTGACGTTGCCCCTCGAACCCCGACCCGGAAGAGGTGCCCGTGCGACGTATCCCCTCCCGCCGCCTGTTCGCCGCATCACTGCTGGTGGCCTCCGTCCTGGCCCCGATGACGGCGATTCCCGCGACGGCCGACCACGCCGTGGTAGCCGACCGGCACGACGAGGACAAGACGCCACCGGGCGGACTGGGCCCCAAGCTGACCGCCCGGCTGGACAAGGCCATCGAGAAGGTCCGCCGACAGGCCGGCATTCCAGGGCTCGTCGTCGGCCTGCGGATGCCCGGCAAGGGGGACTACGTCCGGGCGACCGGGATCGCCGACAAGAACACCGGCGCACCGATGCGCACCCGCCAGTTCATCCGGATCGGCAGCGAGACCAAGACCTTCACGGTCACCGCGCTGCTCGAACTCGTCGACGACGGCCGGATCGGGCTGGACGACCCGATCTCCGAGTACATCGACGGCGTACCGAACGGCGACCGGATCACTCTGCGGCACCTGGCCGAGATGCGCAGCGGTCTCTTCCCGTACAGCGAGGACCCGGACTTCGACCACGATCTGATGAGCGACCCGTACCGGTCGTTCAGCCCCGAGGAACTGCTCGAGTACGGCTACCGGCACGACAACACCTTCGCGCCGGGAACGCAATTCCAGTACTCCAACAGCAACCTCGTCCTCCTCGGCCTGGTGATCGAGAAGGTCAGCGGCCACCGCCTCGGCGACTTCATCGAGAAGCGGGTCCTGCGACCGGCACACCTGCGCCACACCCTCTTCCCGGAGGAGGAGGAGTACCCCGCGCCGCACGCGCGCGGGTACACCGATCAGACGCTGAGCGGTGACGTCGAGGACTCCACCGACTGGAACCCCAGCTGGGCCTGGGCCGCCGGACAGATGATCTCCGACCTGCACGACCTGCACCGCTGGGCGAAGATCGTCGCCACGGGCAAGCTGCTCAGCCCGCAGACCCAGGCGCAGCGGCTCAAGACGCTGCCGACCGGCTACCCCGGAACGACGTACGGGCTCGGCATCTTCAAGTCCGGTGGATGGCTCGGTCACAACGGTTCCATCCCCGGCTACGAGACGGTGACCGTCTACCTGCCGTCGAAGAAGGCCACGCTGGTGGTCCTGCTCAACACCGACAGCATGGTCGACGGACAGGAGCCGTCCTCCCTCGTCGCCCGGGCGATCACCGAGATCGTGACCCCGAAGAACATCTACGACCGCCCGGTTCCCCCGCGGTAGCCGGCCGAGCCCCACCGCCCGGTCGGACGCCTCCGGCCGGGCAGCCCGGTGGGTACCGCCCCAACGTCCGCGCTCCCGGCCTTGGTTGGTCCTTCATCACTCCGACACCCGCCGGCCCTGGTGTTTTCGGCGACGGCCCGGAAAGCTGATCTGGGCATGCCAACACGACCGCTCGCTCCACCCCCCACGCCGCGGTCGACCAGGAGGACGCAAGTGAAGCCGACCCCGCGCATCCGCCGAGTTCCCGTGATCCTCGGCGGCGCGCTCGCCCTGGTTCTCGCCCTTCCGGGCAGCGCCCTCGCCGAGCCGCCCCGGGCGCTGCCGGCCGCCGCGGACGGACTGGAGCAGACGTTCCAGCCGGCCTACGACTACGACACGGACGGCTGCTACCCGACCGCCGCCATAGGCCCCGACGGAACGCTGAACGCCGGCCTCAACCCGTCGGGGGCCCTCAACGGCCAGTGCCGCGACTCCTGGGACCTCGACAGCACCAACGGCTACTCCCGCGAGAAGTGCAACAACGGCTGGTGCGCGATCCTGTACGGGCTCTACTTCGAGAAGGACCAGGCCGTGGCCGGCAGCGGGCTCGGCGGGCACCGGCACGACTGGGAGCACGTCGTGGTGTGGGTGCAGAACGATCAGGCCCAGTACGTCTCCACCTCCGCCCACGGCGGCTTCAGCGTGTACGGCCGCGACCGGATCCGCTGGGACGGGACTCATCCCAAGATCGTCTATCACAAGGACGGCCTGAGCACGCACTGCTTCCGCCCGGCCAACACCAATGACGAGCCGCCGGAGAACCACCGCCACACCTGGCAGTACCCGAGCCTCGTCGGCTGGAACGGCTATCCCGCGGGCCTGCGCGACAAGCTCAGCCAGGCCAACTGGGGCAGCGCCGTCTTCGGCCTCAAGGACGGCAACTTCGCCTCGCACCTCGCCAAGGCCAAGCCGGCGGGCATCCCGTTCGACCCCGACGCCTGACGGCACCGGACGGAGGCGAGACCGGCCGTGCGCGTGCGGTAGGGTTCACCTGCGCGATCACGTGGGTCACCACGGGAACCGCAGCGGGACGTGGCGCAGCTTGGTAGCGCACTTGACTGGGGGTCAAGGGGTCGCAGGTTCAAATCCTGTCGTCCCGACGTTGCGAGTCGCAGGCCGAAGGCCGTACCGGAGCATCCGGTACGGCCTTCGGCCGTGATCGACCGGGTGCGGCTACTCGACCTTGGCCCAGTCGAGCGTGCGCTCCACCGCACGCTTCCAGTCCGTGTAGCCCTGCGCCCGGCGGTCGTCGGACCACTGGGGCTCCCAGCGCTTGGACTCCTGCCAGTGGGTGCGCAGTTCGTCGGTGTCGCGCCAGAAGCCGGTGGCCAGTCCCGCCGCGTAGGCGGCGCCGAGCGCGGTCGTCTCCGCGACCACGGGACGGCTGACCGGTACGCCGAGCACGTCGGCCTGGATCTGCATGCACAGGTCGTTGGCGGTCACGCCGCCGTCGACCTTGAGCACGTCCAGGTGGACACCGGAGTCCTGCTCCATCGCCTCCACGACGTCGCGGCTCTGGTAGCAGATCGACTCCAGGGTCGCCCGGGCCAGGTGGCCGTTGTCGTTGTACCGGGCGAGGCCGACGATCGCGCCGCGGGCGTCCGAACGCCAGTAGGGGGCGAACAGGCCCGAGAACGCGGGGACGAAGTAGACGCCCCCGTTGTCCTCGACGGTACGGGCCAGGGTCTCGCTCTCGGCCGCGTCACTGATGATCTTCAGCTGGTCGCGCAGCCACTGCACCGCGGACCCGGTGACCGCGATGGAACCCTCCAGGGCGTAGATCGCCGGGCTGTCGCCGAACTGGTACGCCACGGTGGTGAGCAGGCCGTGCTGTGAACGGACCAGTTCCGTACCGGTGTTGAGCACCAGGAAGTTGCCGGTGCCGTAGGTGTTCTTGGCCTCGCCGGGCGCGTAGCAGACCTGTCCGACGGTGGCCGCCTGCTGGTCCCCGAGCACCCCGGTGATGGGGATCGCGGCACGCAGCGGACGGGAGGTGCGGGTCACCCCGTAGGCCTCCCGGTGGGACGAGGGGTTGATGGTGGGCAGCATGGCCCGCGGGATGTCGAAGAAGCCCAGCAGCTCGTCGTCCCAGTCGAGGGTTTCCAGGTTCATCAGCATCGTGCGGCTGGCGTTGGTCACGTCGGTGGCGTGGATGCCGCCGTCGGGACCGCCCGTCAGGTTCCACAGGACCCAGGCGTCCGTGTTGCCGAAGAGGGCGTGGCCCTGCTCGGCGGCCTCACGGACACCGTCGACGTTCTCCAGGATCCACTGGATCTTGCCCCCGGAGAAGTACGTCGCCGGCGGCAGGCCCGCCTTCCGGCGGATGACGTCACCCTGGCCCGACCGCTCCAGCGCGGCGGCGATGGAGTCGGTGCGGGTGTCCTGCCACACGATGGCGTTGTAGTAGGGGCGGCCGTTGCGCGGGTCCCAGACGACCGTGGTCTCCCGCTGGTTCGTGATACCGATCGCCGCCAGGTCGTCGGGAGACAGATTCCCGTGCCGCAGGGCGTTCTGCATCACCGAGTTGGTGCGCTCCCAGATCTCCACCGGGTCGTGCTCGACCCAGCCCGACTTCGGCATGATCTGGGCGTGCTCCAGCTGGTGCTTCGCCACCTCGTTGCCGGAGTGGTCGAAGATCATGAAACGGGTACTGGTGGTTCCCTGGTCGACTGCGCCCACGAAGTCCGCCATGGGGATCCGCCTCCTTCGTGGGGGTCAGGACTCGTCCGGAGAGGGGACGCGTCCGGGGGGCTCCGGCTCCGCCGTCGGCAGGAACCGGCCGATCAGGAACTTGTAGATCGCCGCACCGAGCACGCCGCCGATCAGGGGGCCGACGATCGGCACCCAGAAGTACAAATTCCCGTATTGATCTCGCCACGCTCCGCCGTACCCCGTGAAGAAGCTGGCGAGGCGGGGTCCGAGGTCACGTGCCGGGTTGATCGCGTAACCGGCGTTGGTGCCCCAGGCCATACCGATGGCGACCACGACCAGGCCGATGATGAACGGGGCCAGGTTGGCGCCCGGCGGGGTGTTCAGGAGGTCCGTGATGGCCATGATCAGCAGCAGCAGGATGGCGGTGCCGATGATCTGGTCGCGGAACGCGCCCCACTCGTGGACCGGCAGGTTCGGGTTGCCGTTCGCCGGGAGGGTCGAGAACACGCCCTGGGTCTTGATCGTGTGGCCGGGGTCCGCCTTCGCCAGCGCCTCGGAGTAGTTCCAGCGCACCAGGAGGGCGGCCACGAAGGCGCCGGCCAGCTGGGCCAGCGCGTACGGTGCCACCTTGCTCCACGGGAAGCCCTTGAACGTGGCCAGGGCGACGGTCACCGCGGGGTTGAGGTGCGCGCCGCTCAGACGGGCCGCGACATAGACGCCGAGGGTGACGCCGAGACCCCAGGCCCAGGCGATGCTGTCATGGTTTCCCAGACCGCCCGCAGGCGTGGTGAGCGCTCCGCCGGCGACCACCTGGGCCACCACACCGCAACCGAAAAGAATGAGAATCATGGTGCCGAGGAATTCGGCCGACATCTCGCCGACCAGCCCCAGCCTCTTGAACCGCTCAGCCATGGAAGCCCACTTCCCACCGGCACGGGACCGGCTGTCGACTGTCCGAGCCCTCCCCGCATCAGAATAGAACGATCAACCGTTAATCGCACCAGAGGTGAAAAAATGCCTCATATGGGACGGGGGGTTGGGCTCACCCGTGCAGCGGGGATCCCGTCAGGGCCTCGGAGGGCACGCCGTCCACGCCGCGGGGAATGTCGCCCGCGAGCATCACGCGGTGCATCACGCGCGGAAAGTCGAGGTGGCCGGTGTCGGCCGGGGCCAGGTGGACCGTCGCCCGGTTGTCCCAGAACGCCACGCTTCCCGGCTCCCAGCGGAAGCGGACCGTGTACTCGGGGCGGGTGGCCTGCTCGACGAACATCTCCAGCAGACGCAGATTCTCCGCCCGGGACACGTCCAGGATCCGCTCGACGTAGTACCCGTTGACGAAGAGCAGGCGCTCACCCGTCTCCGGGTGCACCCGCACCAAGGGGTGCACCGTCGCGACCTGGTGGTCCTGGAGGTGCCGGACGTAGGCGTCCTGGCCCGGCCGCGCCTGGTAGCCGACGCCGAGCCGGTGCTCGGCCCGCAGGGCGTCCGCGAACCGCCTCACCGGCTCCGACAGGCCCGCGTAGGCGGCGGCCAGATTCGACCAGGTGGTGTCCCCGCCGTACGGCGGCACGGTCTCCGCGCGCAGGATGGTCGCCGCCGGTGGATCGATCCGGGCGCCGTGGTCGCAGTGCCAGCCCCGCAGCAGGGTGTGACGCCGCTCCAGCCACTCGTCGCGCTCCATGCCGTAGCGCCCGGCCAGCTCCAGGCGGTCGGCCGTGGTCTCCACCTCCGGGAAGTCCTCGGGGGATGCCTTGCCCCGGGAGCGCAGGGCGACCGGCTCGCCGAAGCGGCGGGCCAGCGCCACGTGGGCGGCGTGGTCGAGGCGCTGCTCCCGGAAGAACACCACCTTCCAGCGCAGGACCGCCGCCCGGATCGCCGCGACGACCGCGTCGTCCAGGGGCCCGGCCAGATCGACGCCGCTGATCTCGGCGCCCGTGTGGCCCGAGGCCGGCCGTACGTCGATACCGGCTTCCGTGGTCACGTCTGTCTCCGCTCCGTCGCATCCGTCGGCGCCCTCGCGCCCGGCGCGGGGGGCCGCTGCCCGGTCCGATCGCTACCCGGCCAGGGACCGTTCGAACGCGTACCCGCCCGCTCGTGGCCACCGTTCGCCCGTCGGCGCGGAAGTGTCGGCGCGGGCTGCGGCGGGCGCCGTCCGCTGCCGCGACGCGGGGCGGGGCGGGGCGGCGCTCGGTGGCCCTCCGGGCGCCGCCCCGCCCGGTCAGGGGCGGGCCGGACCCCCTCCCTGCTCGCGGGGAGCCGCCGCCCGCTCCCGGGAACGCCGCCGCCCCGGCCGGAAGGCTCCGGCCGGGGCGGCGGTCGCGGACGGCGGGTCCGCGGTGGTGCGTCAGGCGAGGATCGCCAGCGCCTCGTTCCACGTCTTCGACGGACGCATGACCGTCGAGGCCTTGGTGACGTCGGGCTGGTAGTAGCCGCCGATCTCGGCCGGCTTGCCCTGGACCGCGATCAGCTCGTCGACGATCGTCTGCTCCTTGGCGGAGAGGGTCTCGGCGAGCGGGCCGAAGGCCTTGGCGAGGTCGGCGTCCTCGGTCTGCGCGGCCAGCTCCTGGGCCCAGTACAGGGACAGGAAGAAGTGGCTGCCGCGGTTGTCGATGCCGCCGACGCGACGGGTCGGCGACTTGTCGTTCTCCAGGAACGAGGCCGTCGCACGGTCGAGCGTGTCGGCGAGGACCTGGGCGCGCGCATTGCCCGTGGTGGTCGCGAGGTGCTCGAAGCTGGACGCCAGCGCGAGGAACTCGCCGAGGCTGTCCCAGCGCAGGTAGTTCTCCTTGACGAGCTGCTGCACGTGCTTCGGCGCGGAACCGCCGGCACCCGTCTCGAAGAGGCCGCCGCCGTTCATGAGCGGCACGATCGAGAGCATCTTGGCGCTGGTGCCCAGCTCCAGGATCGGGAACAGGTCGGTCAGGTAGTCACGCAGGACGTTGCCGGTGACCGAGATCGTGTTCTCGCCGCGGCGGATCCGCTCCAGGGAGAACGCGGTCGCCTCGACCGGGGACAGGATCTTGATGTCCAGGCCCTCGGTGTCGTGCTCGGGCAGGTACCGCTTGACCTTCTCGATCAGCTGGGCGTCGTGCGCACGGGTCTCGTCGAGCCAGAACACGGCCGGGTCGCCGGTCGCGCGGGCACGGGTGACGGCGAGCTTGACCCAGTCCTTGATCGGCGCGTCCTTGGTCTGGCAGGCGCGGAAGATGTCGCCGGCCGAGACGGTCTGCTCCAGGACGACGTTCCCGGCCTCGTCGACCAGGCGGACCGTGCCGGTGGCCGGGATCTCGAAGGTCTTGTCGTGGCTGCCGTACTCCTCGGCCTTCTGCGCCATCAGGCCGACGTTCGGGACCGAGCCCATCGTCGACGGGTCGAAGGCGCCGTTGGCCCGGCAGTCGTCGATGACGACCTGGTACACGCCGGCGTAGCTGCTGTCCGGGAGGACGGCGAGGGTGTCGGCCTCCTGGCCGTCCGGACCCCACATGTGGCCGGAGGTGCGGATCATCGCCGGCATGGAGGCGTCGACGATCACGTCCGAGGGGACGTGCAGGTTGGTGATGCCCTTGTCGGAGTCGACCATCGCCAGCTCCGGGCCCTCGGCGAGCTCGGCGTCGAAGGAGGCCTTGATCTCGGCACCCTCGGGCAGCGCTTCCAGGCCCTTGTAGAGGCCGCCGAGACCGTCGTTGGGGGACAGGCCCGCCGCGGCGAGGGTCTCGCCGTACTTCGCGAACGTCTTCGGGAAGAAGGCGCGCACCACGTGACCGAAGACGATCGGGTCCGAGACCTTCATCATCGTGGCCTTGAGGTGCACCGAGAACAGGACGCCCTCGGCCTTGGCGCGGGCGATCTGCGCGGTGAGGAACTCGCGCAGCGGCGCCACGTGCATCACGGACGCGTCCACGACCTCGCCGGCGAGGACCGGTACGGACTCGCGCAGCACGGTGGTGGAGCCGTCGTCGCCCACCAGCTCGATCCGCAGGGCGGTCGGCTCGGTGATGACGGTGGACTTCTCGGTGGAGCGGAAGTCGTCGACGCCCATGGTGGCGACGTTCGTCTTCGAGTCGGCGGACCAGGCGCCCATGCGGTGGGGGTGGGCCTTGGCGTAGTTCTTCACCGAGGCGGGGGCACGCCGGTCGGAGTTGCCCTCGCGGAGCACCGGGTTCACGGCGGAGCCCTTGACCTTGTCGTAACGGGCGCGGATCTCCCGCTCCTCGTCGCTCTTGGGGTCGTCCGGGTAGGCCGGCAGCGCGTAGCCCTGCTCCTGGAGCTCGGCGATCGCGGCCTTCAGCTGCGGGATCGAGGCCGAGATGTTCGGCAGCTTGATGATGTTGGCCTCGGGCGTCTTGGCCAGCTCACCGAGCTCCGCCAGGGCGTCGGGGATGCGCTGGCCCTCCTCCAGGTACTCCGGGAAGAGGGCGATGATCCGCCCGGCAAGCGAGATGTCACGGGTTTCCACAGTGACACCGGCCTGCGACGCGTATGCCTGGACCACCGGCAAGAACGAATGGGTCGCCAGGGCCGGGGCCTCGTCAGTGTGCGTATAGATGATGGTCGAGTCAGTCACCGGTGCTCCGCTCCACGTCTGCAACATTGCTCGACATCAAGATATCTCGTGACCGACCCCCACTCGACAGGACCCTGCCCGCCGCCGGTACCCCGATCCGGCCGGACCCCGCCCCCTCCGGCACCGCCCGGACGGACGGGCGAGCGGGCCCTCCCCCTCCGGTGGGCCGCCCGGCCCCGTCCGCCCGGGGCGTCGGGACCTACGGCAGCCGCGTCCGGGCCTCCCGCTGGTGCGGGATGCCGGGCTCGGGAAGGACGGTGTCGGGCGTCACGGCGTCGGGCAGGGCCGTCGCGCCCTGCTGGAGCGCCACCGTCCGGGTGGGCGCCGGGATGCGGATGCCCTCGTCCCGGTAGCGCCGGTGCAGCCGCTTGATGAACTCGTGCTTGATCCGGTACTGGTCGCTGAACTCGCCCACACCGAGGATCACGGTGAAGCCGATCCGGGAGTCGCCGAAGGTGTGGAAGCGGACGGCGGGCTCGTGCTCCGGAACCGCGCCCGTGATCTCCGTCATCACCTCGGCGACAACCTCGGTGGTCACCCGCTCCACGTGCTCCAGGTCGCTGTCGTACCCCACGCCGACCTGCACGAGGAGCGTCATCTCCTGCTCGGGCCGGGTGAAGTTGGTCATGTTCGTGCCCGCGAGCTGGGCGTTCGGGATGATGACCAGGTTGTTGGAGAGCTGGCGCACGGTCGTGTTGCGCCAGTTGATGTCGACGACGTAACCCTCCTCACCGCTGCTGAGACGGATGTAGTCGCCGGGCTGGATCGTCTTCGAGGCGAGGATGTGGACGCCGGCGAAGAGGTTGGCGAGGGTGTCCTGCAGAGCCAGCGCGACCGCGAGGCCGCCCACGCCGAGGGCCGTGAGCAGCGGGGCTATCGAGATGCCCAGCGTCTGCAGCATGACCAGGAAGCCCATGGCCAGCACCACGACCCGCGTGATGTTGACGAAGATCGTGGCGGAGCCGGCGACCCCCGACCGGGACTGGGCGAGACTGCGGACCAGACCGGTGACGACCCGGGCGGCGGTGACGGTCGCGACCAGGATGAGCACCACGGTCAGGACCCGGTTCACGTTCCGCCCGACCGGCGCGGTCAGGGGCAGCGCCGTGGCCGCCGCCGCGACGCCCGCGGACACCGCCGCCCACGGCACCAGGGTGCGCAGCGCGTCGACGATGACGTCGTCCCCGCTCCAGCGGGTGCGCAGCGCGTGCTTGCCGAGCCAGCGCAGCAGCATGCGCAGCAGGACGGCCGTCGCGAGACCCGCGGCCAGGGCGATGCCCGCGACGACCAGATCGTCCAGGGTGAGAGCGCGGTTCACCGGTCGCCTCCCGTGCGGCCGAGGGAAGGGCTCGTGGGCCCGATGTGATGTGTCGTCACTTGCCACCTGCTCGAATCCGGGAATGCACGATCACGCCGGACGGATGTGCGCCGTCCGGGACGACCGCTCATCCTGCCGCATCCGGGTGTCCCTCCGTCACCAGGCCTGTGGAAAACGGCCATTGCCCCCGCCGCGGCGTGTACGGTCCCGGCGAGCGGCCGTCAGGCGGCTGACCTCGTACGACGTTTCCGTGCGGCGGCGCCGGACGCGCGCCGGGGATGACGGGGCGGGCGCCCCGGGGCGGGCATTCCGGGGCGGGATGCGAGCGTCATGCCCCCGGTTCCTCCGGCGGTGCTGGGGCGGGCGCCCTCGGGGCGGGAGGGGAGCGTCACGCCCTCCGGTTCCTCCGGCGACGAGGGGCGGGCGCCGCGCGCCGGGAGGGGAGCGTCACGCTCACCGGCTCCTCCGGCGACGACGCGGTGGGCACGCCGGGGCAGGACGCGAACGTCACGGCTTCCGGTTCCTCCGGCGCCCGGCGGGGCTCACAGCTCGGTGAACGAGCCGCCCCGCCCCGCGCCCGCCGCGAAACGGGCGGCGCCCTCCAGGCTCTCGTCCAGGACGCCCATGCCGTACCGGAGTTCGCCGCGCAGGGCCGCCGCCTCGTCCAGGCCCTCCTGGTCGAGCACGGACGCGCGGTCGCCCCGCAGGCAGGACTGCGGGAAGCGGGCGATCGCCGCGGCCAGGGACTCGGCCTCCTCGCGGGCCCGCCCGGGCGGCACGAGTCGGTTGGCGAGGCCCATCTCGTACGCCTCAGCGGCGGGCACCGGACGCCCGGTCAGGATCATGTCCATGGCCCGGCTCGTGCCGATCAGCCGGGGGAGCCGTACCGTGCCGCCGTCGATGAGCGGCACACCCCAGCGGCGGCAGAACACGCCGAAGACCGCGTCCTGTTCGGCCACCCGGAGGTCGCACCAGAGGGCCAGCTCCAGGCCGCCGGCGACGGCGTGCCCCGCGACGGCCGCGACGACCGGCTTCGACAGCCGCAGCCGGGTCGGCCCCATGGGGCCGTCACCGTCCTCCGCCACCCGGTTGCCCCGTCCGGTTCCGATCGCCTTCAGGTCGGCGCCCGCGCAGAACGTCCCGCCCTCGCCCCACAGCACCGCGGCCCGGGCCGATTCGTCCGCCTCGAACTCCCTGAAGGCGTCGGCGAGGGCGGCGGCGGTGGGACCGTCCACGGCGTTGCGCGCCTCCGGCCGGGACAGGACCACGGTGGTGACGTGTCCCCGACGTTCGATCCGTACCGGCATCCGCCGCCCTCTTCCGTCCGTGCCCGCACCCCAGAGGCCCCGCAGACTACTCCCGGGTCCGGCCGCGGGTTACGGGAGGCGTATCCGCGCGACCTCCGGCCCGTGCTCAGATGACCTTGAACCGCACCAGGGCCCCCAGCGTCAGCGCGCCCGGCAGCAGCGGCAGCCAGACGGTGATGATCCGGTACCCGAGGACCGCGGCCGTCGCCAGGGCCGCCGGACTGCCCGCGGCCACGAGCGTGACGATCAGCGCGGCCTCTACGGAACCGATGCCGCCCGGTACCGGTACCAGCGCGACGGCGACCGTGGCCGCCAGATACGCGACCGCCATGTGCGCCGGCGGCACCGGCAGGCCCAACGCCTGCCCCACCGCCGCCAGTCCGGCCGCCTGGAGCACCGGGAACGCCAGAGAGCCGCCCCACAGCGCGCACACCCGGGCCGGACGTACGTGGACCGAGCGCGCTTCCCCGAGCGCGGTCCGCAGGAAGGCCCCCACCGCCGAGCGCAGTCGCGGGACCAGGAACACCACCGCGACGAGGGCGCAGAGGGCCGCGGCCACGGCGAGGAGCAGCGGGCCGGCCGCACCCGACGGCACGAGCGTTCCCGGGCGCAGGGCGTCCGGGAACACGAGGAGCAGCGCGACCAGGAGGCCGACCCGGGTCACCGACTCGGCCAGCAGATACAGCGCGAGTGCCGCCGTCGCACGGGCCGGCGGCACACCGCACACCGTCATGAAACGGAGGTTGACCGCGCCCGCGCCGAGCCCGGTGGGGAGCAGATGGTTGGCCGCGCCGGCCGCGAACTGCGCGGCCAGCAGCCGGCGCGCGGGCAGCCGCTGGACGACGGCTCCCTGACGGGTGAGGGCCGCGGCCACCCAAGTGAGGCATGTCGCCCCCGCGGCCGCCGCCAGCCACGGCCACGCGGCGCCGCGCAGATGCCCGAAGCCTTCCTGGAGGACCGAGCGGTGGCGCAGCGCGGCCCACAGCACCAGGGCGAGCGGGAGCAGGCACAGGACCCTGCGGACCGGCAGGCGGCGGGGAAGGGAGGGGGGAAGGGGTACGGCCGTCACATCCGGAGAGGTTTTCCACACCGCACCAACGTGGGGTTGCGGGCGCGAGGACGCCGGCTGACACGCGGGGCAAGGGGCGGAGGAAGCGGCTCCCGTCGCCCCGCCGCGAGCCGTCCGAGGGGCGGCCGGGCGGGCAGCCGGCGTGCGGGAGAGGTGGGCACATGCCGTCCCGGACGGGAGCGGAACCCGCGAAGCGTTGACCTCAAGGTTGCTTGAGGTCCTAACGTCTCTCCCATGAGCATGGAGACCACAGCCTGGACACAGCTGCACAGCGTCATGAACGCGCAGCAAAAGCGTCACCCCTTCTCCCGTGCGACCCTGCGCCGGATCAGGGACTTCGCGCGCCCGCACCGCCGCCACATCGCCTACTTCGTGCTGCTCAGCGTCGTGAGCGCCCTGCTCGCCGTGGCCACGCCGGTGCTCGCGGGACACGTCGTGGACGTCATCGTGTCCGGCGGCGACGAGAGCACGGTGGTGCGCCTCGCCGTCCTCATCGCGGTCATCGCGGTGGCCGAGGCCGGGTTCGGGATCCTCGGCCGCTGGCTGTCGTCGACGCTGGGGGAGAGCCTCATCCTCGATCTGCGGACGGCTGTCTTCGATCATGTGCAGCGCATGCCGGTCGCGTTCTTCACACGTACCCGTACGGGCGCGCTGGTCAGTCGGCTCAACAACGACGTGATCGGTGCCCAGCGGGCCTTCAGCAACACCCTGTCCGGTGTCGTCGGCAACGTTGTGACGCTGCTGCTCACGCTCGCCGTGATGCTCACCCTGTCCTGGCAGATCACCCTGCTCGCGCTGGTGCTGCTCCCGGTGTTCGTGATCCCCGCCCGCCGCATGGGCCGCCGGATGGCCGGACTCCAGCGGGAGGCGGCCGACCTCAACGCCGCGATGGGCACCCGGATGACGGAGCGCTTCTCGGCGCCCGGCGCCACCCTCGTCAAACTCTTCGGCCGGCCCGGGGACGAGTCCGCGGAGTTCGCGGTGCGGGCCCGGCGGGTGCGGGACATCGGCGTGCGGACGGCGATGGCGCAGTCCGCGTTCATCACCGCGCTGACCCTCGTCTCCGCCCTGGCCCTCGCCCTCGTGTACGGACTCGGCGGCTGGTTCGCCCTGCGCGGCAGCCTGGAACCGGGCGCCGTCGTCTCCCTGGCCCTGCTGCTGACCCGCCTCTACGCGCCGCTCACCTCGCTCGCCGGGGCGCGTGTGGAGGTCATGAGCGCCCTGGTCAGCTTCGAGCGTGTCTTCGAGGTCCTCGACCTGCGGCCCCTCATCGAGGAGAAGCCGGACGCCCGGGACGTCCCGGCCGGCCCCGTGCCCGTGGAATTCGAGAACGTCCGCTTCGCCTACCCCTCGGCCGACAAGGTCTCCCTCGCCTCGCTGGAGGAGGTCGCGGCCCTCGACACCCGCGGCGGCGCCGAGGTCCTGCACGGCGTCTCCTTCCGCGCCGAACCCGGCCAGACGGTGGCACTCGTCGGGTCGTCCGGAGCCGGAAAGTCCACCATCGCCCAGCTGCTTCCGCGGCTGTACGACACCGACGAGGGCACCGTCCGGATCGGCGGCGTCGACGTGCGCGACCTGAGCGCCGAGTCGATGCGCGAGACCCTCGGCATGGTCACCCAGGACGGGCACCTCTTCCACGACTCGGTGCGGGCCAACCTGCTGCTCGCCCGCCCCTCCGCCACCGAGGACGACCTGTGGGACGTCCTGCGCCGCGCCCGCCTGGAGGACCTCGTGCGGTCCCTGCCCGACGGCCTCGACACGGTGGTCGGCGAGCGCGGCTACCGGCTGTCCGGCGGTGAGCGCCAGCGGATGACCATCGCCCGGCTGCTGCTCGCCCGCCAGCGCGTCGTCATCCTCGACGAGGCCACCGCCCACCTGGACAACACCTCGGAGGCTGCCGTCCAGGAGGCGCTGACCGAGGCGCTGGAGGGACGGACCGCCGTGGTGATCGCGCACCGCCTGTCGACCGTGCGTGCCGCCGACGCCATCCTCGTCGTCGAGGCCGGCCGGATCGTGGAGCGCGGGACGCACGACGAACTGCTGGCGGCGGGGGGCCGGTACGCCGAGCTGTACCGGACCCAGTTCGCGCCCGGGACGGGAAGCGCGCGGGACGCCGGGACCGAGACCTCGGAGAGGGTCCCCGAGGACGCGACGGAGACGGCGGTGGCGTGAGCCTCCCGGAAACCGGCGATGGCGTCGTCGGACTCGGGCTGGCCGGTCACCCGCGGGGCGTCGGCACGGTCGTCGCGCCGTCGTCCTCGCCGCGCACCGGGGCGCGGAGGCTGGTCGAGGACCTCGCGGGCCGTGCCCCGGTCGTCACCGGAACGGGGCCGGCGGGCGGGGAGCGGGCGGCCGAGGAGCCGGGTGACGCGTTCGAGGAAAGGGCGAGTGCCCCTCTGGTCCGCTCACGGACCCGGGTCGCGGCACCGGGAGCCGTCATCTGCGCTACCGCGCCGCCGCAGCGTCGCCGGGGACCCGGGCCGGCGTCCCGTGGCGTCCCGACCTGCCGGGCGCCCTCGGAGTTCGGCAGGCCGGGACGTCACAGGGCGATGACGTGAAGGTCGACGAGGTCGAGCAGCGCCCGCAGGGCCGAGCCGGGCCGCCTGGTCGACGACGTGCCGAGATGCATGCTCCAGCGGAGCACGGTGCCCCGGACGTCCAGGACGTGCAGGCCGGGGGTGCGGTCGACGGCGAACGCGGGCAGGAAGGCGATGCCCAGACCGTGCCGGACCAGGGCCGCCCCCATGTCGATGTCGGGCACTTCCAGTGCCACCCGGCGTACGACGCCCGCCGCCGCGAATGCCCGGTCGACCACCTCGCGGTTGCCGTAGCCCGGCGGGAAGTCCACGAAGGGCTCTGCCGCGAGGTCCGCGAGTGCCACGTCCTGCCGCTGCGCGAGCGGGTGGTCGGTGCTCACCACCAGGACGAGCGGCACGGTGGCCAGCTCCCGTGCGTCGATCCCGGCGGGCTTGTGCTCGGGCAGCGACAGGAAGGCCACGTCCAGGTCCCCGCTGAGCAGTGCGTGCGCCAGCCCCGCCGAGCCGGTCGTCGCCAGCCGCAGCCGGACGTCGATCGCGGGATGCCGCGCGTGCAGCTGCCCGAGGAGTGCGGGCAGGTCCACCACCTCCACCGAGGCCATGGCACCGACGTTCACCGTGCCGAGAAGCGTGCCCTGCGCGGAGCGCACGGCGTCCTGGGCCGCCTGCGCCGCGTGCAGAGTGGCCCGAGCCTCCGGCAGCAGCGCCGCGCCGGCCCCGGTGAGCCGAACCTGCTGCGACGTGCGCTCGAACAGCGCGCAGCCGAGGTCGCGCTCCAGGGAACGGATCGCGGCGGACACCCCGGACTGCACCACGTGCAGCCGACGGGCGGCGCGGGTGAAACTCAGCTCCTCGGCGACCGTGATGAAGTGCTCCAGCTGACGTAGCTCCACCCGAGAAGTATCACTCATGCTGCTCAAGCCCAGCAAAAGCATTCGTTGGCACTGATTCTGGCTGGTGAGGACAATGGAAGGCGCCGTTCACTTCCACTTGAGGAGGGGTACCCCTGCCTGCCGTTCCGACGCCGTTGTGCCGTCCCACAGCCGAGGCTTCCGGCGACCCGACCCACCGGGTCCCCGCACCCGCTCCCGCCTGCCTGCCGCCCCGTGCGCCCGCCCGGCGCCGTGCCTCGCACGCGACCGGGTTCTGGCTCGTGGCGGTGGCCTTCACCGTGCTGATGGCCTTCGGTACCGCGCCCACCCCGCTGTGGCCGCTGTACGAGGCCCGGGACCACTTCGGGGCGACCACGGTCACGGTGGCGTACGCCTCGATGGTCGTGGGCGCGGCGGTCGCCTTCCTCGGGCTGGGACACCTGTCGGACCGGCTCGGGCGGCGGCGCATCATCGTCCCGGCGCTGCTGATCGGCATCATCGCCTCGGTCGTACTGATCGTGTGGCGCGACCTGCCGGGACTGATCACGGGCAGGGTCCTGAACGGTGTCGGACTGGGGCTGATGGCCTCGACCGCGACGACGTACCTGCACGACCTCCACCACGAGGCCCGTCCGGAACGGACGGGTTCGGTGCTGCCCGGCATCGTGGCCACCGCCGCCAACCTCGGCGGACTGGCCTCGGGGCCCCTGGTCGCCGGAGCCGCCGCCGAATGGCTCCCCACGCCCTTGATCACCACCCAGGCGATCTTCACGCTCGCCATGGCAGTGTGCCTGGTGCTAGTGCTGTGCACCCCGGAGACCGTGGACCTTGAGCTGCCCGCGGCCGAACCGCCCCGCAGGTTCGCCCTGCGCCCCGGCGGCCGGCGGACCTTCGGCGCGGCCGGCGCGCTGGGCGCCTTCGCCTTCGCGATCCTCGGCCTGATCTCCTCGCTCGGGGCCAGCGTGCTCCACGGCACCCTGCACACCGACTCGCACCTCGTGGTCGGCCTGGCGGCCTTCCTCATGTTCGGTTCCGCGGCGGCCGCCCAGCTGGTGCTGGGACGCCTCCCGCTGCCCCGGGTCCTGACCGTGGGGGCGGTGGTCTTCCCGGTCGGCCTGCTCCTGTGCGCCGTCGCGCTCCACCACCCGGTGCTCTGGCTCTACCTGGTCGCCGTGGCCCTGTCGGGAGCCGGCTCCGGGCTGCTGTTCAAGGGAGGCGTCGAACGTGCCGTCTCAGTGGCCGAGCCCGCCTCACGCGCGGGGGTCCTCGCCGTGTTCTTCGTCGTCGCCTACCTCGGCATGGGCCTGCCCTCCGTGCTGTTCAGCATCGCCCTGCGGCATTTCGCCGTGCAGACCGCGATGATCGGCTTCGCGGCGGTCCTCTCCTGCGGCGCCGTCATGTCGGTCGTCGTCGCGCTGCGCGACCGCGCACCGGTTCCCGGCGCGCGCTCGGCGCGGTCAGCTCGCTCCTCCTGAACTCCCTGCGACGCATGCGACCCCGGTTGTCCTGTCTGGGCGGCGCGGACCTGGGTACTCGGCGCGGGTCCGCGTGACTCGGCTCCGCGGCCGACGGGAGGCACGAGATGTCTGCGGAATCGGCCAGAACGATCGCACTCCCCTCCGGAGAGGAGATCTCGGCGCTCGGGCAGGGCACCTGGTATCTCGGCGAGGACCCGGCCCGGCGTGAACAGGAGATCGCCGCGCTGCGGCTGGGCGTGGACCTGGGCATGACCGTCGTCGACACGGCGGAGATGTACGGCGACGGCGCAGCCGAGGAGCTCGTCGGAGAGGCCCTTCGGGGACGCCGGGAAGAGGTCTTCCTCGTCAGCAAGGTCCTGCCCGGCCACGCCGACCGGAAGGGTACCGTCGCCGCCTGCGAGCGCAGCTTGCGGCGGCTCCGTGCGGAACAGCTGGACCTGTACCTGCTGCACTGGCGCGGACGGTGGCCACTCGAGGAGACCCTCGCGGGATTCACCGACCTGATGGAGGCGGAGAAGATCCGGCACTGGGGGGTGAGCAATCTGGACGTCGCCGACATGGTCGAGCTCACCGCGATCCCCGGCGGCGACGCCGTGGCCGTCGACCAGGTGCTGTACAACCTCTCCCGGCGCGGCATCGAGTGGGATCTGCTCCCCTGGTGCCGCGAGGCCGGCGTGACGGCCATGGCCTACTCCCCGATCGAGCAGGGGCGGCTGCTGAAGGTCGAGGCCCTGGGCGCCGTGGCCCGGGCCCTCGACGCCACGCCGACCCAGGTGGCGCTCGCCTGGGTGCTGGCACAGGGGGTGGCGGCGATCCCGCGTTCCGGATCGCCCGACCACGTCCGGGAGAACCGCGGCGCGGCGGACCTCCACCTCCCCGCCGAGGCGCTCGACGCCCTTGACGAGGCGTTCCCGCCGCCCGGCGGGCCCACGCCCCTGGAGATGCTCTGAAGGCATCGCAGGACGGCGTGCTTCTCGCGCGTCGCCGGCGCCGGGCGTGCGGACGCCGCTCCGGGATGTCTGCGCACCCATGCTGCTCTGCCAGGGGAAGAGGGGGAGCCCTTTTTCGGCCTGGGGTGGGGAGGCGCTCAGCAGGGGGCTCTGCGAATCTCGACCGGGTAACAGCCGATCGCGGCACGGGCAGAAGCGAACGACGACGTCCGGTTCCCGATGAGGAGGCGAGAGGCATGACCGTGATGGGTGTGTCGAAGTTCGAGAGGTTCTTCCGCGCCGCCGCGGGCCTCGACGTGGACAAGAACGACCTGAAGCGGTACGGCGACTTCGTCGACGCCAAGCTCTACGACCTCCTGGTCGTCGGCCAGGCGTCGGCCAAGGCCAACGGCCGGGACACCGTCGAACCGTGGGACCTACCGATCACCAAGGGCCTCCAGGAGAGCATCCACCGGTTCCGTCGGCTCGACGAGGAGGTCGAGCTGAAGCCGATCCTGGAACAGCTCGCCGCGCACCCGGCCCTCGACCGGGCCCCCACCGAGGAGACCGAACAGCGCTACCCCGAGATCATCGGCGGTCTCAGCGTCGCCCTCGCCGAGACGTTCAAGATCGTGTATCCGGATGAAAAGAACCCGCAGACCAGCCAGTGGGAGGGCGTGACTGCGGTGTTCGACCGGCTGCTGTAGCAGTCGCACCCCGTGCGTGTCGCCCGGAGCGGCGGACCGACTGCGCGAGGCTCTCCGACATCCGGCCCGGCCGGTACGCCACCGGGCTCGCCCGCGTTCGACCCGGCGACACCGTGGTGATCCACGGAGCCGCTCGCATCGCACGACCAGCGACTCGTGAAGGGAGCCCGACCATGACACGGGAACTCCAGGGGATGAGGGTGGCGATTCTGGCCACCGACGGCGTCGAGCGCGTGGAACTGGACCAGCCGCGCGGTGCGCTGCAGGGCGCAGGGGCGGAGACCGAGATCGTCTCGCTCCACCCCGGCGAGATCCAGGCCCGCCAGTTCGACCTCAACCCGGCCGGAACCTTCCCCGTGGACCGGCTGGTCGCCGACGCCTCCGTCGACGACTACCACGCCCTGCTCCTGCCCGGCGGCACCATGAACCCCGACCAATTGCGCATGGACCGCGACGCGGTGCGGTTCGTCAAGGACTTCATGGCCGGCGGGAAACCGGTCGCGTCGATCTGCCACGGCCCCTGGACCCTGGCGGAAGCCGACGCCGTGCGAGGCCGCCGCCTGACGTCCTGGCCCAGCATCCGCACCGACCTGCGCAACGCCGGCGCGGAGGTCGCCGACGAGGAGGTGGTCGTCGACGGCCAACTGGTCACCAGCCGCGGCCCGGCCGACCTGCCCGCCTTCTGCGCCGCCGTCGTGGAGCAGTTCGCCCGGGCTCACCACCCCATACCCGGCTGACTTGGCGCCGGACTGCTTGGCGGCGGTGGGCGCAGCCAAGGCCGAACGCCGCCGGCCCCCGCCGAGCAGTCCGGATCAGTGGGTCCGGCGAGAGCGCGCGCGAAGAGGCTGCCCCGTGCGGTGCAGCGGCAGGCGGCGGGACCACCGCCGACGGGTCGGTGTGAGCCCCGGAACACCTGGGGACAGCTGACCGGGCATGCGAACCGTTGTACGCTCCGGAGACCGCCCTTGACCTGCAAAGGCAGGCAGGGAGCTGACAAACCGGGAGCTTCGCCATGTTCCGCACCATGTTCAAGTCCAAGATCCACCGCGCCACCGTCACCCAGGCCGACCTGCACTACGTGGGATCGGTGACCATCGACGCCGATCTGCTCGACGCCGCCGATCTGCTGCCCGGTGAGCTCGTGCACATCGTCGACATCACCAACGGTGCCCGCCTGGAGACCTACGTCATCGAGGGGGAGCGCGGCTCGGGGGTCGTCGGGATCAACGGGGCCGCCGCCCATCTCGTGCACCCCGGCGATCTGGTGATCATCATCAGTTACGCTCAGGTGACCGACGCCGAGGCGCGGACGCTCGAGCCCCGGGTGGTGCACGTGGACCGCGACAACCGGATCGTCGCCCTGGGGGCCGACCCGTCCGAGCCGGTACCGGGCTCGGACCAGAAGCGCAGCCCGCAGGCCGTCCCGGCCTGAGCCGTCCTCCGTCGTCCCGGCCCGCCCCCAGCCCGAGGAGTGTGCACATGAGCGACATCGAGATCCGCGACGACCGGGACGCCGGCCGCCTGGAGGCCTTCGCCGGGGACGACGTGGTCGGCCACATCGAGTACTTCGTCCTCGACGCCCCCGAGCGCGCCCTCGTGCCGGTGCACACCATCGTGGAACCCGCCCACGAGGGACAGGGCATCGGCAGCTCGCTCGCCCGCGAGCTGTACGGCATCGCCGGGCGCGAGGGCGTGGCGGTCGCACCGCTCTGCCCGTACGTCGTCAAGTGGGCGGCCCGTCACCCCGACGAGGCCCCGGCCGCCGCGCCCGAACTCGTACAGGCCGCGAAGGACTGGCTGGACGCCCACCCGGGCCGCTTCTGATGCCGGAAACGGGCACGCTCGCCCTGCTGCACACCTCGCCCGCGCACATCCCCGTCTTCGACGCGCTGCGCGACGAGGCTCACCCGGGCCTCGGACTGCGGCACCTCGTCGCCGAGGACCTTCTCTCCCGTGCCCGCGCCGAGGGCCCCGACGCGGTGGCGGGCGACGTGCGGGCGGCCCTCGACCGTGCCGTCGCGGAGGGAGCGGGCGCCGTGCTCTGCACCTGCTCGACCATCGGCGGCGTCGCCGAGGCGGCCGATGCCGCGGTGCCGGTACTGCGGGTGGACCGGCCGATGGCCGCCGCCGCGGTGGCCGCGGGCCCGCGCGTCGTCGTCCTCGCCACGGTGGAGAGCACCCTGGCGTCGACGGTCGCCCTGGTCGAGGAGGAGGCACGGCGGGACGGCCGTCCGGCCGATGTCCGTACGGTCCTGGTCGACGGCGCGTTCGCGCTCTTCGAGGCGGGCGACACCCAGGGCTGCGCCCGTGCCGTCGCGGACGTGGCCGACGCGGTCACCGACGCCGACGCGATCGTCCTCGCCCAGGCCTCCATGGCGCCCGCCCGGCACCTGACCAGGACGACCGTGCCGGTGCTGTCGAGCCCCGGTCCGGGACTCGCGGCGGGAGCGGACGCGGTACTACGCCGGGGCTGACGAGCACGCGGGCCGGACGGGACGACCGGCAGTCGTACGGCCATCCTCATGCAGGCGTGCCGAGGCTGACCGGGACGTTGCCCGGTGAGACGGCCTTGAGCCGTACCGGAGTCGTATCCGCGCTGACAAGGAGCGCCGGCAGAGCGCGCTCTGCCGGGCCCCGGCCCGCCCGCACCCACGCCAACCGTCCCGTCCGCACGCGGCCCCCGTCACCCGGAGCCGCACGCCCCGATGCCCCGGTTGGACCCACCTGGTCGTCTTCCGTGGTGCGACGGGGTGACTGGGGGCGCCGGGCTCGGGTAGGCGTGGGAAAAGTCCAGGGCCGACGTACCGACTGGCTGGAGGACACCATGACCGAGCCGTTCCCCACTCCCGTACCGCCGAGTCCCACGCCGGGACCGGCCCCCGATCCGCAGCCGTTCCCCGACCCGGCTCCGCCGAACCCGACCCCGCCGCCGGGCCCGGGTCCGGGTCCGGGGCCCGCTCCGGAGCCGCCCTCGCCGTCGCCGGTCCCGAAGCCGCCGGGGCCCGACCCCGTTCCGGAGCCCGACCCGCAGCCGGGACCCCTGTCCCGGCGGGCGTGACGCGGCGATTCTGCACGGCCGGTGGCCCGGTGCGGAGGCGTTTCGCTCCTCCGCACCGGGCCACCGGCCCACCGCGCGGGCGTCCTACGCCTCGACCTCCGACCGGTCCCCGCCCCACAGCGTGTGGAACGAGCCCTCCCGGTCCGTGCGCCGGTAGGTGTGCGCGCCGAAGAAGTCACGCTGCCCCTGGGTGAGCGCCGCCGGCAGGCGCTCGGCGCGCAGCGCGTCGTAGTAGGCGAGGGCCGCCGCGAAGCCGGGCGTGGGCACGCCCTGGAGGGTCGCGGCGACGAGCACCTCGCGCCAGTTGTCCTGCGCGGCGGCGATCTCCTGCGCGAACGTCTCGTCGGACAGCAGGCTCGGCAGGTCCGCCCGGGCGTCGTACGCCGCGCGGATGCGGTCCAGGAAGGCGGCGCGGATGATGCAGCCGCCCCGCCAGATGGAGGCCACCGCACCGAGGTCGATGTCCCAGTCGTACTCCGCGCTGCCCGCGCTGATCTCGTGGAAGCCCTGGGTGTACGACACGATCTTCGAGGCGTAGAGCGCCTGTTCGACGCGGTCCGCGAAGGCGGCGGCCTCGCCCTCCCCGAGCTTGGCGGCCTTCGGGCCCGCCAGGTCGCGCGAGGCGGCCCTGAGGTCGGCGTGCCCGGACAGCGAGCGGGCGAAGACCGCCTCGGCGATGCCGGACACCGGGACGCCGAGGTCCAGGGCGATCTGCACGGTCCAGCGGCCGGTGCCCTTCTGCTCGGCCCGGTCCTGCACGATGTCCACGAACGGCTCGCCCGTCGCCTCGTCCACGTGGGAGAGGACCTCGGCGGTGATCTCGATCAGGTACGAGTCGAGTCGGCCGGTGTTCCAGGTGCGGAAGATCTCCGCGATCTGCGCGGGCGAGTACCCGGCCACGTCGCGCAGCAGCTGGTAGGCCTCGCCGATCAGCTGCATGTCGGCGTACTCGATGCCGTTGTGGACCATCTTCACGAAGTGCCCGGCGCCGTCGGGGCCGCAGTGCGTCACGCAGGGCGAGCCGTCCGAGGCCTTCGCGGAGATCTTCTCCAGCATGGGGCCCAGCGACTCGTACGACTCCTTGGAGCCGCCCGGCATGATGCTCGGTCCGTGCAGCGCGCCCTCCTCGCCGCCGGAGATGCCCGTACCGACGAAGTGGATGCCCTGCTCGCGCAGCTCGCGCTCCCGGCGGCGGGTGTCCGCGAAGTGGGCGTTGCCGCCGTCGATGATCATGTCTCCGGGCTCCAGGAGCGGTGCGAACTCCTGGATCACCGCATCGGTCGGGTCACCGGCCTTGACCATGATCACCAGTCGGCGCGGACGCTCCAGGGCCGCCACGAACTCCTTCGCGGTCTCGGCCGCCACGAACTCGCCCTCGTGCCCGAACTCCTCCACCAGGGCATGTGTCTTCGAGGCGGTCCGGTTGTGCACGGCGACCGCGAAGCCGTTGCGGGCGAAGTTGCGGGCGAGGTTGCGGCCCATGACCGCGAGACCCGTGACGCCGATCTGCGCTGAAGTGCTCATAGGTGACTCCTGAGAGGTCCTGTTATCGCTGATGCCGGTCGTGCTCGTCAGTATTGCCCCCCGGCCATCCTGACTCGCCGAGGGTGTGTACGCAGAAGAACCCATCGGTGCCTCATCGGCGGGCACCGCCACGCGGCATCGGGTTTCGGCCACATCGCCCGCCGCTGACCTGAGCAACTCTTGAAAGGGAAACAGCACGGCCGATTGCCGCCTTGTCCCGGCCGGTTGGAGCCGCTTACTTTTGCCGCTCCTGACAGGTGTCGAGGGGGGCTTCATCATGGCCGTGCGCGGCCGGCATCGCCGGTACCAGCCGAACAGGATCAACCGGGCCTCGCTCACGGTCACCGCGGGTGGCGCCGGCATGGCGATCCCGCTCATCGGCGCCGGCGTCGCGGACGCGGCCGACGTGGGGACCTGGAACAAGGTCGCGGCCTGCGAGTCCACGAACAACTGGAGCATCAACACCGGCAACGGCTATTACGGGGGACTGCAGTTCAGTCAGTCCACCTGGGAGGCGTACGGCGGCAAGCTCTACGCCCGGCGCGCGGACCTGGCCACCAAGGACCAGCAGATCGCCGTCGCGGAGAAGGTGCTGAGGAGCCAGGGCCCGGGTGCCTGGCCGGTGTGCTCCGTCCGGGCCGGTCTGACCCGCGGCGGTGCCACCCCCGACCTCGACACCGCGGACACCCCGGCGCGGACGTCCAAGCGCACCGTCAAGGACGTACGCCCCCAGACCACTCCCCAGTCGCAGGCGGGTACGGCCGAGATGTACACGGTCGTCCGGGGCGACACGCTCTCCGGCATCGCCGACTCGCGGCGGGTGCAGGGAGGTTGGCAGCAGCTGTACGCGGCCAACCGTGCCACCGTGGGCGCCGACCCCGACCTGATCGTCCCGGGCCAGCGGCTGAACCTGCACGCCAAGGCCCCGGCGCACCCGGCCGACACGCGGGCGCCGGCCGGGAAGCCGGCGGCGAAGCCCGCGACGAAGAAGCCGGCGAAGACCGCCCCGCAGAAGGCCTCCTCGGACACGGCGCCCAAGACCCACACTCTCGTCGCCCCGGTGACGGCCTCGACCGGAACGCCGTACCGCGCCGCCGGTTCGTCCTGGTCGAAGGGGTACCACACGGGCGTCGACTTCCCGGTGGCCACCGGGACCTCGGTCAAGGCGGTCGGAGCCGGGCACGTGGTCAGCGCCGGCTGGGGCGGCTCCTACGGGTACCAGGTGGTCATCCGGCACTCCGACGGCCGCTACAGCCAGTACGCCCATCTGTCGGCGATCTCGGTGCGCGCGGGGCAGAACGTGGCGGTCGGGCAGCGCATAGGGCGCTCCGGCTCCACGGGCAACAGCACAGGACCCCACCTGCACTTCGAGGTGCGGACGGGGCCCGGCTTCGGCAGTGACGTCGATCCGGTCGCCTACCTGCGCGCAGGCGGCGTCAGGATCTGACGCGGGTGCGCCGGTGGTTGCGGCGCGCCAGCGGCACATACGGCCCGCCGTAGAAGGGGCTGTAGTAGCCCTGCACCTCGTCGGCCGGCTCCCGGTCCTCGTGCGCGCCCTCGGGGGCGGGCACCGGGACCGGCAGGAGGACGTCCTCGGGCACGGTCACGGCGGGGAAGACGTCGGGCGGCACCGTGGTCACGGGCTGGTCGGGCAGCCGGGCCAGCAGTTCCTCGATGACCTCGGACGCGACCAGCCCGTCCGCCCCGGGGAGCCCGTCCGATGCCGTGAACCCGTCCGAGGCGGCGAACCGGTCCCGCCCGGCCGCCCCGTCCGGTGCGGCCGCTCCGTCGGTTCCGACGAGGACGACGGGTCCGGCGAAGGTCTCCGGGACGACCGCGTGCGGCGCGCCGGCCGGGTCCGTCCCGGCCCGCGGAGCGCGGGCCGCAGCGGTCGTGGCGGGGACGGGAGCGGGCGCCGCCGACGGAGCCTGCTGCGGATCCGTGCGGCGTGCGCCGCCCAGCCGCTCCGTGGTGAGCAGGATCAGGCCGCCCGCGGCGACGACGCCGCAGCCGAGCGCGAGAACCGTGCCCGTGGTGCCGTGGCGGAAGGTCTCGCCGAACATCGTGATGCCCACGGCCGCCGCCACGACCGGGTTGACCACCGTCAGCGTGGCCAGCGGCGCCGCGAGGCCGCCGCCCCGGTAGGAGGCCTGCGACAGCAGCATGCCGGCCGTGGCCAGGACCGCGATGACGCCCAGGGACGGCAGGTCCGCGAGGGAGACGCCGCCGGTCCAGTCCACGGCGACCGTCTTCGTGAAGACCGACGAGATACCGAAGGCGAGACCGGCCGCCACCGCGAGCAGCACGCTGCGCACCGCCGGGTGGCGGTGCGCGGCCCGGGCCGCCGCCATCAGCGCGACCACCGCGCCGCCCGTCACCAGCGCCAGCACGATGCGCTGGGCGCTGCCCAGGGACTGCGCGTCGGCCGTGCCGACCAGCGACAGCAGGCCCGCGAGCCCGACGGTCGCCATGATCGCGCCGCGCCAGGCGGTGGATCCGGCCCGGCGGCCGACGAAGAGGGCGGCCATGGGAAGCGCGAACACGATCGTCAGCGCGCCGAGGGGCTGCACCAGGCTCAGCGGACCGTAGGCCAGCGCCACCACGTGCAGCAGCCCGCCGAGACCGTTCAGCGCGACGGCGGCCCACCAGCCGAGCCTGCGCAGCGGCGCGTACGTCTGGTCCGGCGACGTCACCGCGACCTGCTCCTGGACGATCGCCCCGCCGGCGTAGGCGACGGCGGAGACGAGCGAGAGCAGCACGGACAGCGAGAGGGCGTTCACGAGTCCCTCCTCTGCGTGCGGCGTGGGCGCTGTGCCCGGCGCGACGAACGGTCGGCTTCCATGGTTACAACGATGCCTCGCGAAACAGTTCATGTCGTCGTACTTGAGCAGGCATTGAGTCCTACTGCCGATGGAGTAGAGCGGGGGCCCCGTCCTCCCCAGGGTGGGTGACACCGCACGCCGACCCGGGGGTGTCACCCCCTAAGGGGCTTGGTACTACTGCTCTTCGTGGACACCGACCGCGACCTCGCCGCACTCGACGCCCTCGGCGGCTTCTCCGTACTACGCGCCGGCGTAGCGCCGGGCCGGGCGCTGCCGACCCTCGCGCGCGCGTACGCGCAGCCGGCGCCGGCCGACGAGTCGGATGTTTACGGGGATCCGGTAATTTTCCGTGTCCGAAAAGTTGCGAAAAGTCTGGGGGCACCGGAGCCGCGGATCGCGGTGTCCGTGGCGCACCAGGCGCTCGCGGCCCGGCTCTGGTCCGTCGCCCTAGGCGCCGCCGCGCTGTACGGCCGCACACCCGACCTCGACGCACGGCTCCTGCACTGGGACCCGGACGGCAGCGCGCCCGAGGAGCTGTGGCTGTCCGAGGTGCGCTGGCTCCCCGCGAGGGAGGTCGGCCGGGTCGTCCACGACGGCCACCTGGGGCCGCTGGCGGCCGCGCTGCGGGCCCGGTACACGATCTCCGGCCGCCTGCTGTGGGGCAACGCGGGCGCCGCGCTGGCCGGTGCCGTGCGGCAGCTCGACCGGTGGGCCCGGGTGAACGGCCGCCCCGAGGTGGCGCGGCGCGCCCGCGCCCTCGCGGAGCCGCTCCTCGCCCACCCCGACCTGTCGTGGACGCTGGACCCGGCCACGCTCCGCCGCCGCACCTGCTGCCTCTACTACCGGCTGCCCGGCGGAGGCCTGTGCGGCGACTGCTGCCTCGACCGCCCGCCGGGGCCGGCGAGGGGCGGTTCTCGGACACCGCGCTCTTCCCCGGGGGCCGCATCTGGGTGACCATGAAGGAATCCGGCCGTTTCGACAGGGGGTTCTGTGTGCGTGTGGGACTGCTGACGCGGGAGTATCCGCCCGACGTGTACGGCGGCGCGGGGGTGCATGTCGAGTTCCTGGCCCGCGAGTTGAGGTCCCTCGTGGACCTGGACGTGCACTGCTGGGGCGAGGGCGCCGCGGGCGGAGTCGTACGCCACCGGCCCTGGTCCGCGCTGGACGGCGCCAACGACGCCCTGCGCACGTTCTCCGTGGACCTGGCCGTCGCCGCCGCGCTCGAAGGCCGCGACCTCGTCCACTCGCACACCTGGTACGCCAACCTCGCCGGTCACCTCGGCAAGCTGCTGTACGGCATCCCGCACGTGATGACCGCCCACTCCCTGGAACCGCTGCGCCCCTGGAAGGCCGAGCAACTGGGCGGCGGTTACACCCTGTCCAGCTGGGCGGAGCGCACCGCCGTCGAGTCGGCGGACGCCGTGATCGCCGTGTCCGGGGCCATGCGCGAGGACATCCTCGGCTGCTATCCCGCCCTGGACCCGGCCCGGGTCCGCGTCGTGCACAACGGCATCGACACCTCGCTCTACCGGCCCGACCACGGCACCGACGTCCTGGCCCGGGTCGGCCTCGACCCGGACCGCCCGTACGTCCTGTTCGTCGGCCGCATCACGCGCCAGAAGGGCGTGCCCCATCTCCTGCGTGCGGTACGGGACATCGACCCGGCCGTCCAGGTGGTGCTCTGCGCGGGCGCTCCCGACACCCCGGAGATCGACCGGGAGTTCCGCGCGCTCTTCCGGGACCTGAGCAGCGTCCGCGAGGGAGTGCACTGGATCCCGCAGATGCTGCCGCGCCCCGATGTCGTCCAACTCCTCACGCACGCGGCCGTGTTCGTGTGCCCATCGGTGTACGAGCCCCTCGGCATCGTCAACCTGGAGGCGATGGCCTGCGGCACGGCCGTGGTGGCCTCCCGGGTCGGCGGCATCCCCGAGGTCGTCGACGACGGCCGGACGGGCCTGCTCGTGCCGGTCGAGGGCGACTTCGAGGCGCAGCTCGCACGCGCCCTGGGCACGGTGCTCGCCGATCCGGAGACCGCCCGGCGGATGGGCGAGGCCGGACGGGAGCGTGCCGTAAGGGAGTTCGGCTGGGACGCGGTGGCCCGCCGAACCGTCCAGTTGTACGAGGAAGTCCGCAAACCGGGGTAGCCGTGAGACAGGCGTAGTCGAGAAACCGGAGCCGGCTCAGCGACAGGGGCGCGGCCCGACCGGGCGTAGAGGGGCGGCGGTATGCGGCGCGGTGGACCTTCGGTGCTGGGAATCGTTCTGGCGGGCGGCGAGGGCAAGAGACTCATGCCCCTCACCGCGGACCGGGCGAAACCCGCGGTGACCTTCGGCGGAACGTATCGCCTCGTCGACTTCGTGCTCTCCAACCTGGTCAACGCCGACATCCTGCGCATCTGCGTCCTGACGCAGTACAAGTCGCACTCGCTGGACCGGCACGTGACGACGACCTGGCGGATGTCGAGCCTCCTCGGCAACTACGTCACGCCCGTCCCGGCGCAGCAGCGGCTCGGCCCGCGCTGGTACCTCGGCAGCGCCGACGCGATCCTGCAGTCCCTCAACCTGGTCCACGACGAACAGCCGGACTACATAGCGGTGTTCGGCGCCGACCACGTGTACCGCATGGACCCGCGGCAGATGCTGGCGCAGCACATCGAGGGCGGCGCCGGAGTGACCGTGGCGGGCATCCGGGTGCCGCGCGCGGAGTCCTCGGCGTTCGGGATCATCAGCCCCGGCTCGGACGGGCAGACCGTCCAGGGCTTCCTGGAGAAGCCCGCCGACCCGCCCGGCCTCCCCGACGATCCCGAGTGCGTCTTCGCCTCCATGGGCAACTACATCTTCACCACCAAGGCCCTGATCGAGGCGCTCCACCGGGACGCCGAGGACGAGAACTCGGTGCACGACATGGGCGGTTCCATTCTCCCCATGCTCACCGAACGCGGCGAGGCGCAGCTCTACGACTTCAGCGAGAACCACGTCCCCGGCGAGACCACGCGGGACCAGGGGTACTGGCGTGACGTGGGAACCCTCGACGCCTACTACGACGCCCACATGGACCTCATCGCGGAGCGCCCCGCCTTCAACCTCTACAACCGCAGCTGGCCCATCTACACCCACTCCGGGCAGCTGTCCCCGGCGCGGTTCAACGCCGGCGGCATGGCCAGTGAGTCGATCATCAGCGCGGGCTGCCTCATCCGCGGCCAGGTCACCCGGTCCGTGCTCTCGCCGGGTGTGGTCGTCGACCCGGGCGCCGTCGTGCAGGGCTCGGTCCTGCACGACAACGTCCACATCGGGCGGGGCGCGGTGGTGCGCGGCGCGGTCCTCGACAAGAACGTCGAGGTGCCGCCCGGAGCGACGATAGGGGTCAACCCCGAGCGCGACGCGGCGCTCTACACGGTCTCCAAGGGCGGGGTGATCGGTCTGGGGAAGGGGCAGCGGGTGCCGTAGGGCTGCCGGAGCGGGCGGCGGGTGCGGCGGTCACAGCACCCGCCGCCGCCTGCCCAGCCAGGTCTGGGCGACGACCACCACCGCCAGGAACGCCCCGCTGACGACCTGCTGGTAGGCCGAGTCCAGCGAGCCGATCTGGTTGATGACGTTCTGGATGACCTTCAGGAGCAGCACGCCGACCAGCGAGCCACTGATGAAACCGAATCCGCCGGTGAGCAGCGTGCCGCCGATCACCACCGCCGAGATCGCCTCCAGCTCCATGCCGGACCCCAGGATCGTCACTCCCGACACCAGCCAGGCCGCGTTGAGGGCGCCCGCGAGACCCGCGCAGAGCCCGGACAGGGTGTACACGGAGATCTTCGTTCGGGCGACGGGGGCACCCATCAGCGCGGCCGCGTCCTCGTTGCCGCCGACCGCGTACACGTACTGGCCGAACCGGGTGCGCCGCAGGACCACCGCGCCGAGGACGAACAGCGCCACGGTGATCCACACGGGGACGCCGATTCCGAGGAGCGTGCCCTGGCCGAGCGTGGCGAAGAAGGAGTCCTTGTCCACCAGGTAGGTGCGGGAGCCCTCGTCGGTGACCGAGAGCAGGATGCCGCGGGCGCCGAGCATCGCGGCCAGCGTGACGATGAAGGGGGCCAGCCGCGAGCGGGCGATCAGCAGGCCGTTGACCAGGCCGATCAGTCCGCACACCGCCAGCGGCAGGAGCAGCGCGACCACCGTGCCGTACTGCGAGCCCCAGGCCGCCAGCACGCCGCCCAGCGCGAACAGCGACCCCACCGACAGGTCGATGCCGCCCGTGATGATCACGAAGGTCATGCCGAGGGCGACCACCGCGAGAAACGCCGAGGAGAGCGCCATGTTCTCCAGGTTGTCGCCGGTGAGGAACGTGTCGAAGCACAGCGACGCCGCGATCATGGCGACCACGAGGGTGACCAGGGCGCCGTGCTGCTGGGCGAGGGCGCTCAGCCGCTCGGAGCGTCCGGCGCCGGCCGGCTCCTCCTCGGGCGGGGTCGCCGTGCGCGGGGGAGTGTCCACTTCGGTCGTCATCGCTTTCCCCGTTCCCTGGCCGCGTAGACGGCGAGGACGATCACCACGGCCTGGGCGATCTGGGTCCACGACGGCGGCAGATCGTGCTTGATGAGCGTGGTGGTGAGCAGCTGGATCAGGACGGCGCCGGCGACGGTGCCGCCGATGCGGACCCGGCCGCCGCTCAGCGGGGTGCCGCCGACCACCACCGCGGTGATCGCGGAGAGCTCCATCAGGGTGCCCAGTGAGGTCGGGTCGCTCGCGGTCAGCCGCGCGGTCGCCAGCACTCCGGCGATCGCGGCGAGGACCCCCGAGGCCACGTACACCAGGATCAGCACCCGGCCCACCGGCAGACCCGCGAGGCGGGCCGCCGGACGGCTGTCGCCGATGGCGAGGAGCTGCCGTCCGAACGTCGTCCGGCGCACCACGAAGGCGACGATCAGGGCGAGTGCGGCGGCGATCAGCACCAGATACGGCACCCCCAGCACGGCGCCGGATCCCAGCTCCGCCATGCCCGGGTCGCGGACGTCCTTCAGCTGGGGG
This sequence comes from Streptomyces sp. NPDC026417, assembly GCF_055567695.1. Lineage (NCBI taxonomy): Bacteria > Bacillati > Actinomycetota > Actinomycetes > Kitasatosporales > Streptomycetaceae > Streptomyces > Streptomyces sp. NPDC026417. Next base: position 238,856 of record NZ_JBVHPY010000014.1, read on the forward strand.
AGCAGGACCAGTGCGAGCCCTCGGCCGGCGACCATCAGGGCGAGGGTCGCGACGATCGGCTGGACGCCCACGAAGGCGATCAGCGAGCCGCTCGCCAGGCCGATCACGGCTCCGCCCAGCAGCGCGGTCAGCACGGCGATCCACGGCCCGTATCCCAGATAGAGGGAGAGGAGCGAGGTGGACAGGGCCATCACCGAGCCCACCGACAGGTCGACGCCCTCGCTGCCGATCGCCAGCGCCATGCCGAGGGCGACGATCAGGACGGGGGCCACCTGCACCGCCTGGGTGCGGAAGTTCTCGCCGGACAGGAAGTGCGGGGTGAAGACGGTGTTCACCAGGAAGAGGACCACGACGCCGAGGTAGACGCCGTAGTCCTGGAGCGTGCGCAGCAGCCGGTCGCGGTCCGCGGTCACCCGGCCCAGGCTCAGGTCAGTCATCGTGGTCTCCGGTACCGGGGGACTCGGGCAGGGTCGTGTCGGGGCCGGCCGCCGCCGGCGTGGGGCTGCCGGGCGCGACCACCGTGGCGGGCGCGGGTTCCGTGCGCTCGGTCGCGACGGGCGCGGACGCGATGGCCCGCATCAGCCGGTCCTCGGTGACGGCGTCGCCGGTGAGCTCCTCGATCACCGCGCCGTCCTTCAGGACGATCACCCGGTCGCTGCCCTCGACGAGCTCCTCCGTGTCCGAGGAGATCAGCAGCACTCCGAGGCCGTCGTCGGCCAGTTCGTCGATGAGCCGCTGCACCTCCGCCTTGGCGCCCACGTCGATGCCCCGGGTCGGTTCGTCCAGGAGCAGGACCTTGGGGTGCATGGCGAGCCAGCGGGCCAGCAGCACCTTCTGCTGGTTGCCGCCGGAGAGCTCGCCGACCTTCTGGTGCGGGCTCGCGGCCTTGATGCGCAGCCGCCGCATGAAGGTGTCGACGATCCGGTCGACGCGCGCCTCGTCCACCAGGCCGAACCGGGACAGTCCCGGAAGGGCGGCGAGCGCGATGTTCTCCCGGACCGACAGCCCCGGCACGACGCCCTCCGCCTTGCGGTCCTCCGGCAGCAGACTGATGCCCGCCCGGATCGCGGCGGGCGTCGAACCGGTGCGCACCGCGGTGCCCGCCACGACGACCCGGCCGGAATCGACGGGCAGCGCCCCCGCGATGGCCTTGGCGGTCTCGCTGCGCCCCGACCCGAGCAGGCCGCCCAGACCCACGACCTCCCCGGGCCGTACGCTCACGGACACCCCGTGCAACTGATGACGCACCGTCAGTCCCTCGGCACGCAGAACCGGTTCGGCCTGCGTGTCGTGGCTCCCGGCGAACCTGGTGAGGCCCTCGTCCCGTACGTCGCCGATCTCCCGGCCCAGCATCAGCGACACGAGCCGGAGCCGGTCGAGGTCGGCGATCCGGCCGGTGTGGACGACCCTGCCGTCCCGCAGCACGGTGACCGTGTCGCAGATCTCGTACAGCTCGTCGAGGCGGTGACTGACGTAGACCACTGCGATCCCGCGTTCCCGCAGCATCCGGATCACTCCGAACAGGGTGCGGACCTCACGGGGTTCGAGCGAGGAGGTCGGCTCGTCCATGACGACGACCCGGGCGTCGACCGACACCGCGCGGGCGAGGGCCACCATCTGCTGCGCGCCGACGCCCAGTTCACGCAGTGGCCGGCGGACGTCGACCCGGATGCCGAGCCCCCGCAACGCCTCGTCGGCCTCGCGGTGCATGCGCCGGAAGTCGATCAGGCCCAGCCGGCCGCGGGGTTCGCGGCCGAGGAACAGGTTGCGGGCCACGCTCATCAGCGGGACGAGGTTGACCTCCTGGTAGATGGTGGAGATGCCCGCGTGCTGCGCCTGGAGCGGGGTGGCGAAGCGGACCGGGGACCCGTTGTACGTCACCTCGCCCTCGTCGGGGCGGTGGACCCCGGTGAGGACCTTGATCAGCGTCGACTTGCCGGCGCCGTTCTCACCGATGAGCGCGTGCACCTCCCCGGCGCGGGCCGTGAAGTCCACCCGGGACAGGGCCTTCACGCCGGGGAAGGTCTTGGACAGGCCGGTCACCGACAGCATGTCAGTAGGCCTTGCCCAGGTCCGTCTTGGCGTTGTCGGTGGTGTAGGCGCTGTCCTCGATGACGATGTCCTGCGCGACCGCGTCCCCCTTCGTGAAGGTGTCGAGGGTCTGGAAGGCGAGCGGCCCGAAGCGCGGGTTGGACTCGACGACCCCGTCGATCCAGCCGTCGACGATGCCCTGGACGGCGTTGCGGGTGCCGTCGATCGTCACGATCTTGACGGCGCCGGGCTTCTTGCCCGCCCCCTTCAGGGCGTTGACGGCGCCCAGCCCCATCTCGTCGTTCTCGGCGTAGATCCCGGTGATGCCCGGCTTGGACTGGATGAGGTTCTCGGTGACCGACTGGCCCTTCTCGCGGGCGAACTCACCGGTCTGCTTGAAGACGATCTTGAGGCCGGGTGCCTTCTCCTTGATGCGGTCCTCGAACCCCTTGGTGCGCTCGGTCGTCACGTTGTTCCCGGCGGCGCCGAGGAGGATGGCGATGTCGCCCTTGCCGCCGGTGGCCTCGATCATCCGGTCCGCGGCCCGCTTGCCCTGCTCGACGAAGTCCGAGCCGATGAAGCTCACGTAGTCCTTGCACGCGGTGGCGTTGATCTTGCGGTCGATGGTGACGATCGGGATGTGCTTGGCGGACGCGGAGCGCAGCACCGGTTCCCAGCCGTCGGAGTTCAGCGGTGCGATCACGAGCAGGTCGGCGCCCTTGGCGATGAGGTCTTGGACGTCGCTGATCTGCTTGGAGAACTGCGACTGCGCGTTGGCGGTCAGCAGCTTCACGCCGCGCTTCTCGGCCTCGGCCTTGATGGAGGCGGTCTCCGCGATGCGGAAGGGGTTCGCCTCCTTCTCGGACTGGGAGAAGCCGACTGTGGCGCTCGCGAGGTCGATCTTCTTGCCGCCGTAGGCGTCGATGGCGCAGGTCGGTCCGGACCCGGATTCCGGCGACGCGACGACCTGTCCCGAGTCGCCCTGGCTGGTGGAGTCCTTGTCCTTCCCGTCGTCGTCCTCGGACTTGGCGCATCCGGAGACGAGCGCGAGGCTCGTGACGAGGCCGGTGGCGAGGAGGGTCCGGACGGAGGTGCGGCGGAGGAATGCGGTCGGCTTCATGGAGTCCCCAAACGGCGCGGCCCCGGCGCTGAGAGCGCTCCCGGGGATGTTCGGCTCTTGCGGTCAACTCGGCGTGCACGTCGTTCCGGGGAGGTTTTTACATCGTTGAAAGGAGGCTGTAAAGCCTTCTGTCCGAAATCCCGTCAGCGTCGGCCCAGCGTGCTCTCCCGCTCAACGAGGCTGAATTCCGCGGTGAGTTCACGTCCGCCGGGGTCCGTGCGGCCCGACAGGCTGCGGAGCAGCGAGGCCACCGCCATGCGTGCGATCGCCTGCTTGTCCGGCGAGATCGTGGTCAGCGTGACCGCGCCGAACCGCCCCTCCGCGATGTCGTCGAACCCGACCACCGCCACGTCCCACGGCACCCGCAGCCCGCGCTCGTGCAGCACCCGCATCGCGCCGATCGCCACCAGGTCGTTGTACGCGAAGACCGCGTCCGGGCGCACCCCAGAGTCCAGCACCTGCGCCATCGCCCGGGCCCCCTCGTCGCGGTCCCAGCCGCCGACGGGAACCACCAGCTCGTCGGGTGCGGGGACCCCTGAAGCGGCCAACTCCTCGCGCCAGCCCGCGAGACGCAGATGCGCCGGCCGGTTGGCCGAATCCGTACGGGCCCCCAGGTAGGCGATCCTCGTCCGGCCGCGGCTCAGCAGGTGACGTACCGCGGCCCGCGCCGCCGCCACGTTGTCGATCGCGATGTGGTCGTAGGGCAGGTCGTACTCCCGCTCACCGAGCAGCACCAGCGGCACGTCGTCCGTGCGGGCGCGCAGGTCCTCGGCCTCCAGTTCCAGCGGGCTGAGGATCAGGCCGTCGATCACGTTGGCCCGGAAGCCCTGGCTGACCAGCACCTCCTGCTCGCGGTCGCCGCGGGTGTGGTCGAGGAGCACCGTGAACTCGTGCTCGGCCGCCGCGTCGACGACGGCGCCGGCCAGCTCCGCGAAGTACGGGTTGCCCAGTTCGGGCACGGCGAGCGCGATGATGCCCGTGCGGCCCTTGCGCAGGTGGCGCGCCGTGAGGTTCGGCCGGTAGCCCAGCTCGTCGATGGCTTCCTGGACCTTGGCCCGCATGGCGGGCGTGACGTGCGGATAGTTGTTCACGACGTTCGAGACCGTCTTGATCGAGACGCCGGCGCGCTCCGCGACGTCCTTCAGGCTGACCCGCAAGGGATCTCCTCTGCATCGATGTGGGCCCCTCTCACCGGGGCGTTTGTCATGGCCCTGGACAGAGGCCGGGAGCCGTGCTCTCATGCCAACTGCCGTTCCTTCCAACGTTGTACAGACTGAAGCACCGAGCCGCCACCCTTCCTCAGCCAAGGAGGATCCGTGCGCATCAGCCGATTCAGAATCCGCATGGCGTTCCTGCTCGCAGCGGCCCTCGGGATGGCGGGACTCACCGCCGCCCCCGCCGCGAACGCGGCCGACGACCCCGTCGAGGTCCACGGCCTCAAGGGCGAGTACTACACCCAGTCCGCCCCCGGCGCCTTCGACTTCCACGAGCTCAAGGCCACCGGATTCGACACCAACCTCGACTTCGACAACCTGGAGCCGCGCCTGAACTTCGCCACCGGCCGGTCGGACGACGTCAACGTCCGCTGGACCGGAAGGATCGTGCCGGAGAAGACCGGCGCCCACACCTTCGCGATCACCGGCGACAACGGCTTCCGGCTGTGGATCGACGGGAAGCCGGTCATCGACCACTGGGTCGACGACTGGGACCGGGAGCAGACCTCCGCACCCGTCGACCTGACCGCCGGCCGCGCCTACGACATCAAGGTCGAGTACTTCGAGCACTTCGGCGGCTCCAACCTCCACCTGCGCTGGACCGAGCCCGGTGGCAGCAAGGAGGCCGTCCCCCAGTCCGTGCTGCGGCTGCCCGACGGATACGCGTACGACGGCGCCATCAGGACCACCGTGCTCAAGGACGGCCGCTCGCTGCGGCTCGACTTCGCGCAGCCGCTGAAGTCGCCACCGGCCGGTCTCACCGAGCACGTCGAAGCGGTCATCGGCGGCGCCAAGTGGCCGCTGGGCAAGGCCGAGTTGGACCGGTCCGACCCCAGAGCCCTGATCGTCGGGCTCAAGGAGCCCGTCGTCGGCAACCGGACCGGCACGGCCCGCGGGACCGCGGACCTCCGCTACGACGGCAAGGGTGACCTGCGCGGAGCCGACGGCAACGTTGTCAACGCCTTCTGGAGCAGCGGCCCCAACCACTCCACGTACGAGCTGCGCACCAAGTGGGCCGACGACGTCGGTCCGCGCAACGCACTGCCCGAGTACCCCAGGCCGCAGCTGACCCGCGACACCTGGCGCAACCTCAACGGGCAGTGGCAGTTCGCCTCCGCGCAGGCCGGCGAACAGCCGCCGGTGGGCAGGAACCTGCCCGAGAAGATCCTGGTTCCGTACCCGGTCGAGTCCCAGCTCTCCGGCATCGAACGGCACGAGGACCGGATGTGGTACCGCCGGACCTTCACCGTCCCCGCCGACTGGAAGGTCGGCTCGGCCAAGCGGCTGCGGCTCAACTTCGGTGCCGTCGACTGGCAGTCCGAGGTGTACGTCAACGGCACCGAGGTCGCCGAACACAAGGGCGGCTACGACAAGTTCAGCGCCGACGTCACGGACGCCCTGAAGCCCGGCCGCACCCAGGAGCTCATCGTCGGCGTCTACGACCCGACCGACGCGCAGGGCGGCGAGAACCCCCCGGTGGGCAAGCAGCGCCTGGACCCGAGCGGCATCTGGTACACCCCGTCCTCCGGCATCTGGCAGACCGTGTGGATGGAGCCGGTCGCCGCCGACCACGTCGACTCGCTCAAGCTCACGCCCGACGTCGCCAAGGGGCACGTGACCATCGAGCCCAAGGGCGTCCGGGACGGCCTGCCGGTCACGGCGACCGCGTACGCCGGGAAGCACAAAGTGGCCACCGTGCGCGGACGCAGCGGGCAGCCGCTGGTCCTGAAGATCGACGACCCGCGGCTGTGGTCGCCCGACGACCCGTTCCTGTACGACCTGAAGGTGAGTGTCGGAAGTGACCGCGTCGGCAGCTACTTCGGTATGCGTTCCATCGCCGTCGAGAAGGTGAACGGCACCCCGCGCACCGTCCTCAACGGCAAGCCCGTCTTCCTGATGGCCACGCTCGACCAGGGTTTCTGGCCGGACGGACTCCACACCGCCCCGACCGACGAGGCGCTCGCCCACGACCTGAAGATGCACAAGGAGATGGGCTTCAACTCGGTCCGCAAGCACATCAAGGTGGAGCCCGACCGCTGGTTCTACTGGGCCGACAAGCTGGGTCTGATGGTCTGGCAGGACATGCCCGCGATGACCGCGGGGGTCGACCCCGACGCCGCGTCCCGCGCCGAGTACGAGCGCGAGATGAAGCAGATGATCGACGAGCACATCAGCAGCCCGTCGGTCGTCATGTGGGTGACCTTCAACGAGGGCTGGGGACAGTACGACGAGGCGCGCATCGCCGACCAGGCCAAGGCGTGGGACCCGACCCGGCTGGTGAACAGCATGTCGGGCATCAATCTCGGCGTGGACGGCGGCACCGGCGACATCATCGACGAGCACGGCTATCCGAGCCCGGCGCTGCCGCCCCACCCCGACGGTGAACGGGCCCTGGTCAGCGGTGAGTACGGCGGTCTCGGTCTCGCGGTGCCGGGCCACGCCTGGTCGGTGCAGCAGTCGTACGTGGACGTGGACCCGTCGACGTACACGGACGACTACCTGGCTCGCCTCGCCGAGGTGCAGAAGCTGACCTGCAAGGGAGGCAACGGCGCCGTCTACACCCAGATCTCGGACGTGGAGGGCGAGTTGAACGGGCTCGTGACGTACGACCGCAAGGTCGTCAAGCCCGATGTCGAGCGGCTCAAGGCGGCCCACGACGCGCTGATAGACGGCGCGTCGCAGGCGGTGCCCGCAGGCTGCTCCTGACGGGTGGGGCGCTCCCGGCCGGCACCTCCCCGCCGCTCGGCGAGCGCCTGGCCCCGACCCGGCCCCGGGTCGCAGGGGGGGGGGGGGGGGGGCGGGGGGGGGGGGGGGGGGGGGGGGGAGGGGGGGGGGGGGGGGTGTGGGGGGGGGGGGGGGAGGGGTGGGGGGGGGGGGGTGGGG